>JAQVCU010000028.1 GCA_028689635.1 Oscillospiraceae bacterium
CAGCTGTGACCGCAACATTGTGGAGAGCCGCAACGGCATTGCCAAGCGGCGCTACGGCTTGGACAGAATATTGGCATATCTGGCTGACACGGCGAAAACCGAGGCAGCCTTGATTGTATTTGCCATGGAAGCTGTTGCAATTACATTATGGCTTACAAAGGATAATATTTTTTACCTCTTCAATTTCAGCTACATCGGGCTTTCGATATCTTTGGGGATTTTTCTGTTTATAAAAAAATATAAGCACGCAAGACGTATCGTTCAGTTGCTTGTTGGCTTATATATGCTGATATATCTGGGGCTTATCTGCAATGAGAATATGCAGATCGAGGGATTCTGGTACTACTTATTCACCGGAGTTTTTGAGGCTGCCACCATTCATTAGACACCGTGCAATTTTCCGATTATAGCAAATATTTGTGCACTCGGTTTTCCGAACAAGAAAAAATCGCTCATCAAAAAGAGCAGTTTCCCCGGGATCAAGAGGCCGCGTTTCGCATGGGTGTGAAAATAGCGGCGAATTGCGAAGATCCAATTTCCGCTTGCTGATGTGTTTTCAAAAACGGACCAGGAAATGGGACTTTGACGCAGGGGCCCCGCGCCATACGGGATGTACCACTCTGCGGGAAACAGGAAAGACGGCAAAGCCGCAAAGCAAAGGAGGGATCCGCGGATGGCGGCGATCAGCTTCGTTCAGGAAACAGACCGGGAGTTTTGGTTCTCCCTCGATCCTCATCTGCCCCCCGGGGAATTCGCCGGAAAGGTGCGGGACCGTCGTGGGTATGTCCTGCGGGCAAACGGCGTTCCCGCCGGGCTGCTGCGGTATCACCTGTTCTGGGACAGCATCCCCTTCTGCTCCATGCTCCTGATCTGCCGGGAGTTTCGCGGCAAGGGCTTTGGCCGGGAGCTCATGGCCTTTTGGGAAGCGGACATGCGCTCCCTGGGTTATCCCATGGTCATGACTTCCACCCGGGCGGACGAGGACGCCCAGCATTTTTACCGCAGGTTGGGCTATCGGGACAGCGGGGTGCTGCTGCTCGATTCCACGCCCTGCGCGCAGCCGGCGGAGCTGTTTTTTACCAAAACGCTGTGACCCCTCTATCCTAATTTGCGCGCGGCTTTTCCCCATGCTTTGTAAACGGCGGACGGCGGGTCTTTTCCCTGCGCCGCCCGCACAAAAATAAACCGATGGAGGAACTGTTATGAGAAAGAATTTTGGAGCAAAGCCCTGGTGCTATCCACAGCCTGTTTTCATGATCGCCACCTACGGAGAAGACGGGACGCCGGATGTTATGAACGCCGCCTGGGGCGGCATCAGCGATGACAAGGAGCTTTCCATGTGCCTGAGCGCCGGGCACAAAACCGTCAAAAACATTCTCAGCCGCGGCGCTTTTACCGTTAGCATGGCGGAGGCCTCCCAGGTCGTGGCCTGCGATTACGTCGGGATCGAATCCGCCAACAAGGTGCCGGACAAACTGGCCCGCGCGGGCTTCCACGTCACCAAATCGGAGTTTGTGGACGCGCCGCTCATCGACGAGCTGGCCATGGCCATGGAGTGCGAACTGGTAAGCTACGACAAGGATTCCTGCCGTCTGGTGGGGCGGATCGTCAACGTCAGCGCAGATGAGCGGGTGCTCGGCGCCGACGGGAAGATCGACCCAGATAAGCTGCAGCCCATCGTCTTCGACCCGGTAAACAACGATTACCGCGTGCTGGGCAAAAAGGTGGGCAACGCCTTTGCGGACGGTGCGAGCCTGAAATAAACAAAGGGCGGTACGCCGCTTTGAAAGGATGTGTTCTGTGTGCAGAAGGTAGAAAAAGAACAGATGGGCCTGATCGCGCCGCTGTTTGAGAACTGGCCGGAAACCATGATCTGGTCTTGTCTGGATGGATCGATGGGGACCGCCTGGGCGGATTCCCTTCCCGATCCCCGCAGCGCCCGTATCCTTACGGGGGATTTTTGCTTTTTTGCCGGGGAGCCCCGCGAAGACCTGGTATCTCAGTTTTCCCCCCGGCCATTTCTGCTGATGGCGGCGCAAGATCCCGGATGGGATCCCCTTATTGAAAAGATCCACGCCGGGCACTGCCGGCCCATCACCCGCTACGCCTTTCACAAAGATCCTTCCGTCTTCGACCCGGAGCGGCTGGAACAGCTGCAGGCGGCTGTGCCCGAAGGCTATACCTTGCGGGAAATAGACGCCCCTTTGTACCGCCGGGCCATGGAGGCGGAGTGGAGCCGGGATCTGGTATCCCAATTTTCCGATGCGGAGGACTTTCTGCGCCGGGGAATCGGCGTCGCCGCCCTGAAGGACGGCGAGCTGGTGGGCGGGGCTTCCTCCTATACCGTATACCACGGCGGCATCGAGATCGAGATCGACACCCGGGAAGATCACCGGCGCCGGGGCCTTGCCCGCTGCTGCGCCGCCGCCCTGATCCTCGCCTGCCTGCGCCGGGGCCTTTATCCCAGCTGGGACGCCGCCAACCCCATGTCCGCCGCCCTGGCCGCACAGTTGGGGTACCGTCCCGCCGGGGAATACCGCACCTATGAGCTCGACCTCTCTCAAAACTAATTCATTACAAAGGAGACAGCTTATGTTTACGATCCTTTCCTTTCTGCTTCTTGGCCTGGCCTTGGGGGCCGCGCTGTTGGGCGTATTGCTTTTTGTCGTAAAAAACCCCCGCGCCAACGCGGCGCTTTTTATCCTTAACGCCCTCTGGGCTCTTCTCATCGTCGCCATGGGCGCCAGCGCCCTGCCCGCCAACTGGGGTTGGAGCGTCTTCCTTTCCTGGTGCCTGATCCTGCCCGCCCTTGCCGGAGTTCTGCTGTATTTTTCCGGCCGCCGCGGCCTTCCCGCCCGGATCCTGGTCCTGCTCTCCTCCGTCCTGGCTTTGCTGGCGATGCTGGCCTGGTAAGGGAGGGGGTCTTCCTTGGAAGAGCTGGTCCTCCACACCTTCCCCCCCGTCTGGGACAGCCGCTCCCGCCTGCTGATCCTCGGCACCATGCCCTCCCCCCGCTCCCGGGAAAACGGGTTTTACTACACCCACCCCCAAAACCGTTTTTGGCCGGTGCTGGCGGAGGTCTTCCAGGAGCCCCTGCCCCGCTCCAATGAGGAGCGCCGGGCCCTGGCCCTGCGCCACGGTATTGCCCTGTGGGATGTGCTTCACGCCTGTGCCATCCGCGGCGCGGACGACAGTTCCATTTCCCATCCGCAGCCCAACGACATCGCCGCGCTTCTTGCCAAAAGCGGCATTCGTCAGGTATTCACTACCGGGCAAAAGGCATATACTTTATACAATAAGTATTGTTTTTCGTCCACCGGCGTCACCGCCTGCCCCCTGCCTTCCACCAGCCCGGCCAACTGCCGGTGGTATCCCCGGGAACGATTGGTGCAGGAATACCGGGTGCTGCTGCAGGCGGCGTCTCCAAAAGGAAAATGATCTCAAACGAAAAAAACAGAGGCCTGGAAGACCAGGCCTCTGTTTTTTTCGTGTTTTTATTCTGCGAAGGTAACGGCTTTGCCATCCCGGTTGGACTGATAGATCCCATCCAGGATGCGGGTGACCGTATAGGCCTGCTCCGGCTGCACCAGCAGCGGGCTGCCCGTCTGGATGGCGTCCAGCCAGTTGGCGCATTCCCGGTCGTGGGGGCCCATGGCGTCCGGCCGGGGCGTCGCCACAGAAGGCCGGGTCTCCGCCGGGGTATCCGCAACCACGCTGCTGATGACCAGCTGCTTATCGGTGCGCCAGCCGCCGTCCCCGTTTTGGGCGATTTCCATGGTAGCGCCGCTGCGGGTACCGCAGACGGTGATAATCCCCTCGCGGCAGTCGGCCATGTTCAGGGCCCAGGCGGCTTCCAGATAGATCGTGGCGCCGTTTGCCATCTTCACCATACCAAAGGCGGAATCCTCCACCTCATAAGTATCCGGATCCCACGCGCCCATGCGGTTGCCCTGCTCGCCGGGCTTCAGGCTGGTGCCCAGATAATTGAACACGCTGCCCAAAACCATGCTGGGCTTATAGTTGTTCATCACCCACAGCGCCAGATCCAAAGAATGGGTGCCGATATCGATCAGAGGGCCGCCGCCCTGTTCCAGCTTGTTGGTGAAAACGCCCCAGGTGGGCACGCCGCGAAAACGCACCGCATGGCCCCTGGCGTAATAGATATCGCCCAAATCCCCGGCGTCCGCCATCCTCTTAAGGGTAAGGGCGTCGTTTCTTTGGCGGTACTGATAACCAATGGCCAGTAGCTTTCCAGTGCGTTTGGCCGCATTGACCATGTCCATGGCTTCGGCAGGATTAATGGCCATGGGCTTTTCGCACATGACATGCTTCCCGGCTTCCAGGGCGTTCACCGTCATCTCCCGGTGCCAGCGGTTGGGCGTCAGCACATGGACCGCCTCGATGCTGCTGTCTTTGAGCAGCTCCTTATAATCCGTATACACTTTGGCGCCGGGAACCCCGTATTGCTCCGCCGCCTTCTGAGCCCGTTCCGGGATCAGGTCGCAGAACGCCGTCAGCTCTACACGGTCCGTCTGCCGGCCCAGGGCCAACAGGTGTTTGGTATTGGCGATGCCGCCGCAGCCGATAATGCCGATTTTTACTTTTGCCGCCATTTTACAGATCCTCCTTATTCAAAATCCACCGCGTTTCCGGTCTCGTAAGAGCGGAAGCAGGCCTCCATCAGCTTCATTACCCGCATGACCTCGCTGTTTTTGACGATGATCTCCTCTTTCCCCTCCAGGGCCGCGCAGTAGTTGCGGTAGAAATTCTTCACATCTGCCGGCGCGCCGGGGATCGGCTGGCGCAGCAGCTCGTCTTCGGTACGGGGGGCCATGGTCTTGGTCAGGCCCGCGGCAGTCTCCACCGGCACAGCGTCGGCGGTATCGTATTTGATCAGCTTCACCAGGCGGCCGTCGTACTGCCAATCCTGGATGGTGGCGGTGCCGATCACGCCGTTCATGTAAAAGCGGGGCAGGGCGTCAAAATGGCAGGTTCCCACCTCCACGATCGCGGTCATCCCGCTCTCGAAAGTCAGCACCGCCCGCATGCCGTCGTCGCAATCGTTGCCCAGCAGATAGGAAAGCTGGCAGTAAACCTTTTTGATCTTGTCGGAGGGGTCAAATTGCAGCAGCTGGTCCAGCAGATGAACGCCCCAATCCAGCACCATGCCGCCGCCGAATTCCTTGTGGGTGCGCCAGTCGCTGGGGATACCGCGGGAGCCCTGCACCCGGGATTCGATGTTGAAAACCCGGCCCAGCACCTTGGAATCGAAGATCTGTTTCATGGCCCGGAAATCCCCGTCCCAACGGCGGTTCTGATGTACGGTGAACTGCTTGCCCGCTTTTTCCGCCGCGTCAAGGATCTCCTGAAGATCTTTGGAATTGAGGGTGACGGGTTTTTCACAGATGACGTTTTTCCCCGCGGCCAGCGCCTGCAGGACAACGCCCTTGTGCAGATGGTTGGGGATCGCCACCAGGACGATATCCACCTTCGGATCTTTCAGCACATCCTCGTAGCTGCCGTAGGCATAAAAACCCTTCTGGCGGGCCGCCTCGTTCTTTTCCTCCAGAATATCATAAACGCCTTTGACGTCCATGCATTCGGTTTGGGAAAGGAGCATGGCGTGGCGGGAGCCCATGCCACCGTAACCGATCACTACGATGCCAAATTTTTTGTTTTCCATGTAAAACACCATTCTTTCCTATTGATTGTTCTTTTCTTCCATTTTATATGCTTTATCCGCCGCCGGTTTCGGCCGGGCGGCAGGATAAGAAGCCACAGGTTTTAGAAATCGTTTTCAAAAAGGAGCGAAAACAGGGCCGGACCGTCATCCGGCTCTTTTCGGGGCTCAGCGGGCCCCCTCCTCCTCGCCGTCGCTGCGTCCTCGGACTGTAGAGCCGCGAACCAGCAGGCGATGCTGCAAATACACGTTGCGTTTTACATCCATTTCCCCACGGATCTGCTCGATCAGCATATTCACGGCCACCTGGCCCATCTCGTAGAAGGACTGCTGCACCGTGGTAAGGCCGGGGTCGGAAAGCTGAGAGATCCCCGTGTTGTCGATCCCCACAATGCCCACCTGCTCCGGGATGGAAAGGCCCATCCGCTGCGCCGCCACCAAAGCGCCGTAGGCAAAGGTATCCTGCACGCCAAAGATCCCGTCCGCTTTGTCCTTCAGCAGCTGTTTGCCAGCGTAATAACCGTTTTTCACACCGCCGGGGGTGCGGAAAATCATCTCCTGCCGGATGGGAATCCCGGCGTCGGCAAGGGCGCGGCAGTAGCCGCGTTCGCGGCGGATGTAATAGCTGTCCTCCGCGCCGGGCAGGTTTTCCTGGGTGATCAGGCCGATCCGGCGTTTCCCGGTCTCCAACAAATGGGTCACCGCGTCGTAAGCGGCGGCCTCTTCATCGGTGGAAACGCTGGAGGCGTTGGGAAGATCCAAAAAAGAGCTGCACTGCACGATGGGGACAGTCTGGCAGAGTTTAGCCAGGTTTTCGTCGCTGCGCAGGGCGCTAAAAAGGATGGCCCCGTCTACATTGCCCATAAACAGCTCGTTAAAATAGCTCATGCCCTTGGCCAGCTGCCGCCTGTCGGCGTAGGTGGCCACAATGCGGTAACCCTGGCGGGCCGCAGCTTCGTAGGCGCCGTCCAACACGTCGCTGATGGTGGCAGCGCAGATCATCAGCAGCGTCTTGGTGGCCGACCGGCGCAGGTTGCGCCCAGAACTGTTGGGGTAATAATTAAGCTCGTCGATGGCGCTTTTGACCCTTTTTACTTTATCGACAGAGACAGTGGCCGGGCTGTTGATGACCCGGGAAACCGTCGCAATGGATACGCCTGCCGCTTTTGCCACATCCTGAATGGTTGGCACATGATCACCGCCGTTTCTCCAGTTTTTGAAAACGTTTTTATTTTATAATCCATTTTACCATCTTTTTTTTGTTCTGTCATTGGACAATCTGGTATAAAATCTTTCTCGTTTTTTGCCTATCTGCACAAACCGGTGCTGCTTTCTTCGGTTTTGGCGAAGGCAAACGACGGTGGCTCGACTTTTATTTACATAAAATTTTCATGTTTACAGCTTTCTTTTTCAGCTATCCGGTCAAAAAAAAGAGGGCCAAAGCCCTCTTTTTTTTGACTGAGATCATTCTTTTTCTGTGCTCTCCGCAGCGGCATCCGGTGCGCTCGGGGCATCAGATGGGCCGCCGGACAAAGGAATCTCCGGCGCGTCCGGTTTTTCTTCCTCCGCCGGTTTGCTGTAATCAGGCTTTTCATAAACCGGTTTTTCGTAAACCGGCGCCGCAAAGGCCTGTTCCGGCTGGTTCCCGCCGTCCTGTCCCGGCGCCGCAATAGGCCCGGGGAACGGAGGCTGGGGCTGCGTATAATTCTGAGGCTGGCCATAGTTCTGGGGCTGACTATAGTTCTGGGGCTGGCCGTAGTTCTGAGGCTGGCCGTAGTTCTGAGGCTGGCCGTAGTTCTGGGGCTGGCTGTAGTTCTGGGGCTGGCTGTAGTTCTGGGGCTGGCTGTAGTTCTGCGGCTGGCTGTAGTTCTGCGGCTGGCTGTAGTTCTGCGGCTGGCTGTAGTTCTGCGGCTGGCCGTAGGCCGGGCCGGAGAACGAAGGCCGGGGCGGCTCTCCTACATATCCGTTGGGGCCGCCCAATTCATCGGGAGAAACAGCGCCCATGGAGACCCCTTTGTATTTCAGCACCGCGTAAAGTTCCGCCCAAGTGGCTTCAATATAAGGAAGCACAAAATAGCTGCCGATACAGCAGGCCAGGATCCCCAGCAGCGACCAACCGATAAAGGAAAGATCCAGCACCCACATGTCGCCCTTCTCCCCATCGGTCATGGCCTTTGTGATCTGGAACGCGCGTTCACAATCCAGCCGCGGATTTTCCGCCAGCAGATAGGGGATCATCCGGTATTCGTAGCCCTTGATGATCCCGGGGACGATAAACAGCAGGGACCACAGGGAAATATACAGGTCGCGCAGGAACATTACCTTGACCACATTGAGATAGTCGCCCTTTTTAAACAGCGAAAACAGCTGGCCCAGGGCACCGCCGCGCTGCCGGTTGGCGATAAAGTAGCGGTGTTTTCCCACCTGGATGGGGTTCGCCACAAAGATCTGGTACGCCAGCGCCGCCAAAATGACAACCACCACCACAACGACAACGATCACAACGACCTCCGGATCCATATATCCGGCGGATTCGCCGCTGCTTGAATAGTTCGCCGAAGCGCCGCCGCTGCTGCCGCCGGCCCCGCCCAGCAGGGTCGCCAAAAAGCAGACCAGAAGGGCGTTCCAGTAGCTCCAGCTCAACACCTGCTTGGCGTTATTTTTTAAATATGTACGGTCCCAATTCACAATCCTTCGCCTCCTAAAATCGTTCTCTCTTTTCCAGGCCGGGCCGCCTTAGGCCTTTGCCGGGTCCGCCCGCCCTCTTATTCGCATCATAGCACATTTCCCCCGTGGGTGCAACCGGCTCCTGTTCTTTGCGATCAAAACATTTCCTGCTTCCATTTCCCAAAAACAAAACGCTTTCCCCTGCAAAAAACAGCTTTACAAAAATTTTTCTTTACATCTGGGGAGACCACTGCTATAATATACCACAACGATCTGTTAAACGAGGTTGCGTTATGAAATACGGCAGTACTTATCAAAACTTTACCTACTTTTTTAGCTGGGGTTTCTTTTTTACCTCCGGCTTAACTAAATATGGGAAAGTATGATAGGTCTCCGCGCAGGAAAAAGATATGGGGCTTATGATATGAGATCATAAGCCCCATTTTATTTTTGCAAAATTGCCGCGTACCCCCAATAGATCCGGAACTTCATTTTGAAAACGCAGGAGGAACAGAAAATGGTAGTCGTACTCAAACCCCAAACCAGCCGGGAAGCCCGGGATCAGTTCATCAAGGAGCTGCAATGCTACAACGGCGTCAGCGCCCATATCACCGAGGGCAGCATGGTCACCATCATCGGCCTGGTAGGCGATACTTCTAAAGTCGATCAGGATTTCGTTCTGGCCCACGACATCGTAGAACGCGTCACCCGAGTGCAGGAACCCTATAAAATGGCCAACCGCAAGTTCCACCCCAAGGATACGGTCATCACCCTGGAAAACGGCCTCACCATCGGCGGCGATCAGCTGGCGGTCATGGCAGGCCCCTGTTCTGTAGAGACCAAGGATCAGATCATCGAAGTCGCTTCCAAGGTCAAGGCCTCCGGCGCCAACATTCTGCGCGGCGGCGCCTTCAAGCCCCGCACCTCCCCCTATTCCTTCCAGGGCCTGCGGGCCGAGGGCATCGAGCTGCTGCTGGAAGCCAAAGCCGCCACGGGGCTGCCCATCGTTTCTGAGGTCATGAGCGTCGCCCAGATCCCCTTTTTCAAAGATGTGGACATCATCCAGGTGGGCGCCCGCAATATGCAAAACTTCGAGCTGCTCAAGGAATTGGGCCGTCTGGACAAACCCATCCTGCTCAAACGCGGCCTCTCCTCCACCATTGAGGAATGGCTCATGAGCGCCGAATATATCATGAGCGGCGGCAACGAGCGCGTCATCCTCTGCGAGCGCGGCATCCGCACCTATGAGACCTTCACCCGCAACACCCTGGATCTCTCCGCCGTGCCGGTGCTCAAACATCTTACCCATCTGCCCGTCATCGTGGATCCCAGCCATGCCACCGGCATCACCTGGCTGGTGGAGCCCCTGGCCAAAGCCGCCATTGCCGCCGGGGCGGACGGCCTCATGATCGAGGTGCACAACGACCCCTCCCGCGCCCTTTCCGACGGCGCCCAGTCCGTAAAGCCGGAGATGTTCGACGGCATCATGACCAGCCTCAAACGCTATGCCGATATGGAAGGCAAACATTTTTAAGGGGTGCTGAACAATGAGTGAACTGCTGGAACAGGCCCGGCTGGAGATCAACCGGGTGGACGAGGAGCTGGTACGCCTTCTGGGCGAGCGCATGCGTCTGGTGGACGACGTGATCCGCGCCAAAAAAGAAGCGGGGCTGCCGGTGCTGGATTCTTCCCGGGAGGGGAAGGTGCTCGAGCGCGTCGGCCAGATGGCCGGGCCGGAGCTTTCCCCCTTTGTAAAGCCCGTATTCTCCTCCATCATGGATATGAGCAAATGCTACCAGCACGCCATGGCCCCGGGGGACGGCCTGCGCTTTCTTCAGGATGGACAGGCCGGGGCTGCCGCCCAGCCCCTCCATCCTCGGGTGGCCTGTCAAGGCAGCCCCGGCGCTTTTTCCGGGGAGGCCGCCCAGCGGATGTACCCCGGCGGCGAGCTTGTCTTTGTGGAGACCTGGGACGATGTTTTCCAGGCCGTGCAGGACGGTTCCTGCGATTTTGGCGTCCTGCCGGTGGAAAATTCCCTGGCGGGTTCCGTGGGGCAGGTGTACGATCTGCTGATGAAATACCGCTTCACCATTTCCCGCGCCTGCCGCCTGCCGGTGGTGCACAACCTTCTGGGCGTCCCCGGCTCCACCCTGGACGAGATCTCGGAGATCTACTCCCATCCCCAGGCGCTGGCGCAGTGTGCCAAATGGTGCTCCCGCCTGCCGGGGGTGCGCACCATCCCGCTGAACAACACCGCCTCCGCCTCCAAAATGGTGGCCGGGCTGGGAGACCCCAAAAAAGCCGCCATCTCCTCGGCCTACTGCGCCGGGATCTACGGGTTGGAGATCCTGGCTTCCGGGATCCAGACCGACCTGCACAACGCCACCCGCTTTGTCTCGGTCTCCAAGAACCTCATCATCCCCCAGGGGGCCAACCGGGTAAGCCTGATCTTTTCCCTGCCCCACGAGGTGGGCTCCCTCAACCGCACCTTGGCCCATTTCTCGGCCATGGGGCTCAATCTGACCAAGATCGAATCCCGTCCGGCGCCGGAAAGCTTCCATTACCTGTTTTACCTCGATTTTGCAGGCAGCGCCGACAGCGGCTCCTTAGAGCAGCTGATCGGTACCCTTTCCGCCCAGCTGCCGGACTTCGCTTTTCTCGGCAACTATATAGAAGAATAACCTTTTTCAAACGGCAAAAAGGCCGGAAGCTTTCCCTTTGGGAAATGCTTCCGGCCTTTCTTTGTATCGCCGCTTTTATTTTACGGTGTTGTTGCTGTCCTTCAGCACCACGTCGTGGGCGCCGCCTTCTACAATGGAGGTGGCGGAGACCAGGGTGATCTTGGCGTTTTTCTGCAGCTCCGGGATGGAAAGGGCGCCGCAGTTGCACATGGTGGAGCGGACTTTGCTCAGGGTCATGCCCACGTTGTCCTTCAGGCTTCCGGCATAGGGGACGTAGGAGTCCACCCCTTCCACGAAGGAGAGCTTGCTGTCGCCGCCCATATCGTAGCGCTGCCAGTTGCGGGCCCGGGCGGAGCCTTCGCCCCAATATTCCTTCATATAACTGCCGCCGATGGTGACCTTGTTGGTGGGGCTTTCGTCAAAGCGGGAGAAATAGCGGCCCAGCATGATAAAATCTGCGCCCATGGCCAGGGCCAGGGTGACGTGATAATCGTGAACGATGCCACCGTCGGAGCAAACCGGGATATAAACGCCGGTTTCCCGGAAGTATTCGTCCCGGGCAGCCGCCACCTCGATCAGGGCGGTGGCCTGTCCGCGGCCAATGCCCTTTTGCTCACGGGTGATGCAGATGGAGCCGCCGCCGATGCCGACTTTGATAAAATCCGCCCCGCACTCGGCCAGGAAACGGAAACCTTCCCGATCCACCACGTTGCCCGCGCCCACTTTGACGGAATCGCCATAGCGGCCGCGGATCCACTCGATGGTCATTTTCTGCCATTCGCTAAAGCCCTCGGAGGAATCGATGCACAGCACGTCCACTCCGGCTTCCACCAGGGCGGGAACCCGCTCGGCATAATCCCGGGTGTTGATACCGGCGCCCACCACATAGCGTTTGTGGCTGTCCAGCAATTCCAGGGGGTTTTCCTTGTGGGAATCGTAATCCTTGCGGAACACCATATACAGCAGGCGTTGGTTGTCGTCGATAACGGGCAGGGAGTTGAGCTTGTGATCCCAGATGATGTTGTTGGCTTCCTTTAACGTGACGCCCTCTTTGGCGTAGATCAGCTTGTCGAAGGGGGTCATGAAGGTCTCCACCTTCGTAGCGGGGTCCATCCGGGTGACGCGGTAGTCGCGGCCGGTGACGATGCCCAAAAGTTTTCCCTCGGCGGTGCCGTCGTCGGTGACCGCCATGGTGGAGTGGCCGGTGCGGGCTTTCAGCTCCAGGATATCCGCCATGGTCTGGTCGGGGCGGATGTTGGAATCGCTGCGGACAAAGCCGGCCTTGCAGCTTTTTACCCGGGCTACCATGGCCGCTTCGTCAGCGATACTTTGGGAACCGTAAATGAAGGAGATCCCTCCCTGCTGCGCCAGGGCCACCGCCATTTTTTCGCCCGAGACCGCCTGCATGATGGCCGATACCATGGGGATGTTCATGGTGAGAGCGGGCTCCTCCCCCTTGCGGTATTTTACCACCGGGGTCTTGAGGCTGACATTGGCGGGGATACACTGGGCCGAAGAATAACCGGGAACCAGCAGATACTCGCTGAAGGTACGGGACGGTTCGTCAAAGTAATATGCCATATGATCTCTCCTCTTCCGCCGGGCAGTTGCTCCGGCCAACTTCATTTACTGCAGCATCTTTCTATATTCCTCATATTATATTAATTTTCGCTTTCCGAGTCAATATCCGGCAGAGAAATCTTTCACAAAAAACCGACGGTTTTTCGGCTGTTTTTCCCATGCGGCCTGTCTATTCTGCCCTTTGCCCGGCAAAGCCCCAACAGGCAAAGCAGCCTTTTTCTGCATCAGCTGAGATAGGCGATGAGACTGTCGCCAATGGCGTTGGCCGTGGCGAAAAGCGCGTCGTCGCTGCACATATCGTCGTATTCCACCGGGTTTGGCATAAAGCCCATCTCCACCAGGATAGACGGGCAGTAAGTGGCCAGAGCCACCCGGTAATTGGCGCAGTAGACCCCCCGGGCGCTGCGCCCGGTATAGCTGCTGAATTTGTTGAGGACCGTCTGGGCAAACGCCTTATCCGCCCCCTCATAATAATAGATCTCCACGCCCTTGGCCTTGGTTCCATTGGCCCCCGCCGCCGTGCTGTTGCAATGGAACGAGAGGAAGAAATCCACCTTTTGTTCCTGCGGGGGGAGCAGGCGTTCGTTAAAGGTCAGACGGGTATCCCCGGCGCGGGTCATCAGCACCTGCGCACCCAGGGATTCCAGACGGTTTTTCACCGCAATGGCCGTAGAGAGAGTGATCTGCTTTTCCGTGGGGCCGCCGGAGCCCGCCGTGCCCAGAGCCCCGGGGTCGCTGCCGCCGTGACCGGCGTCAAGGGCCACGGTGATCCCCTTCAGGGGCTGGCTGGAACTGCCGGAAAGCACCGGTTTCTTTTTGATATAGATCACGGTGTTGTTGTTTTCAAATTCCACGTTATATCCGCCGATCTCCCCGGCGGGATAAAATTCCAGGGTCACGCCGTCGTCCCCCTGGATCGTTTTGACCGAACGGATCAGGCTGCTTTGGGAGGCGTCCACCGCGGATATCCCCGTGGTATACATCAGCTTTACCGTCACCTTTTCGCTGTCGGAGGAGGCGGTGAACACCGGCTGGCCGGTGCCGGAAAAGACAAAGCGCTCGCCCTTTTCCCGGCTCTCCACCCGCACCGAAGAGACCTTGTTGTACACCGATTCCCCGCTGACCGCCACATCCGCCACGTCCTTGTTGATCCAGCCGCCCATGGCCAGCTGATACATGGAAGCGGTCTGCCCCACGATGTAATCGGTGGCCCCCAGGCGCAGGGTAGTCATACATTGGGAATCTGTGTTGCTTTGGGCGTAGACCGTCACCGCCGTATCGTTGACGCGCACTGCGACGTCGGCGTTTTGCCCTGCCACATACACCTTCCCGGCGGACGCCGCATATTTCGCAGCGCCGTTCCAGGTCATGCCATACTGCACCGTCCCGGCGTCTGTCACCGCTCCAGAAGCGTATCCGGAAGGGGTCACTTTCCCCTTAAAAACAGCCGGAACGCCGGGGGACGCCGCCGCCACCTGTTTGAGGGCGACCGTCTTTCCCATCGCGGTGGCCCACACCTCGGCCCCGGAGGGGGCCACGCAGGAAAGCTCGTATTCCTCGCCCTGATAGGCGACGTCGCCGTTGGCGGGTTTGAGCGAGCTTATCCGGGAGGTGGTGGCCGCCGGAACCTCGGCGGCGCTGGCCACCCGGCGGATGGTGACCGAATCGGACCTTCCGCCCTGGGCCACTTCAAAGGTGTTTTTGCCCACATCCAGCGGCAGATAGGCCCCCCAGCTGCCGTAGCGGCCGGTGGAGATCTCCTCCCCGTTTAGATAAAGGTGCTGGCCGGGGTCGGAAGTCCCCGTCAGATAATAATGGGTCGCCGCCGTGGTGACGTCCCCGCCCGGCGTGACGATATTCAGCGCCGAAGGCACCGTTAGGTCGATCCCCGTCCAGGTGACCGCGCCATAATCGCTGTAACCCTCGGCCGGGACTGCGCCGCCCCAGAGCATGGCAGCCGCCAACACCGCCGCCATCGCCTTTTTCCCCTTTTTCATGATCCGATTCCCCTCCCTGTTCTTGCCCCGGCGGGCCAAATATCCGCGTTTTCCCGCCCCGCCGGCGTTTTCTCTGTCGATAGCCTGATTGTAGCACCTTTTGCCCGGAGTTTCCATCTTTTTTCCGCCTTTTTCGACAATCTGGCCCGGCGGCGCCGCCCAAGGAAAAATTGTAATGCATTTGTAATGGATAACGTTTGCAATAAAAAGCCAATTCGCTTACACTATTGATGTGAGAAGCGACAATCGCGGCCAACGCCGCCGGATAAGAAAGAGGAGGCTCTCAGCATGAAAAACAAGCTTCGCCTGTTCCCTGTGCTCGCTGTTGTTTTGGCTCTATCTCTGGCCCTGGCCGGATGCGGTTCGCACTCTTCCAGTATCACTTCCGATTTTGCATCTTCGGCCCCTGCTTCCTACGAAATGGGCGGCGGGATGGAATCCAACACCGCCGGGGCGGAGATGGATGACGCCTGGGAGAAAGCAGAGAGTGAAGAGATTTCCCCCGGGTTTTCCGCCATTCCTCAGGCTGGGGCCGCCGCCGCGCCCAACCGCAAGATCGTCTGGACCGTCTTTATGAACGTGGAGACCCTGGAATTTGACAAATTCCTCCCCGCTTTGGAGGAACAGATCGCCGGGGCGGGCGGATACATCGAAAGCTCGTCGATCACCGGCAACGGCCTGAACGATTCCTACAGCCGCCGCAGCGGCGACGTCACCGTCCGCATCCCCACCAAGGAGCTGGACGCTTTTCTGAACAATGTCGGAAGCCTGTGCAACGTAACCTATACCGAAAAAAGTTCCAGCGATATCACCCTGGATTATGTGGACACCGAGACCCGTAAATCCTCTTTGGAGGTAGAAGAAAAGCGCCTGCTTGAGCTGCTGGAACAGGCGTCGGATCTGGAAGCCGTCATCCAGCTGGAATCCCGCCTGTCCGACGTCCGTTATCAGCTGGACAGCTTCAGCTCCACCCTGCGCAACTACGATAATATGGTGGAGTACAGCACCGTCAGCATCAGCATCAGCGAAGTGGCCCGGGTGTCCGCGCTGCCGGAAAAAACCCCGGGGGATCGCATCCGCGCCGGTTTTGCGGAATCCCTTTACAACATCGGCAACGGCTTTACGGAATTTGGCATTTGGCTCGCCATCAATTCCCCCTACCTGCTGCTGCTCCTTCTGTTCGTGCTCATCATCGTGCTCATCGTCCTGATCTCGGCGCGGCGCGCCAAAAAGCGGGCCGCCAATCGTCCCGCCCCTCAGAATCCCATGCCTCCCATGCCCCCTGTGCCGCCTGCGGGCCAGCCCTTCCCCTACGCCCCGCCAGCGCCCCCCGCGCCTCCTGCCCCGCCCGCTCAGCCGCCTAAATCCCAGGACTGATCAGGCCAGGCCATCCCCGAGATCCCGAATTTGACCGATTGCAACAAAAGGCCGCGCCAACAAGGCGCGGCCTTTTCTGTTTTCATCGGAAATCGCCGTCACGGTGCACCGCCTTTTTTAGGTCTCTTCTCGCTTTTCCCGCAGGGCCGTTACCCGGCGAACCCCGCGGAGACCAGGTCGTACAGCAGCTTGCCAAACAGCAGCGCGATCGCCACCACCATCATGGGCCGGATAAAGCGCGCCCCTTTTTTGATGGCCAGGCTGGCCCCTAAATAATTGCCCGCAATGGAACACAAAGCGGCGGGGATCCCCAGGGCGAAATAGACCTTTCCCCCCGCGATATAAGCTGTCAGGGACGCCAGGTTGGAAGCCAAATTGACCACCTTCGCATTGCCGGAAGCCTGGACGATGGGCATTTTGAGCACACCGGTAAAGGCCAGCACCAGGAAAGTTCCGGTGCCGGGGCCAAAAAAGCCGTCGTAGGCGCCGATGGCAAGGCCGATCACAGCGCAGAGGGCCACTGCCGACGGGGTGGAAAAACTCTGTGGAGAGGCGGCCTCGGCCCGGCCAAAATTCTTGTTGCAAAGCAGGAACACCGCCACCAGGGGAAGGATGACCATCAGCGAGATCTGCAAATATTTTTCCGAGAGCAGCAGGGTCAGCTGCGTTCCCAGCCAGGAGCCCGCCAGGGCCGCCGCCGCGGACACCAGGGCCGGGGCCAGGCGGATGTTGCCGCTGCGGTAGAATTTCCAGGCGGCGATGGCGGTACCCCAGCAGTTGGCCATTTTATTGGTGCCATAAGCGGTGTGGATCGGCACCCCAGCCAACAGATAGGCCGGCAGGGAGATGATCCCTCCTCCTCCGGCAATGGAATCCACCACACCGGCGAAGAACACCAGCGGGCATACCATCAAAAGGGTTTGAACATAGGTCACGGCAATTCCTCCCCCATCCGGCCCGGAAACTTTCCCCCGCCGGGATGGAAATCATGGTCGCTCTGTGGTACTATTATGAAAAAACAGCAAAAGGAGCGTGCGGCAATGGTTCCCATCGCGGTGTTGATCCCTTTGAGCGACGAAGAAAAACAGCTTTTCATCCAAAATTGCCCCCAGGGGGACTTCCATTTTTTTGACCGTCCCATCACCCGTGAAGAGATCTCTCAATACGAGATCATCTGCGGCGCCGGGATCCGAAATCTGTTACAGTATGCCACAAAGCTCCGCTTTTTGCAACTGCCCTACGCGGGCCTGGACGGCTATGCCGACCGGGCGCTGTATCCCAACCCGGAGATCGTCCTCGCCGGCGCTTCCGGCGCTTTTGGGCCGGATATCTCGGAATACATGCTGGGGGCGGTGCTGCTGATGATGAAAAACTTTCATCTTTACCGGGACCAGATGAGCGGCGGGCTCTGGCGGGAGCTGGATGAACCGGTGGATTCCCTGCGCGGGGCCGTGGTGCTGTCCGTCGGCGTGGGGGATATCGGCTCCCATTTCTGCTCCCTGGCGAAGGCCCTGGGCGCCCATGTGGTGGGGGTGCGGCGGCAGCCGGCCGGTTGCCCTCCCTTTTGCGACGAGATCTATCCGGTCCAGCGCCTGGATGAGGTGATCGGCCGCGCCGACGTGACGGCCCTTTCCGTCCCCGGCACCGAAAAAACCCGCCATCTGCTGGACGCCGCCATGATCGGCCGGATGAAACGGGGCTCCTATCTTGTCAACGTAGGCCGCGGCACCGCTGTGGACGCCTTGGCCCTGGCCGCGGCGCTGGATGAGGGGCGCCTTGCCGGGGCGGCTTTGGACGTCACCGATCCAGAGCCCCTTTCGCCGGAGCATCCCCTGTGGCGGTGCAAAAACGCGTTGATCACGCCCCATGTCTCGGGCCGCAACCACTACCGGGAGGCCCACAGGCAGGTCTTGCAGATCTGCGCGGAAAATATCCGCCGGGTTTGCGCAGGAGGGCTCCCCAGCCGTCCCGCCAGCTTTGAGGAAGGCTATTGATCCGCCGCCCTGTCATGAACCGTCCCCGGCCGTAATAAGCTGTGGCAAGGGGATGTTTTCATGGGATTTCGGAAGGACTCCGTCTTTTACAGCGCCATGCTGCTGTGCTTTTCTTCTTTGGCCCTGCAGGGGATGGGCTTTTTGTACCGCATCGCCATGAGCCGCATGGCCGGGGCCCAGGTGATGGGCCTTTATCAGCTGATCCTGCCCGCCTATGCCGTAGGCCTTTCCTGTACCTGTTCCGGCCTTACCCTCGCCGTTTCCCGGGTGGCCTCCGCCGTGGAGGCCGTGGGGGATCGGGGGAGCCTCTGGCGCATCGTCCCGGTAAGCCGGGCTGTCTTTTTGCTGCTGTTTGCCGCGGCGGGCCTGCCGGTGCTGCTGTTTTCCCGATTTATCGCTTCCTCCCTGCTGGGGGACGCCCGGGTGCGGACGGCGCTGCTGCTGCTGCTTCCCTGCCTGTTCCTCACGGGCCTGGAAAACATCTATAAAAATTTTTTTCATGGCGTCAAATATGTGCTGCCGCCCATTGTCTCGGAACTGACCGAGCAGTTTACCCGTATGGCGGCGGTGCTGTCCCTTTTTTCCCTCTTTCTCCCCTGCCCGGAGGGGGACGCCGCCGCCCTGATCGTTGGAGGGATGGTGCTTAGCGAGGTGTTCAGCGTGGCCATCCTTACGGCGTTTTACCGGCGCTGCCGAAAAGCTGCCGGCCCTTTGCCGCCGCAGCGTCTGGCCCGCCGGGTGCTGCTGGGGAAAATCGGCTCGGTGGCGCTGCCGGTTTCTGCCGCCGGGCTGTTGAACAACTTTTTGGCCAGCGCCACCACGGTGATCATCCCGGCCCGGCTGGCGGCCGGCGGCGCCCCGCGGGCCGAGGCCATGACCAGCTTCGGCGTGATGACAGGCATGACGATACCGCTGCTTTCCCTCCCTTCGGCCTTTCTCTTTCCCCTCACCACTGTGCTGTTGCCCCGGCTTTCCCGCTACAGCGCCCTTTCCTCCCGCGGACAGCTGCTGCGCAAGGCGGGAAAATCCCTACAGGCCACAGGGCTGCTGGCCTTTCCCTCCTTTGCCCTGATGTTGGCCATAGGGAGACCCCTGGCCCAGCTTCTCTACGGCCAGCCCGGCGCTGGGGATCATATCCTGTGGCTGGGGGCAGCCACCCTGTTCTCGTTTTACCACGCCGTCACCGGTACCCTCCTCGGCGGCATAGGCCTACAAAAAAGGTCCGCCGCCAGCGTGGTGGTCACCGGCGTGTTGGAGTTTTCCGCCACCTGGTGCTGGGTGGGCAGCCGTGGCATCGCCGGGTATGCCGCCGCCTGCCTGGTCAGCGAGATCGCCGGCGTAGCGCTCAATTTTCGCTGGCTTTTCCGCGCCCTTCCCCTTCGGTTTCAGTGGAAAAACTGGCTGCTGACGCCGTTTCTCGCCGCATCGGGCGCCGGGCTTGCCGCCCGGCTGTTGCTGCCTTCCGGCCCGGCGCAGTGGCCGGGGCTGCTGCTGTGCCTGGGGGTTTTTGCCCTGTGCTATCTGGCTTTTCTGCGCTTTTTAGGGCTCAGCCTTCCTCGCTACCTGCGCCAGATCCTGCAAAACGCACCCCGGAAATAACCGGTACCTATCGCCAAAAGAAAGGATGTCGTTTATGCTCTGCAATCTTTGTCCCCGCGCCTGTGGCGTGGATCGTTCGGTCGCCCGCGGGGTTTGCCGCATGGGGGAAAACCCTGTGCTGGCCCGCGCCGCCCTGCACCGTTGGGAGGAACCCTGCGTCAGCGGGGAGAGAGGATCCGGCACGGTGTTTTTCAGCGGCTGCTCCTTAGGCTGCGTCTTCTGCCAAAACGACTCCATCAGCCGGGAAGGCTTTGGCCGCGAGGTTTCCGTCGCCCGCCTGCGGGAGATCTATGAGGAGCTCATCGCCCAGGGAGCCCACAACATCAACCTGGTCAGCCCCACCCACTTTGTCCCCGCCATTTTACGATCTCTGGAAAAGCCGCTGCCGGTGCCGGTGGTCTACAACAGCGGCGGCTATGAGCGCGTGGAGACCCTTCGCCTTTTGGAGGGCAAAGTGCAGGTCTGGCTGCCCGACTGCAAATACGGCGAAGACGCCCCGGCCCGCCGCTATTGCGCCGCCCCCGGCTATTTTGAGACGGCTAAGGCCGCCATTTTAGAAATGTTCCGCCAGACAGGGCCCTATCGGCTGGACGAGGACGGAATGATCCAAAAGGGCGTCATCATCCGCCACCTGGTGCTGCCGGGCCAGCTGGAAAGCTCCCGCCGGGTCATCGACTGGGTGGCGGAGACCTTCTCCCCCGGCGATGTGCTTTTTTCCCTCATGAGCCAATATATTCCCTGCGGCAGGGCGGCGGATTTTCCCGAGATCAACCGCCCCATCACCTCTCAGGAGCAGGAGGAGATCGAAAATTATCTGTTTGACAGCGGCATCGAGGACGGCTTTGTGCAGGAGCGGGACGCCGCCGACGACCAGTATGTCCCCCTCTTTGACCTGACCGGTGTTTGATCTGCCTTTCAGCGGCTGTCCCCCGGCGGGAAACCATCCCGCCAAGGCAAAACCGAATCAATTCCGGCGGCGGACCGGCTTTTTAGCCGGGCCCGCCGCAAAAATCGGCCGCCGTGTGGTTTCTGCCACACGGCGGCCGATGGATTATAAGGAAAAAAGCCCCGGGCTCGCCGTCATGGCAAGCGGAAATGTGACCTTAAAAAAAGCTTCCCAGCCCCTTTTAAATTGCGCGCAGCACATCGGCAATGTCCTCCTCGACGCAGATAGAGCGCGCGGCGATCTCCCGCGGGGCATAGGCCTCCTTCCAGTTCAGGCAGGCGTATATCGCCTGCGGATTTTCCTTTGTCCTGCGCCAAAAAGGATACTTGATGATGACCGGGGTGTTCATACCAACGCCCAGCTCCAAGTAAAGAACGCGTCCCTTTTCGTGCTGACGCAGAAAGCGGGCGTATCTCCCCGCGGCAAGATCCCAGCCTTCGTCCTGCAAAAATCCGTCGTCCACCCTCAGATTCATGATCAGGGGCTTGCCGCAGCCCGGACAGCGCGGCACCAGCTCCGAAGGGATAGCGGTTTTGGCGGTCACGCCCGCGGGCAGGGTCAAACTGGCGTCCGGCGCAAGGACAAAACCCTGCGATTCCACCATTTTGCGCACCTGATCCTCATTGTCATAGGTGCGCCCGCCGCAGCCGTGCACGCACTGCCACAGGCCGTAATCACCCTGCGTGTAGAACAGCCGTCCCTTATCGAACCCCGCTTTTTGAAAGCAATGATCCACATTGGTGGTGAGCACAAAATAGTCTTTGTCCTTAAGCCGGCGCAGCAGGTCGTCATACACCGGCTTTGGCGCGTCCATGTAGCGGTTGATGTAAATATAGCGGCTCCAATAGGCCCAGTACTCCTCCGGCGCAGGGTAAGGGTAAAATCCTCCGGAATACATATCCCCAAAGCGGTATTTGGCGGCAAAGTCGCTGAAATATTTCTGGAACCGGCCGCCGGCATAATCAAAGCCCGCGGCGGTGGAAAGCCCGGCGCCCGCTCCGGCCACAATGGCGTCCGCCGCTTCCAGTTCATCCCGCAGACGGTCGATCTGCCCCGAGAAGGTCTCTGTATATGTTGTAGTCCCGATCTTTGAAAACATTGAATACCACCCTTTTGATCTGCGCGTTTTGCGTTAAAAATGCTCGGACAGACTGCACCGCGATCGCGGCGGCAGGCTCCTGCGGGAAGCCGAAGACGCCCGTCGAAACACAGGGAAACACGATCGTCGCGAGCCCCTGTTCCGCCGCAAGGGCCAGGCAGGAGCGGTAGCAGCTCGCCAGCAGCCTTTTGTGCTCCTGCATCAGCGGGCCCTTTACAATGGGGCCGACGGTGTGGATCACATAACCGCTGGGCAGGTTAAAGGCCGGGGTGATCTTGGCAAGGCCGGGGGCTTCCTCATGGCCCTGCTGATCCATCAGCCTTTGGCAGGCAAGACGAAGCTGTGCCCCCGCGGCGGAGTGGATACAGTTATCGACGCAGTCGTGGCCCGGGCGGTAACAGCCGGTCATGCCGCTGTTGGCGGCGTTTACAATGGCGTCTGCGGCCAACCAAGTGATGTCTCCCTGCCACAGGGCGATGCACGGGTCTGCCGTTGCGGGCAGGCTGTCAACGGCCACCACGCCTTTTTCCTCCCGCTCCCGCAACAAAAGCTCGTCCTGAAGGGCTAAATAGTCCTCCCTCAAGGGCCGGGGCGGGCGTAGGTTCATAAGGCCCCGCAGCAGGGCGCGCTGGGATCCGGCGTCCCGCGGGATCCGCTTTGCCTGCTTTTGATATTGGGGCAGCTCCTCCAGCAGGATCTGGTTGAGCCGCCGGGTTTGTTCTTCTCGTTTCAATGCGGTCACCTCATGAAAAATGGCAAAAGCTCTCGTTTGGGCCGACAGCCGGTTTACAGGCGGACAACGGCGTCCGCAGGGCAATGCTCGGCGCAGCTGCCGCAATGCAGGCAGTGCTGCGGCTGAATGCGATAGGGCATGCCTTGCTCGATGCAGCGCTGCGGGCAGACGCCGGCGCAAGCGCCGCAGCCGATGCAGCTGCCGGTAATGCGGTAGCCTTTTTCCGAGATCTTCCCTTTGCCCAGGGAATAGCTTTCCCGAAAAATTGGGCTGACGCCTAAGTTAAAATATTCGATCTCGGCGTCCCGGATGGCAAAAACAATGCCGATCCCGCGGGTGTCGCCGGGGTAAACGTTGGCCAGATACGGCTGCTCCTCAAAAATGACGTCCATCCATTTTTTCTGCTCCCCCTGGGGCACCGCCACCGCCTTGCCGGAAAGACGGATCATTTCCTTGTACCTGGTATAGCCCAACACCTGCACCTTTCCGTTTTTCTCCAGCTGCCTGCAAAAATCTTTGCCCCGGGCGGTAAAAAAGTACATGGCGTCCGCCTCATAGTGGATGGCGCTGATGTTGCGGATCTGGGGGCCACCCCGCTCGTCTACGGTGGCAAAAGCCAGAACGCCGATGTATCCGAATTTTTTCAGGCAGGTCTCTGCGTCCATTTCATGTTCCTCCTATTCGATGATACGGCTTCTTCCGGCTTTGCGCGGCTTTGGCGGGGGATAATCCCCTTTGACATAGCCCAGCAGCACAAAACAACGCGGCAGATAGCCGTCGGGGATCTCCCACTGCTTCATCAGGTCTTTTCCCCATTCATTTTCAAAGGTCTCCTCCGCCCTTGCGACAATACAGGAAGAAACGCCCAGCTCACAGGCCGCCAGCGCCATGTTTTCCGCGCAGCAGAACGCGTCGGGGACGCTGTACAAAAAATTGGACGGGGCAAAAATCGCGCACACCGTGGGGGCGCCATAAAAACCGCTTTGTATGGAAGGGTCGTCGATGAGACTGGGCTGTTCCGCCGATACAAAAGAGCCGGTAAGGCGCCTGCGATCCATGCTTTTCCCGTTCAGCCGCCCCAATTTTGCGCACAATTCCCGGTTTTGAATGGCGCAGATCACACTCCTCTGCCCACCGCCCGCATTTGGCGCGCAAAGCCCGGCTTCCAGGATCTTTTGCAGGTCCTCTCTGGAGACCTGCCTGTCCAGATATTTCCGGATGGAACGCCGCTTCGCGATCGTCTCCAGCGTATTCATTCTCCGATCTCCTTCCAGCACTGCGGGTCGGGCGCATATGGATCGCCATGGGCCCCATAGGCCACCGCGGGGCATCCCCGGCAAAAACGCAGCAGCTCGCACTTCGAGCATTTTTCAAACTTTTCGTAGACGCGGTAGGCGTCCATTTTTTCTCCGGTAAACAGGTCGTACAGGTCGTCTGTCAGGGCGTTGCCGACCTGGCTTTCCATTCGGCGGCAGGCATAGACAGCGCCGTCGGAGAGGATGGTGAAGTGGCAGTTGCCGCAGTTGCAGCCGCCGTAGACGTAGCCGTCATCCGGATAGCTTTTGGGGTCAAACAAGCCCTTTTCGTACTGGAACAACGTCCACAGATGGTCTTTCAGGTTAAAGGTAGTCCCGCTGTCTTTGTGCTGCTGAAATTTCTCCCAGCATTGCTCCATCAGCCAATAATATTCCTCTGGGCTGCAACAGGTGTCCCGGCTTTCGGCGTCCGGGCAATAGCGGGCGAAGGCAAAAATATCCACATGGTTTTCCACCACCACATCCACAAGTGCGGGGATCTCTTGGTAGTTCCAGCGGGAAACGGTGGCCATCACAGCCACGTCAATGCCCGCGTCGCGCAGATATGGAACGACCGCCAGCGTTTCGTCAAAGCTGCCGGGACGGCGGATGCGGTCATGGGTCTCCCGCAGGCCGTCCAGCGAAAGCTGATACTTTCGGCAGCCATAGGACCGCAGGCGCTTACTCACCTCCGGGGTCAGGTGAAACGGGTTCCCCAAAATGGCAAAGGGGATATCCGCCATTTTGAGCAGCCGCGCCAGCGTCCAGAACTGCGGGTGCAGGATGGGGTCTCCGCCGGTGATATAAAAATATGGAAGCCGCTTTGCCTTCCGGCAAAAAACCTGGACATTCTCGATGACCGTCAGCATATCCGGCACAGCCATCTCCTGAAACTTTGCATGGCTTCCCAACGCATAAATATAGCAGTGCTTGCACCGCTGGTCACAGGCTTCTGTAATGTGCCATTGAAAGGCAAAGTATTCCATGATCATTCCTCCTATGAGAAAACATCCCCGCAAGTCGCTCCTGCGGGGATGCTCGCGTCAGACCTTACTTTTTGTCACCGGCGCCGCAGGCGGTGCCGCAGGCCGTGGGTTTCCCGGCGGGTTCTTTGTCACCGGTACCGCAGGCGGTGCCGCAGGCCGCGGGTTTCCCGGCGGGTTCTTTGTCACCGGCGCCGCAGGCGGTGCCGCAGGCCGCGGGTTTCCCGGCGGGTTCTTTGTCACCGGCGCCGCAGGCGGTGCCACAGGCCGCGGGTTTCCCGGCGGGTTCTTTGTCACCGGCGCCGCAGGCGGTGCCGCAGGCCGCGGGGGCCGAAGCGGGTTCTTTTTTGCCGAACAGATTTTTCAGAGACATATTCAAATCCTCCTGGTCGTTTTTTGAGAAATCGGCGATCCCTCATCACTTATATTGTACTTGTTTTTTCGGGGCTGTGAAGTACGCACAATATTGTGCCATAGTTACCTGTTGGTGACCATTAGAATTTCCCGTTGCCATTCGTCCATGTGCTCTCGTCGGCGATGGTTTCCATCACGTCCCAATGCTCGGCGATCTTCCCGTTTTCTATGCGCCACAGATCATAGTAGCTGGTAGGTTCCCCACCGTAAGTTCCCTCGCTGACAGCCAAGACGTCATTGCCCTGTGCAAGCACCATGTGCACCTCATCATAGATCATGTCGATCCCGGCCTCGGCCAAAGCGCCAAGCGCCTCGTTCAGCCCAGATACGCCATCGGCAATGGCCGTGTTGTGCTGGATATAGGCGTCGCCGTCAAATCATGGCGAGCGCCATCGTAAGAGCGATGATTTTTTTCATTTTGCATTGCCTCCTGGGGTTTTATTCTTGCGTTTGTTTGCCTTTGAGATTATAATAAGGCTGCAAGGATTAATTATAAAGTAAGCACTTAATTATGCTGTAGTTACTATTCGGAAACTATTGCGAATCATAAGGAGGTACCAGCGATGCCAGAGAAAAAGGAATTGCCCGCCTGCCCTGTGGAGACGACGCTGACGCTGATCAGCGACCGATGGAAGGTTTTGATCTTACGGGATCTGATGCCGGGGACCAAGCGCTTTGGCGAGCTGAAAAAATCCATCGGCCATGTAAGCCAGAAGGTGTTGACCTCCAACCTGCGCGATATGGAGGAAAACGGCCTGCTGACCCGCCAAGTCTTTGCGGAGGTCCCTCCGCGTGTGGAATATACGCTGACGGAACTGGGATACAGCCTGAAGCCCATTTTGGACGCAATGGAGCATTGGGGCGCCGATTATAAAACGATGAATCAAAGCTAAGATCCGCCGGGGAGCCCTGTCCGATCTTCCCGCCGTGTTTTCTATAAAGCGGCCGCCCTTTTGCAGCGCCCCAAAACGCCAAAAACAGCCGATGGGAAAATTCCCCCCGGCTGTTTTCTTTTTCGGCAAGGCCGCCGGAGAAGGATCAGCGGATCTTCAAGGCGCGAAGGTAGGCCTTCTGTTCCGCTGTGATCCGAAAGCTCTCCACAGCCTTTTGCACCGTCTTGTTGTGAACCCAGGGGTCAAGACGCCGCTGCTCCAGATAGGGGATCACGGCGTCCCACTGCTTTGCCAGGGCGGTGGCAAAATAC
This sequence comes from Oscillospiraceae bacterium, assembly GCA_028689635.1. Taxonomy (GTDB): domain Bacteria; phylum Bacillota; class Clostridia; order Oscillospirales; family Ruminococcaceae; genus JALELV01. Next base: position 26,251 of record JAQVCU010000028.1, read on the forward strand.
CAGGCCGCCATCATCCGGATATAGTATTCCCCCGATTCCACCGCCGCCACCCAGGCCAGATACTCCGGCTCAAAGGCGTCGTCCAGATAAAACCGCATCAGCATGCCTATGCCAAAGCGCACGGTATAAATATGTCCACAGCCCAGCCAGCGCCGGGCCTCCTCCCGCAGCTTTGGCAGGTTCCGCCCAAAAGCCCGGGGGCGCATGGAGTCGCAGGTGGCCCAATTATCCACATAGGGCAGCAGCCGTTCCACCTCCGCCAAGGCGCAGTCATAGCTGCGGATCGGCTCCAGCAAAAAGGCGTGCAGGTTGTCTTCCTCGTAATAACGGTGCGGCAAGGCCCGCAGAAAACCCTCGGCCTCCCGGCTGCCAAAAAGTTCCCTGGCCAGAAGGCGCAGCTGCGGAGAGCGCACCCCGATGACCCTCTCCGGCGCCACTGTGGGCATCAGCCTGCGCTGAAAATCCCGGTATTCCAGATCCTGCATCGCCAGCAGCCGTTCCCGAATGGCCCCCACGGCCCTCTCCTCTGTACCCAAAAGCTCTTTTCGTTCTTCCATCGCCAGCAGCCCCTCTCTACCGTCCTGTTTTCTTTATGATAACGCCGGATCCGGTAAAAAGCAACCAAAGCAAACTGGTCAACCGGTTGGCCAAAAACTGCCTGCCGAAGCGGACAAAAAAACAGCCGCAGCGTTTTCGGGGGGGCTTCCCAGCCCCTTTTCGCCGGAGCGCACAGACGCCATCCCGCAGCAAGGAGTTTTTCATTTGGGGCAAGGCTTTGACGCATCCAAAAAAGAAACGCCCCGGCTTTTGCAGCCGGGACATTCCCTTTTGGTATGCTGTTTGCAGATAAATCCGCCCCGCAAAGGGCCAGGAGCGCCCCTATCGGCGGGCGGGTCTAATTTCCACTTTCCACCGGCAAAGCGCGGCCATCGGATCAAGAATAGTAGTAGCCGTTGGACATGATGGAGCCAAGGCCTACGCCCATGAAGACGCTGAGCAGCACCATAATCACCGTTGCCAGAATACCGATCAGCCACCAGATCAGGGCCGCTCTGGCATAATGCTTCTTGTTGGTGTTGGTGTTTTTAGAAAATGCCCACACCAGCAACAGGATAAAGCCCACCACGGGGATGCACTGAAGGAAGGTCATCAGCACAAAGGAACCAGTGCTCAAGGGAGCGTCCAGGTTTATGGTGTTATATGCCATCTGGGGAGCCTGGGGCACGGTATAAGCGGGCGCAGGGGCGGGAGCAGGCGCGGGGGCAACATAAACGGGCTCCTGCGCAGGGGCCGGAGCCCCGGCAAAAGAAAAGCCGCAGCCATCGCAGAACATAGAATCATCCGGAACATTTTTACCGCAGTTGGGACACAACATAAGCTTACCTCCTCAAATTTTAAATCCGTCGGCTATCAGGCTCTGGGCTTGCCGCATTGCATGCAGAACTGACCTTCGCCGTTCACCTTCCCGCAGGAGCAGGTCCATCCCTCTGCCACAGGGGCGGCAGGAGCTTCCGGAGCCACAGGGGCGGCGGGCGCAGGGGCGGGGGCTTTGGCGGGCTTCGCGCTGGCGATCACTGCGCCGGTAGCTTTAGCCGCCAGGCCGTTGAGCAGGGGGATCCCCGTATCGGAGCCTTTGATGGCCTTGATGATCCCCAAAATGGCAAGGATAAAGACCAAAATGGAAACCAGGTTGCACAGCACGTTATTCACGCCGTACAGGACGCTCGAAAAATCGTAAAACCACTGATCCACAGCACCCGCCAGGGTGACGAACACCGCGCCGATCAGCATCTGAAGGATGGAACTTGCCAAGGAGAGGATGAGAGCCTGCAGCGTCTGACGGATGAGCCATTCGTCCTTTTCCGCCAGCACGGCATAGGCCATCAGCAGCACACCAGCCAGCGGCATATCCAAAATGGCGAACACAAATGCCAGCGCTGCTACCGCGGCGGGCGCTATCCCATATTTCCCTTTTGTCAATTCAATGCACCTCCATTGTGATGGGGGACATCCCCCTCTGTTTTGACCATTGTAGCACTTTTTTCGTCCATTTTATAGCTTTTTTGATAAACTTCTTCCAACTTTTTATCCAAAATTCCCGAAAACGACGGCACTGTGCCATCTTTGTTTCCATAAATTTTCAGCGTTCCGCCGTCAGATCCGCGGTGATGGCGCCGATCAGTTTCAGCACCGGACCGGGCTCCGCCTCGATCTGCAGCCCGATTTTGCCGCCGCTGAAAACGACGGTTTTCAGCGTCTCCACGTCCCGGTGAAACACCGTCCGGTACTGTTTTTTCATCCCCAGCGGGGAGCAGCCGCCCCGAATATAGCCGGTGACCTTATTGATCTCGTCTACGTGGATCATCTCCACGGATTTTTCTCCCACGGCGCGGGCCGCCTTTTTCAGATCCAGTTCCCGCTCCACCGGAAGGTCAAACACATAATATTCCCTGCCAGCCCGGGTGACCAGAGTCTTGTACACCGTCTCCGGGGCCTGCCCCAGCAGCCGCGCCACCTGCGCCCCGTCCACGGCCTGTCCCTCCCGATGCTCGTAAACGTGCACCTGATAGGGGATATGCGCCCTGTCCAGCAGGCGCATGGCGTTGGTTTTTTCTGTCGCCGCCATCTCTGTTTCCTCCCGCAAACGCTCCGCGGCCATTGACATCCCCGCCGCGAACCGATAAAATAATTGACGTTAGCGCCATTTTACACCTGGGCGCCGCTATTTTCAAGAAAAAGGGGCTATTTCTGTGCTTACTGTTTCCATCCTTCACGGCGCGGATCATCTGGAGCAGGTGATGGATCTGCGGGTCCGCGTTTTTCATGACGAACAGGGTTTCACCGAAGAACTCGACGGCACCGACGCCGTCGCAGACCATTTTCTGGTGTTTCTTGACGGGCGGCCCGTCGCCACCGGCCGCACCTTTCCCGCCCCCGACGGCAGCTGGCACTTGGGGCGCATCGCCGTGGTGAAGGATTGCCGCGGGGCTCATGTCGGCGCTTATCTGGTGGAGCAGATCGAGCGGTTTTTGCGGGAAAAAGGCGTCCGCCTGGCTTCCCTTTCCGCCCAGGAACACGCCGTCGGCTTTTACGAAAAATTGGGCTACAAAGCCCAGGGGGGCTTTTATATGGATCAGCACTGCCCTCATAAGGATATGGTCAAAGAGCTTGCCTGACCCCCTCTTGGGGGCCTATCCCACAAAAAAGGACGCGCCATTAGGCGCGGCACCCACAAGGAAGTAAATTAGTTTTGATGCAAAACGGCATAGCTTCGGCTATGCCGTTTTGTTTTTTCCATGGAAGGGCAGCATAGGGACAGGATAGCCGGTCCCGAAAAACGCCCTGCTTCGCCTGTCATTTTTCGCCTGTTGGGAAGTATCCCAAACCCTTTCATTTCGTCAGCTTCATAAACTGTAAAAGCCGCCGCCGTTTTCCACAAAAGGAAAGAGCCGCCATTTCCATCTCGAAACGGCGGCTCAACGTTGATATGGAATTGTTCATAGGCCTGTGGTAGAATACATTCGCAAAAGGATTATTTATTCTAACAAACCGACAAATCGGGGTTTGATGCGGAAGATTATTTATATAAGCCAACAGAGTGACAAATTCCCATTTACTATGACTCTTGCAATGAAGATCTTTTATTCTCTCTGAAATAGCAGCAATTCCACTTTAATTCTACCAACAGGGGATGTTTTTTGGGATAAAAAAAGCGTTAATTAGGTTCTACTGAAAGACTTGGTTTTTAATCCTATGCCAAAATAACGACTCCAAACGGCTGGAACAGCAGTTGTAGAAGCAGGCGCAAAAGAGCGCGCAGGCAGTGTGCGGCATTCATGGCAAA
>JAQVCU010000075.1 GCA_028689635.1 Oscillospiraceae bacterium
ATGATACGGAGCAAAGCCTCGGGATCGGTCTCGAACTGCATGCTCAGGCAGACGCAACCGTTTTTGTGGATGCGATCCGCGGCGTTCCCATGATCGTGCTGGCCTATTTTGTGTTTTTCGGCATCCCCTATTTTATCAACAACAATTTTGGCTCCAAGCTTACCCTGACGGCGCTGCAGGCAGGCACCATCTGCCTGGCCCTCAACTGCGGGGCCTATATGGCGGAGATCATCCGCGCGGGGATCCAGTCGGTGGACAGGGGCCAGATGGAGGCCGCCCGCAGCCTGGGCCTGCCCTATTGGCGGGCCATGTACCGCATTGTGCTGCCCCAGGCCATCAAGACCATGATCCCCAGCATCATCAACCAGTTTATCATCACCCTGAAGGACACCTCGATCCTTTCCGTCATCGGCTTCCCGGAGCTGGTAAACAGCGCCAAAAATGTGGTGGCCAACACCTTTATGTCCTTTCAGACCTGGGCCATCGTCGCGGTGATGTATCTGGTGGTCATCACGGCGCTGTCAAAGCTGGCAAAGCGCCTGGAGAGGAGGCTCAACCGTGGCCGCGAATAAAGAAAACGTCAAGATCCATGTCTCCGGGCTCAAAAAGAGTTTCGGCGGCCTGGAGGTGCTTCGGGATATCTCCGCCGACATCTACGAGGGGGAAGTGGTGGTCATCATCGGGCCCTCCGGCAGCGGAAAATCCACCTTTCTGCGCTGCATCAACCGATTGGAGGAGATCACAGGCGGGCAGGTGGTGGTGGACGGCTACGACCTCTCTCAAAAAAGCACCAACATCAACAAGGTGCGGGAAAACATCGGCATGGTGTTCCAGCACTTTAACCTGTTCAACAACCTCAATGTGCTGAAAAACCTTATGCTGGCCCCGGTGGATCTGAAAAAAGCCTCTAAGGAACAGGCGCGGGAGCAGGCTCTTGCCATGCTGAAAAAAGTTGGGCTGGAGGATAAGGCGGATATTTTCCCTTCCCAGCTCTCCGGCGGGCAGAAGCAGAGGGTGGCCATTGCCCGTGCCCTGTGCATGAACCCGGACGTCATGCTCTTTGACGAGCCGACCTCCGCCCTGGACCCGGAAATGGTGGGTGAGGTGCTGCAGGTGATGAAACAGCTGGCGGCCGACGGCATGACCATGGTCATCGTCACCCATGAGATCGGCTTTGCCCGGGAGGTGGCCGATCGCGTCATTTTCATGGACGCCGGTTATATCGTGGAGGAAGGGACGCCCCAGGAAGTGCTTTCCAACCCGCGGGAACAGCGCACCATAGATTTTTTGAACAAGGTGTTATAACGGCAGACAGCCGTCCATTGCAGATGGACGGCTGTCTTTTTTTTGTGGGGCGGCCGAAAAATCGCAATTTTTTGCTGACAGCGATAGCTTGAAATGCTATAATAGGGCTGAAATTTGTCACAAAATGCAAAAGAACGAACGAACAGCCGATTTTTTGTGCCCATTGGGCAAAGCGGGTGAAACGATGAAAACAAAGCGGGAAAAGCGGTTCCTGACCGATACCCCCCTTGGCGTGCAGGCTATCCGGCAGGGCCTGGTCTCCGTTGTGCCGGTGCTGCTGGTGAGGGCTTTTGCCCTGGTGCTGCGTTCTCTGCCTGTCCCGGCGTATCAGCAGCTGATCCACCAGGGCGGCGGGGTGCCATATCTGTTTTTGAACAGCATTTATAACGTTACCTTCGGCCTGCTCTCCTTGTTTATCACTGGTACCATCGGCTATCATTTTGCCGCGCTGCAGCCAAAAAGCGACGTCAGCGCCCGGTTGGGCTGTCCCATCGCTTCCATGGCTTGTTTTGTCCTTTTTACGGGCATCGACCAGCTTTCTGTCGATACATTGGGCCCAAAGGGCATGTTCCTTGCCATTCTTTCCGCGCTTTGCGCTTCTTCAATCTTCTGTGCCCTGCTAAAAAGCCGCCCGCCGGTGGATCTGATGACCGACGGCGCCGACGCCCATTTTAGCAGTTCCATGCGCCGGTTGGCCCCATTGGCGGTGACAGTGGTGCTGGCGGCCTCGGCAAACCAGCTGCTGCTGGCCCTTACCGGAGGGAAAAATGCCCATGCGCTGCTGTTGGAAACGGCCAACGGCCTTTTTGCCCTCACCGGTGACGGCGCGTTTCGCGGCTTTTTATTTGTGTTTCTCTCCAGCGTGCTTTGGTTCTTTGGCATCCATGGCAGCGATATTTTAGAAGGGGTCTCCGCGTCCGTTTTTGCCCCTGCCACCGAGATCAACATTGCCCTTGCCGCCGCGGGAAAGGCCCCTACCGAGATCCTGACCAAGCCGTTTTTTGATGTGTTTGTGCTGATGGGAGGGTGCGGCAGCGCCATGTGCCTGCTGCTGGCCCTGCTGCTGTTCAGCCGCCGTCACAGCAGCAGGCGATTGGCGGGGATGACCGCTTTGCCCATGCTGTTCAACATCAACGAGATCATGATATTCGGCCTGCCCGTCATCTATAACCCCACCCTGCTGATCCCATTTTTGTGCACCCCGCTGATATGTTTTGCCACAACTTATGCCGCCATGGCCCTGGGGATCGTCCCCCTGGTGACCGCCTCGGTGGAATGGACGACGCCGGTGCTGATCGGCGGTTATCTGGCCACGGGTTCGCCCGCCGGGGCGCTGCTTCAGCTTTTCAACCTCGTCCTGGGCGTGATGCTCTACCGCCCCTTTGTGCTGCGATACGACCGGGAGCGCAAGGAGACGGCGGTGGAGGACTACAATGCCCTGGTGGACCGGATGAAGGAAAGTGAAAGTAGCCGCGCTCCGGTAAAGCTCATGCAGCTGCCGGGCGCTCAGGGCGTTTTTGCCAAAGCTTTGGCTTTCGATCTGGAACGGGCGATGCAGGGGAAAGAGCTGAGCCTGTATTACCAGCCGCAATACCGTCTGGACGGAAGCTGTCTGGGGGCGGAGGCCCTTCTGCGCTGGAACCATCCGCTGCTCGGCATGGTCTATCCGCCGCTGGTCATGCAGCTGGCCCAGGAAGCCGGGACCTTGGAAGAGCTGGAAAAGCGTATCGTAGCGCGAAGCCTTGAGGATGTCCGGCGCATACGCGGAGAGTTTAACGCGCCGCTGAAGATCAGCGTCAATGTGACCGGCGTTTCGCTGCAAAACCCTGATTTTGTCCGTTATCTCATCGAACTGGCGGAGCAGTCGGAGGACGGCGCTCAAATTTGCCTGGAATTGACAGAGCAGGCGGCCATCCAGTTCAATAAGCCGCTGCAGGAATGTTTTTCCCTTCTGCGCAAAGCGGGTTACCGCCTTGCCATCGATGATTTTTCCATGGGCAATACCTCCCTGCAATACCTGCAGGGAAGCTATTTTGACCTGGTGAAGCTGGACGGGAGCCTGGTCAGACAGAGCCTGAGCAACTCCCGCAGCCTGGAGATCGTCTCCTCCATCGTTTCCCTTTCCAAAAGCCTGGGGTTCCAGGTGTTGGCGGAATATATCAGCACCGAAGAGCTGAGGGACAACATGGCGCGGGCCGGCTGTACCCTGTATCAGGGCTGGCTGTATGCGCCCGCTATGCCGCTGGAGGATTTTGTAAAGCGCCTAAAGCTGGAAGGCGTGCCAGAACCGGCGCAACAGGAAAAAAATTGATCCCTGCGGGGTCGTAAAGCCGTGCCGGATGGGTGCTATCCGGCACGGCTTTGCTTTTATCTTTTATAACGGCGCAAAAGCACGGACAGTTTTGCAAAAGAGCATTTTTCAGAGCCGGAAAACGGGGGAAGAACAGCCGGGAAACTGGAGGGAAACCACCGGTCGAGCAAAAGAAACCGATGGTCGGTTGAGCTTCGGGGGCGCCGGTGGTATCATAAGCTTATAAGGATAGGGGGATGAGACCATGGAAAAACAAACCTTTGGCAATAAAATTGCTGCGCTGCGCCGTGAAAAAGGGATGACGCAGCTGGAATTGGCGGAGAAAATGGGCGTTACGGATAAAGCCGTTTCCAAATGGGAGCGGGATCTATCCTTCCCGGATGTAGGGGCCCTTCCCCGGCTGGCCGGGCTTTTCGGCGTCTCCGTCGACGATTTGATGCAAGGGAGGACGCAGGAAGCGGAGAACACGGCGGGAAAGAAGATCCAGAAGCTTTTTCCGCTTATTTTTAAAGCGGTGGCCCTGGCCATGGGGGTCGCGACGGCAACGCTTTCGTTTTTGAATCGGATCGACCCCAATTCGGCGGCTGGTATGCTGGGGATCGGCCTTGCCTGTTTGGCGATCACCCAGTTTCCCGAGAAAGACGGATGACCCGCCGCCAAAAACGAAGGAATGGCCAGATCAAAAAGGCAGCCCATTTGGACTGTCTTTTTTTGCGGTAACCTCTAAAAATTGCGATGACCCGACAAAATGCAGGCGGGATCAATAGATTGGAGATTGCAGGGGAGGGCCCGCAGGCAGGGCTGGCGGAAGACGCGTTCCGGAGAGGGCTGACCCGGGGAAAAGAAAAAGCCCGGAGGGCAAAAAAAGCACCGGCAGACAATTTGTCTGCCGGCGCAAAGGGCCGTATGCCATGGCCCCCAAGGGCTGTGGATCGAGAAAAAGGGATCAGTGGGCGTCGGCCTTTTTCTCCGTCTGGTGATGATTGTTTTCCTCGTTTTTGATCTCCCAATGGATCAGGAAGGTAAGCGCCGCACGCAGGGCGATGATGGCGGCCACCAGCATGATCTCGGAGAGCTCCCGGACGATAACGGTGCGAAGGATCTCGCTGCCGAGCTTAAATTCCAGGCCCATCGCCATGCCTTTGGCAAGGTTGAGACGGGTAAGGGGGTTGCCGTGGACATATTCGTACAGGCCGCGCAAACCGGCGCAGACGATGACGCCGACGCCAATAAATTCCAGCAGGATAATGGCGACGTCGGTAATATCCGATAGAAAAGTATGAAGGATCTCCATGGGTGCTTTCACGCTCCTCGCTTTTTATACTCCGCGCTGTACCGGGAAAAACGCAGGTCGGATAAGCCTATTAAACCATATCTCCGGCGAACTGTCAAACAGGCCGGAGGGGGGAAGGCCGCGTTCAAAAAAACCTGAGATCGGGGCGCCACCGGCGCGGGAATTTGATTTCAGCGGAAAAAAAGAGTAAAATAATATGGAAAAAACTCAAATAGGGAGGAATCCATATGTCGAAGCTGGAACAGGTTCGGGCCGAGATGGTAAAGGCGATGAAAAGCGGGGATAAGCCCCGGAAGGACTGCCTTTCGCTGCTGCTCTCGGTGCTTAAAGCAAAGACCATCGACAAGCGGGCCGACCTGACCGAAGAAGAAGAAAACACCGTCGTCCTCAAGGAGATCAAGCAGACCAGGGAGACGATGGAAAGCTGCGGCCGGGCGGATATTGAAGAAGAATGCCGGTTCCGGATCTCGGTGCTGGAAGAGTTTGCGCCTAAGGTGATGAGCGAGGAGGAGATCCGCGCCGCCATTGCCCAGGTGCTGGCGCAGCTGGGCGTGGAAAAGCCCGCCGCGAAGGACAAAGGCGCCATCATGAAAACGCTGATGCCCATGGTAAAGGGCAAAGCGGACGGCGCTGTGGTAAGCCGTCTGGTGGGCGAACTGTTTGCCTGACGATGGAAAAGGAAAGGCCGCGCCTTTTAAAGGCGCGGCCTTTTTGCGCGGCGGCGATAGCGCTTATTCCTCCGCCGCGGCGCAGAAGATCCCATCCAGGCCGCCGGAGCGAAGGGCCTGCTGGATCCGCGGGCAAAGCTCTGCGGCGGCGCGGGAAAAATAGCTCTCTTCGCTTTGGGAAAGGGAGAAGCGCCGGGTAAATTCGCCGACGGCCTGAAAAAGGGCGAGCCGCAGGGATTGGGGGGACATGCCGCGCAGCAGATGGTCAAGCTCTGCCAGGGAGCGAGGGGAGAGCTGCGGTTCCAAAGGGTTTTGCCCCAGCAGGCTTTTGGCCAGCGCGCCGCAAAACGCCGGTTCACAGAGATTGAGGGGCAGCTCCTCATACCCCGGGCGACAGCGCCGGAGCAGGGCCGTCAGGCAGGCGGGATCAAAGCGGCGCAGCAGCCGGTTTTCCATGGCGACGCGGCGGAGGTATTCGTTAAAATAGGTTCTACTGAAAGACTTGGTTTTTAATCCTATGCCAAAATAACGACTCCAAACGGCTGGAACAGCAGTTGTAGAAGCAGGCGCAAAAGAGCGCGCAGGCAGTGTGCGGCATTCATGGCAAA
>JAQVCU010000029.1 GCA_028689635.1 Oscillospiraceae bacterium
GCCGATCCGCCAGATGGCCCTCACCGCCGGTGTGGACGGCTCTGTCATCATCGACAAGATCAGACGTTCCCGCAAGGTGGGCTACGGCTACGACGCCAAGAAGGAGATCTATTGCGACATGATCGCTTCTGGTATCCTCGATCCCACCAAGGTGACCCGTTCCGCTCTGCAGAACGCCGCCTCTGTGGCCGCTATGGTGCTGACCACCGAATCTTTGGTGGCCGATAAGAAAGAGGAGAACCCTGCCCCCGCTATGCCCAACCCCGGGATGGGCGGCATGTATTAATCGAAATCAGCCGTTTGCGAAAAGCTCCGCGGGCCCAAAAGCCTGCCGGGGCTTTTCTAAAATCGAGAAAACAAAGGAGCGACGATATGGAGAATTTTATCTATTCTATCCCCACGAAGATCTATTTTGGCCGCGGACAGATCGAAAAGCTTGCCGAGGCCATCAAGCCCCTGGGCCGCCGCGTCGTAATGGTGTACGGCGGGGGAAGCGTTAAAAAAATTGGGCTGTACGGCCGCGCGGTGGATATCCTGAACGAAAACGGCATCCAATTTGCGGAGCTTGCCGGGGTGGAGCCAAACCCGCGGGTGGATTCTGTACGGCGCGGCGCGGCCCTCTGCCGGGAGTTTAAGGCCGACGTAGTGCTGGCCCTGGGCGGCGGCAGTACCATCGACTGCGCCAAAGCCATTGCGGCGGCGGCTTTTTACGATGGGGACGCCTGGGATATCGTGGTAGACGACAGCAAGATCCAAAAGGCCCTGACGGTGGTCAGTGTGCTGACCCTTTCGGCAACGGGCTCGGAGATGGATACCTTTGCCGTGATCTCCAACCCCGAGACCAAAGACAAGCTGGGCCTTGGCAGCGAGCTGCTGCGCCCGGCGGCGTCGATCCTCGACCCGGAATATACCTTTTCCGTTTCCGCCTATCAGACGGCGGCGGGCACGGCGGACATTATGAGCCATCTGTTTGAGGCCTATTTCACCAATGTCAAGGGGGCCTACTTTCAGCGCCGCATGGCGGAGGCCATGCTGAAGACCTGTGTGGAGTATGGCGTGCGCGCCATTGAAAAACCCGATGATTACGAAGCCAGGGCCAACCTTATGTGGGCCTCCAGCTGGGCGATCAACGATCTGCTGGCCTGGGGGAACGGCTGCGGTTGGACGGTGCATCCCATGGAGCATGAGCTCTCCGCCTATTACGACATCACCCACGGCGTAGGCCTTGCTATTTTGACGCCGCACTGGATGCGCCATGTGCTCAGCGAAAAAACGGCGCCGCAGTTTGCCGAATACGGCGTCAATGTCTGGGGTCTTGACAGCACCCTGCCCGCGATGGAGATCGCACAAAAGGCCATTGAAAAAACGGCGGAATATTTTGTGAAAATGGGGCTTCCGACCCGGCTTTCCCAGGTGGGGATCGGGGAAGAGAACCTGGAAGTCATGGCGAAAAAGGCGGCGGCCCATCTGGGCGGCGCTTACGTCCCCCTCAACTGCGGCGAAGTGCTTTCCATCTACCGTGCGGCCCTTTGATAAATTATTGACGGAATAATCGGCAATTCTTACGAAAAAAGGCTGTTTGCTTCGGGCAAACAGCCTTTTTTCGGGGGAAAGCCGCCATCGTCCCGAAAATGTGCTATAATAGCCATTATATTGTAAACGTTTTTATGGAGCGTGACGAGATGACAGCAATTTTGCGGCGCGTGTTTTCCTGCCGTTATATGTTAAAGCCGGGGCAACAGGAGGGGGTGATCCCGCCCTCCCGCGAGGTGTATAAAAGAAACCTTTCCATCGCCTGGCCGGCGGCGCTGGAATCCACCCTGGTGGGGCTGATCGCGATGGTAGATACCATCATGGTGGGTGGCCTTGGCTCCGCGGCGATCGCCGCTGTGGGCATTACCAACCAGCCGAAGATGATCTTTTTGGCATTGATCAATTCCCTCAATGTGGCGGTCACCGTCGTCATCGCCCGGCGCAAAGGGGAGGGGGATCAGATCGGCGTCATCCGCTGTATGAAGCAGTCGATCCTGATCAGCATGGCGCTCTCGCTGTTGCTTACGGTGGCCGGCGTCTTGTTCGCCCAGCCGATCCTGCGGCTGGCCGGGGCAGGGGACGATATCATCGGGGACGCCACGGCGTATCTCCAGATCATCATGGCGGGCTTTGCGTTCAATACCCTGAGCATGACCATCAACGCCGCCCAACGGGGCGTGGGCAATACAAGGCTCTCCATGCGGTCCAACGTGGTGGCCAACATCTGCAACGTTATTTTTAATTATCTGCTCATCAACGGCATCTGGTTCTTCCCGAGGCTGGAGGTGAGGGGGGCGGCGCTGGCTTCGGTGCTGGGCAGCATGGTGGCCCTGGGGATGGCGGTGCGCTCTCTGTTTCATCACAACGGTTTTTTGTATATCGGCGTCAAAGCGCCGTGGAGCTTTCAAAAGACGAACCTGCTCACCATGTCCAAGATCGCCAGCAGCGCCATGGTGGAACAGGTCTTTATGCGGATCGGATTTTTCGCTTATGCGGCCATTGTGGCGGGCCTGGGCACCGTCTCCTTCGCCACCCACCAGATCTGCATGAACATCCTCGGGCTGGTGTTTTATGTGGCGGACGGCTTTGGCATTGCCACCTCCTCCCTGGTGGGGCAGAGCCTGGGCGCCAAGCGCAAGGATATGGCCCTGATCTATGCAAAGGTGGGGCAGCGCATCGCCCTGCTCGTGGGCCTTCTGATGAGCCTGATCTGCGTGGCGCTGCGCACGCCCATCATCATGATGTTTTCCCGGGAAGCGGATGTGGTGCAGGCGGGAGCTTTTATCATGCTCATCATCGGCGTGATCTCTCCCATCGATACCTGTCAGGTAGTGGTCTCCGGCTGCCTGCGCGGCGCGGGGGATAACCTTTTTATCGCGTTGACTTCTCTTATCAGCATCGCCTTTGTCCGCCCGGTGCTCTCCTGGCTGCTGTGTTACCCGCTGGGGATAGGCCTTGTGGGCGCATGGATCGGCGTGCTGGCGGATCAGACCCTGCGCTTTTTGATCAATTTTGCGCGGCTCTCCAGCGGAAAGTGGACGCAGAAGGTGGTTTGACGGCGGCAAAATAGCGGCGTTTCCCACCGGTTTTTTTGTGAGTTTTTGCTTGCCGGTTCCGGTTGACAAACCCGGAGCGGGACGGTATACTAAGGATACAACGAGAGCTTTTCCGCGTCTGACGGATAATTGTGGAACCAACCACAGTGATGCGGAAGAGAATATTTTGCCGGCCGTCTGGGCGATCCTGCGCTTTGCGCTGGGTTGCCCTTTTGTTTTATCATCAAACATGAGGGCGCCCGGCGGGCAGGATAGAACCTTGGAAAGAAGGAGCGGTGCAGCATGGAACGGACACAATGGGAGGGCTTTCAGGGCACGACCTGGCGGGAGTCGATCGACGTCCGCGATTTTATTCAGCAGAATTATACGCCTTATCTGGGGGATGAGAGCTTTTTGGCGGGGCCTACCGCGCGTACGCAGGGCCTGATGGAGAAGCTTTCCGCCCTGCAAAAGCAGGAACAGGAGCGCGGCGGCGTTCTTGATATCGATGTGACGACTGTATCTTCCCTGGTCAATTACGCCCCCGGCTATCTGGATCGGGAAAACGAATTGATCGTGGGGCTGCAAACCGACGCGCCGCTGAAACGGGGGGTCAACCCCTTTGGCGGCATCCGCATGGCGCGGGATGCCTGCGAGGCCTACGGCTACAAGATCTCGGATAAGATCGAGCAGGAGTTTACCTACCGCACCACCCACAACGACGGCGTGTTCCGCGTATACACCGATGAGATGCGGGCGGCGAGAAAAATGGGGGTCATCACCGGGCTGCCAGACGCCTATGGGCGCGGGCGCATCATCGGCGATTACCGCCGGGTGGCGCTTTACGGCGTGGATCGTCTGATGGAGGAGAAGAAAAAGGATAAAGCCCGGGTGGGCCAGGGAAACATGAATGTGGATAGCATTCGCCTTTCGGAGGAACTCTATCAGCAGATCACCTTTTTGGTCAGGCTCAAGGAGATGGCGGCGCTCTACGGCGTCGATATCAGCGAGCCGGCCTCCAACGCCAGGGAGGCGGCCCAGTGGCTGTATTTTGCCTATCTTGGCGCGATCAAAGAGCAAAATGGCGCGGCGATGTCCCTGGGACGCGTGAGCACCTTCCTGGATATCTATCTGGAGCGGGATATCGCCCGCGGCGTTTTGGACGAAACGGGCGCCCAGGAGATCGTGGATCAGCTGGTGATAAAGCTGCGCATGGCGCGGCACCTGCGCACGCCGGCTTACAACGAGCTCTTTGGCGGCGACCCCATGTGGATCACCGAGAGCTTGGGCGGCGTGGGGGAAAACGGTTCTCCCCTTGTCACCAAGAATTCCTTCCGCTTTTTGCATACCCTCTACAATTTGGGTACCGCGCCGGAGCCAAATCTCACTGTGCTGTGGGCGGAGGGGCTTCCCGAGGCCTGGAAACGCTATTGCGCCCGGGTCTCCATCGAAACAGATTCGATCCAGTACGAGAACGACGATGTCATGCGGCCCATTTACGGCGATGATTACGCCATCGCCTGCTGCGTCTCCGCCATGAAGGTGGGGAAGCAGATGCAGTTTTTTGGGGCGCGCTGCAACCTGCCCAAACTTCTTCTGCTGGCCATGAACGGCGGCCACGATACCCTCACCGGGATGCAGCTGGGGCCGCAGATGGCGCCGCTTTCCGGCGATACGCTGCAGTGGGAACAGGTGAAGGAGCGGTTTGACCGTTATCTGGTTTGGCTCTGCCACCTGTATGTCAACACCATGAACGTGATCCACTATATGCATGATAAATATGCTTATGAAAAGATCCAGATGGCGCTGCACGATACGGATGTGGAACGCTTTATGGCCTTTGGCGTGGCGGGGCTCTCTGTTTTGGCAGATTCCTTCAGCGCCATCCGCTACGCTTCGGTGCGCCCGGTGCGGGATGAAAACGGTTATATGGTGGATTTTGAGACCGCCGGGGAATTTCCAAAGTTTGGCAACGACGACGACCGGGTGGATCTGATGGCGAAGGCTGCTTTGGAGCAGGTTATCGCCGAGCTGCGGAAGACCCCCGCTTACCGCGGGGCGATCCACACCCTTTCCGCCCTCACCATTACCTCCAACGTGGTGTATGGCAAGAAAACCGGCTCGACGCCGGACGGCCGTAAAAAAGGGGAACCCTACGCCCCCGGCGCCAACCCCATGCACAACCGGGAACAAAATGGAGCCCTGGCTTCCCTTAACTCGGTGGCAAAGCTTCCTTACGCGGCCTGCCGCGACGGCATCTCCAATACCTTCTCCATCATCCCGGAGGCCCTGGGCCGCGAGACGGAGGAGGGCGTGGCCAACCTGACCACGATTTTGGGCGGTTATTTTGCCCAGGGGGCCCACCACATCAACGTTAATGTCATCAATAAAGAGAAACTGGTGGAGGCTTATGAAAACCCGGATCGCTACCCCAACCTCACCATCCGCGTTTCCGGCTATGCGGTGAATTTTCATAAGCTCAGCCGGGAACAGCAGCGGGAGGTAATCAGCCGCACCTTCCACGCCGCCGTATGAGCCGCGCGGGAAGGCTCCATTCCATTCAGACCATGGGGACGCTGGATGGCCCCGGCGTACGCTTCGTAGCCTTTTTGCAGGGCTGCCCCCTGCGCTGTGGTTATTGCCACAACCCGGATACCTGGGACGCTGCGGCGGGGGAAGAGATCACAGCGCAGGCCCTGTTTGACCGGGCGGTCCGCTATCGCGGTTACTTTGGCCGGGAGGGCGGAGTGACCTTATCCGGTGGGGAACCGCTGCTGCAGGCGGAATTTGCCGGGGAGTTCTTTTCCCTCTGCCGCCGGGCCGGCATCCATACGGCGCTGGATACCAGCGGTTTTCGCCTGGATGCCGCTGCGAAGGCGGCGCTTTGCCAGACCGACCTGGTGCTGCTGGATATCAAGATGACCACCGAGGAGGATTACCGCAGGCACACCGGCTGCGGCCTTGGCCAGGTGCTGGATTTTTTACGGTACTGTGGGGAACAGCAGATCCCGCTTTGGATCCGCCATGTGGTGGTTCCCGGCCTCAACGATACGGACGAGGACGCCAAACGCCTGGCGGAGCTGCTCTCCGGCTGTTCCACGGTACAGAAGGTGGAATTTCTGCCCTTTCGCAAGCTCTGCCTGGAAAAATACCGCCAGCTGGGGGTTCCTTTCCCCCTGGAAAGCGCGCCGGAGGGCACGGCGGATGCCTGCCGAATGCTGCAAAAACGGGCAGGGCTCTTAAACTGAAAAAGATATTGTCGGATCAAGCGGCGGCGGCCCCAGACGGGCCGCCGCCGCTTTTTTTATTGTCTGTTCTGGCATCCCAAAACCGCCTGTCTGGCAGGAGAAAACAGCTTTTACGATGGATAAGGAAAAGCCTCCCAATCAGGCCAGAGCTGGCAAAGCGCCCCGGATATTTCTAAAAGGCAAAAACTGGTAAAGCATATTGGCAGAATATGAATGAATCGTGAATTATAGAAAAATGCTATTTTACCCCTTCCTAAGAACAGCCCGGCTTTGCTATAATAAAGAAAAGAAGAGTGAAAAAGAAAAGAAAGGAACGTGATTGGATGGCAAAGGCTTCGAAGATCAATTTTTCCGAGGTTACTCCGGAGATCAAAAGACTGGCCGCAATTTGCGAAGAGAACAGCCGCATTGACCCGGCCCTGTATCAGAAGTATGACGTGAAGCGCGGCCTGCGGGATATGGACGGCCGCGGCGTGCTCACAGGCCTGACGGAGATCTCCGAGGTGCATTCCGGCCGCAGCGAATGCGGGGAACCCGGCCCGGGAGAGCTGTTTTACCGCGGTTATGGCATCGAGGAGCTGGTGGACGGCTTTTTGGGCGAAAAACGCTTTGGCTTTGAAGAGATCACTTATCTGCTGTTATTTGGCGGGTTGCCGGATACGGCCCAGCTGGAAGAATTCCGGCGGCTGTTGGCCCATTACCGGTCGCTGCCTACCAGCTTTGTGCGGGATATCATCATGAAGGCGCCCAGCCGGGATATGATGAACACTCTGGCGCGCAGCGTACTTACCCTGTATTCCTACGACGCCAACGCCGACGATACCGCCACCGCCAATGTCCTGCGCCAATGCTTGCAGCTCATCGCCTTGTTCCCGCTGCTTTCGGTTTATGGCTATCAGGCCTACAGCCACTACCACGACGGCAACAGCCTGTTTATCCACAGCCCGCTGCCGGAGCTTTCCACGGCGGAGAACATCCTGCATCTGCTTCGCCCGGACAGCGCTTATACCGAGCTGGAAGCCCGTATCCTGGATCTGGCCCTGGTGCTGCATGCAGAGCACGGCGGCGGCAACAACTCCTCCTTTACCGTCCATGTTGTCTCCTCCTCCGGGACCGATACCTATTCCGCCGTTGCGGCGGCTTTGGGCTCCCTCAAAGGCCCCAAGCACGGCGGAGCCAACATCAAAGTGGTGCAGATGTTTGAGGATATGAAACGGGAGGTAAAGGACTGGAAGGATGAGGACGAGGTGAAGGCGTATCTGCGGCGGATGCTGCAGGGGGAGGCGTTTGACCGTTCCGGACTGGTGTACGGTATGGGCCACGCTATTTATTCTCTTTCCGACCCCCGCGCCCAGATCTTCAAAGCTTTTGTAGAAAAACTCTCCGAGGAAAAGGGCATGCATGAAGAATACGGGCTTTATGCCCTCACCGAGCGTCTGGCGCCCCAGGTGATCGCCGAGAAGCGGCGGATCTACAAAGGGGTCAGCGCCAACATCGATTTTTACAGCGGCTTTGTGTATAAGATGCTGAACCTTCCGGTGGAGCCGTATACTCCCATCTTCGCGGTTTCCCGCATCTCCGGCTGGAGCGCCCACCGCCTGGAGGAGCTTTCCAGTTCCGGCAAGATCATCCGCCCGGCCTATCGCAACGTATCGCCCCGGCGCGGCTATGTCCCACTGTCCAAACGATAAGGGATGCAAAGTTTTTCGCCCGTGGGCCGGGAAAACGCTTCAAAATCTTTTCAAAATTCCCAAAAAGAGCAGAAATTTTTCTGCTCTTTTGTTTTTTGTTCTAAAAAAGACGGAAACAGCTGTTTTTTGACCGCCGCTCGTTGAAAAAAAGGCCGGTATTCTTTATAATAAAGAAATACCGGCGCTGTTTGAGGCCCGGAAATTTTCATACAGAAAGGAAGCAGCACATGGATCAATTTTTAGAGATCGCCGCCCGTCTGCGGGAAATCCGCGACGTCTGTGGTTTTACCCAGGAAGAGATCGCCAAAGAACTGGAGATTCCGCTGGAGGTATACCGGGGCTACGAAGAAAATGGCTACAATATCCCCATCAGCGTGCTTTACCAGGTGGCTAACAAATGCGGCGTCGATTTTACCGAGATCCTGACCGGCAGCAACGCAAAGCTGACCACCTACCACATTGTCAGAAAAGGACAGGGCCTTTCTGTAGAGCGAGTACCGGGCTATAATTTTAAAGATCTTGCTTTCCGCTTCTCCCACAAGATCATGCAGCCGCTGCTGGTGCATCTGGAGCCGACCGACGAGCGTCCGAAGCTCATCACCCACACCGGACAGGAATTCAATATGGTGTTGGAAGGCTCTGTCAAAGTGCTTTTTGACGACCAGGAGCTGGTGCTCCACCAGGGGGATACCATCTATTTTGACCCGATGCACCCGCATGGGCAGGTATGCGCGGACAACGCTCCCGCGACCTTCCTCACCATGATCGCGGAATGATCCGCTGAAGGAGAAAAAAACTACTGGAGGACTGTCCCATGCTGTTAGACCGATTTCTGCCTCGTATTGAATTTGATTCTTACGAGGATTTTAAAAACAATTACAGGCTCAATGTGCCGGAGCATTTCAATTTTGGTTTCGACATCGTAGACGCCTGGGCCGAGCAGGAGCCGGAAAAGCGCGCTCTGCTTTGGTGCAACGACCACGGGGAAGAGCGCTCTTTCACCTTTACCGAGATCAGCCGCCTTTCCAATAAAACAGCCAATTTCTTTAAAGACCGCGGCGTCAAAAAGGGCAGCGTTGTCGTGCTGATCCTGCGCCGCCGCTGGGAATACTGGGTGTGCGCCACCGCCCTGCACAAGCTCGGCGCAATTTTGATCCCCGGCTCTTTGCAGTTGACAAAAAAAGATCTGATCTATCGTGCCAACGCCGCCAGCATCCACATGATGGTGTGCGTCAACGACGATTTTGTCCTCTCCCAGGTGGAGCAGGCCATGCCGGAAGCCCCCACCATCCAGCACCGTGCCGTTGTGGCCGGCCGCCGGGAAGGCTGGCTGGATTTCAGCGAGGAGATCGAAAAATATCCCGATACCTTTCCTCGTCCCACCGGGGATGACGCCACCGCCAACGAGGATATCATGCTGGTGTATTTTACCTCCGGTACCACCGGGATGCCCAAAATGGTGCGGCATAACTTCATGCATCCCCTGGGGCATATCGTAACGGCAAAATACTGGCAGGGCGTGCAGGAAAACCGCCTGCATATGAGCGTCTCCGATTCCGGCTGGGCTAAGTTCGGCTGGGGGAAGATCTACGGCCAGTGGATCTGCGGGGCCACCATTTTCTGCTACGATATGGATAAATTTATCCCGGCGAAGCTTTTGGAGCATCTGGAAAAATACAAGGTGACTACCTTCTGCGCCCCGCCCACCATGTACCGTTTTATGTTGCAGGAGGATGTGGCAAAATACGATCTTTCCTCTATCCAGCGCAGCTGTACCGCCGGGGAACCCTTGAACCCCGAGGTGTTTAACCGCTGGAAAGAGCTTACCGGCATGGAGATCGCCGAGGGCTTTGGACAAAGTGAGTCCACCGTGTTTTTGGCCAATTTCCTGTGGCTGAAGCCCACCCCGGGTTCCACCGGGAAGCCCGCCCCCCTGTATGACGTTCAGTTGCTCAACCCGGAGGGGGAACCCTGCGAGGACGGCGAGGAAGGCGAGATCGCCATGGCGCTTCACAACGGCCGCGGGCCGGTGGGGCTTTTTACCGGCTATTACAACAATGAGGAGCTGACCCAGCAAAACATGGGCGGCGCCTATTATAACACGAAGGATGTGGCCTGGAGGGATTCCAGCGGTTTCTTCTGGTTTGTTGGCCGCAATGACGACGTGATCAAGTGCTCCGGTTACCGCATCGGGCCTTTTGAGGTGGAAAGTGCGCTGACGGCGCATCCCGCCGTTGTAGAGTGCGCCATTACCGCCGCGCCGGATCCCATCCGCGGACAGGTGGTCAAAGCCACGGTGGTTTTGGCCAAGGGGTATACGCCTTCTCCCGAGCTGACCAAAGAGCTGCAGGTATTTGTGAAAAAGAATACCGCGCCCTACAAATATCCCCGCATCATCGAATATGTGGAGGAGCTGCCCAAAACGCTGGGCGGAAAGATCAAACGGGCTCAGATCCGCAATGAGGACCACCAAAAGCACCAGGCCTGATTTGCAGCGAATGCAGAAAAGCCGGAGTGGGTCGTCCGCTTCGGCTTTTTTATCTTTTCCAAAAGAGGGTTCAAACCATGAAAAAGATTTTGCTTCTCACCACCGGCGGTACCATCGCCTCCAGCCCCACGGAACACGGCCTTGCGCCCGGCGTGGACAGCGACCGCCTCTTTGCCCTGATGGGCGGTATTGCAGAGAGCTACGAGGTCTCCACCCGGGATATCCTGCACCTGGATTCCTCCAATATCCAGCCGGAGGAATGGCGCTACATAGCCCGCTGCATATATGAAGAAATTCCTAACGACTACGATGGGATCGTGGTGACCCACGGCACCGATACCATGGGCTATACGGCGGCGATCCTTTCGTTTATGCTGCAAAACCTGCCCATTCCGGTGGTACTTACCGGTTCGCAGCTGCCGATCCTCCATCCGCTTACCGACGGGGTAGAGAACCTGCGCTGCGCCTTCGCCATGGCGGCCTCCGGCACCCCCGGCGTCTTTTTGGCCTTTAACCGCAAGGTGATTCTGGGGACGCGGGCGGTAAAGGTGCGCACCACCGGCTTCGACGCCTTTGAAAGCGTCAACTGCGCCCCGGCCGCGACCATCGATTCCGGCGGCCTGGAGCTGAACCCCACGGTGCTGACGGCCCCCAACGGCCCTTGCACACTGCAGGACGAGCTGTGCAGCAACATTTTCCTCATCAAGCTGACGCCGGGGCTCAACCCGCAGATCTTCGATATGCTGCTGAAAATGGATTACAAGGGCATCGTCATCGAGGCCTTTGGCGCCGGCGGGCTGCATTTTATTCGCCGGGATCTGATCTCCAAGCTGCAGCGTATCATCGACCGCGGCATTGCCGTGGTGGTGTGCAGCCAGTGCCTTTACGAGCGCAGCGACTTTTCGATTTATGAAACGGGCCGCCTGGCGCTGGAAAAAGGCGTAATCCAGGGCTTTGATATGACCACGGAGGCGGCGGTTACAAAGCTGATGTGGGCTTTGGGCCAAACGCAGGATCTGGATCGGATTCGTACCATTTTTTCCACCAACTTGGTGGGCGAGATCGCCCTTTAAATGGAAAGAAGCGTCCTTCGGCTGTGGCCGGAGGACGCTTTTTGTATGGGCTATGGATGAGGATCAGCCGTGATCGGAGGTCGTTTCAGATACCGGGGCAGCCCCGTGCTGGAAAAAGCCCTTCTTCAGCGCGATGGCGGCGGCCAGAGCCAGAAGCAGCGCGCCGGAGAGGATCATGAGCCGGCGCATGGACATCACATCTGAAAGAGGGCCGAAAACCGCCATGCCCAAGGGCAGGAAGCCGGAATATATGGCGCCGAAAAGGCCGAACATCCGGCCCTGCATCTCTGGAGCCGTATTTTCCTGTAGCAGGGTGGTGGAGGCCGTCTGCACCATGGTCAGCGCCACGCCGTAAATGGCCATGAGGATCAGGTAAACGGGGAAGCTTTGGGTCGCCCCCATGGCGACAGCCAGGACGCCAAAGGCGGACATACCGCAGACCAGGGTCTTGACCCGGTTGCGAAAGCCGCCCCAGGCGCCGATGAGCACACCGCCGCCTGTCATGCCGATAAAGCCGATGACCTCCACCAGGGTAAGATGCCAGTAGGTATCGCCGTAATAGCGACTGACAAAGAGGGTAGCCAAAAATCCGGCCGGAACGCACAAAAAGATAAACAGGCCAAAAAACAGCAGCAGAGGGCCGATGAAGCTCTCTTTTACCGCGTACCGAAATCCATCCTTTAGATCGGAAAAAGCGGAAGGGGCGGCAGGATTTTTGGTGAAGGGGATCGCCACGGTGGCAAGGAGCCCGATACCGACGACGGCAGTGACAACGTCGATCATCAGCGTTGAGCGAAGGGTGCTGAAGGATAATACGGCCCCTGCGGCGGCGGGGGCGGCAAACTGCACCAGGGATTGGATGGCGGAATTTACGCCATTAAACTTCATGAGCTTTGTTTCCGGGACGAGCTGTGGAATGACTGCTCCTACTGCGGGGGATTGAATGCCGGCGCCCAGGGAACGCACCGCAGAGATGACGGCCAGGGCTGTCAGCAGCGCTGGGCCCTCCCCGGCAAAGGGCATCAAAACAGCCAGAAGCAGGGTGGCGGCGGCAATGGCGCCATCGGCAAGGATGATGATCCGTTTTCGCGGGTACCGGTCCGCCCAGACGCCGGAAAAGAAAGAGAC
This sequence comes from Oscillospiraceae bacterium, assembly GCA_028689635.1. GTDB lineage: Bacteria > Bacillota > Clostridia > Oscillospirales > Ruminococcaceae > JALELV01. The sequence goes on from JAQVCU010000029.1 coordinate 12,697, forward strand.
GGCAAACTGCGGCACATAGGCCGCCGCGGTAAGGACGGAGACCCATACGCCGCTGGAGGTTTGCAGCGTCACATACCAGACGATGGCAAACTGGACCAGGGAAGAACCGAACAGGGTAACGCCCTGGCTGGCAAGGAAAAGGACGGCTTTTGCCCGCCAGCTGGAATCCTGTTTTTCAGCGGCCTTTTTGCTCATCGATGATCCTCCGTTTGACGGCGCGCAATTCGATATAGCCGCGCTCTCCCCGGGGCTCCAGCTGGATACGGGGGTTTTCATCGTCCCATTCATAGCCGATGACGGCGGGGTCGTACCGGCTGATGGCGTGCTGTACCGCCGAGATCGCCTCGCAGTATGCTTCCTCCTCAAAAGGCTCCCCCTGAAAAGCCAGATATTCCGCGGCGGGCAGAGTGATCGTATCAAACCCCTCTGGAACGGCCTCCTGATAGCCGGGCTCCACTTCGACGCCCTGCACATAGGTAGAAGTACCGGGCTTTTTGTATTTTTCCGGCAGCCAAAGGCAGACAGGCTCTCCGCAAAGGGAATCCATACTCATCAAAATGCCCCAGACGTCGCAGCCTACTTCTTCGCAGTAGGGAAAATAGTCCTCCGCGTAAACGCCGCGTTTGATGATGACGCCGCGCTCCGGTTTACGCATCAGCTGGACAAAAACGCTTTGCACCTCTTTCATTTCGCTTTGCTCCTTTCTCAGCTCTTTAAATTTAACGCCGTAGGGGATGAAAAGGGGGATGGGTACCCGGGTTTTGCTATATTCCCCGGGATTGCAGCCAAATTCCCGGAAAAACGCCCGCTGATAGCCGTCTACACTGCCAAAACCAAGGCCGAAGGCCACGTCGGCAACCCGGCGGTTTCCAGCCTTCAGCTGCACCGCCGAGCGGGAAAGGCGAAAGCGCCGGATATATTCCGCCGGGGTCAGGCCGGTGTACTGGCGGAAAAGCCGGTAGGCGTGCCAGGGGGAGAACAGGGAGACCCCGGCCAGTTCCGCAAGGGTGAGCGGATCCTCCAGGTGTTCTTCCACATAATCCTGCATCCGCTGGACGGCCAGCGTTTGTTCTTTCATCTCATCCACCTCCTACGGTTTCAATTATAGAGCTTTGAGGAGGAATCCTCTCGACCTTTTTTGCCATATGCGATGAAAGGGGCGCGGCGGGAGAAAACGCCAAAAGGGAAGGGCGCCGCGCGTTTAGTCTGCCGGCGCTACCTCTTGCTCGCTCCATTTTTTCAGCGCTTCCATCTGCTCCGGGGTGTGGAACCAATGCTCGCCATCCTCCAAAACCGTAAGGCTGCAGGAAAAACGGCGGACAAAACGATCCACGGTGTCCCGGCTCGTCAGGTTATCCCTCCCGGCGTACAGCACAGCGGTGGGGAAGCTCCATTGCCGGATGGGGTTTTCCCGGGCATAGAGCAGATAGCGCCAGGAGAGGGTCTCGCCGAAGGCGGTCGGGATCTCTCCCTTTTCCCGCAGTTCCTCCTCCGATACGCCGGCGCCTTGCATCATGCCGCCGATCAGTTGCTCCATATCCAGCAGGGGCGAGACGAACAGGCATTTTTCCAGGGATTCCCCGGCGAAGCTTTGCATGGAGAACCACGCGCCGATGCTGTTGGCCCGCAGGGCGGCCCTGCGCCAGCGCCCCTTGATGTACTTCATCACGGCCTGCAGCTCCGGTACCGCCTGCCAGGGCGCGAAGGGGGCGGCCCCGCCCGCCCTTTCGCCGTGCTCCGGCAGATCGATGGAAAGCACCTGCCAGCCTTTGGGACAGGCCGTTTGCGCAAAAACGGCCGCTTCCTCCTTTTGCCCGCATTTCCCGTGGACAAACAGATAGACAGCGTCGCTGTGGTTGCCATAAAGCAGGGCGGGGACGCCGTCGATGACGAGGGGCAGGGCCGTGATAGGCTGCTCCCACATTTTCCGGGTCATGCGGGTATAATGTTCGGTGCGGGTCCCGCAAAGCAGGGGGCAGGGCCTGTTTTCTTCGGTATGATGATAGACAAAACCGCATTTTTCCTGCACCCGGCGGGATTTTTGGTTTCCATCATAATAGCCGCACCAAACGGCGGAACAGTGAAGCTCCTCAAAGCAGCGGCGCAGCAGAGCCGTTACAGCCTCCGGGATCAGCCCCTGGCCCCAGTAAGGGCGGCCGATCCAATAGCCGATCTCTTTTTCATTTTGCGCGGAAAAACCGCCTTCTGCCCGCGGGGAGATGATCCCCACGCTGCCCACCGGTTTTCCAGTGGCTTTGAGCACCACGGCGTAGGTTTCCGGCGCAGAAAGCACATCGCGGATGATCTCACGGCTGTTTTCCACGCTGGTATGAGGCGGCCAGCCCGCAATGGGGCCGATCTGTGGGTCTTTGGCATAACGGTACAGTTCCATAGCGTCTTCGTCGGTATCTTCCCAGGGGCGCAGGATCAGGCGGTCGGTCTCCAGGCGCATCTCCATTCCTCTTTTCCGCCGCCCGGTTTGCCCACAGAGCGGACTTGATAGAGCTAATATAACCCTTCGTCCCCGGAAAATCAAGGGATGGGGAGGCGGGGAAGAATTTATTTTTGAATGAAGTTCGAAAATGCTTGACGGGCAAAAAAGAGGCTCCTATAATAAATTCAAACGATATTCGAAAAAGAAAGGGGACGCTTATCCTGAAAAAGAACCCGGAAAAGGCAGAGGCGAAAAAAAGCGAGATCACGGCGGCGGCTCTGACGCTGTTTTTTGAAAAGGGCTATGAAGGGACGAGTATCCGGATGATCCAGCAAAAGCTGGGACGGAAAGTGGCCGGTTTTTATTATTATTTTGCTTCTAAGGACGAGGTCTTTGAAGCGGCCATCGACCTGTTTTTTGCGTCCTATGAGCAGGAGATGCGCGCCATTGCAGAGGATACAGAAGGCCCTTCCGGCGGAAAATTGATCCGATATCTCGATTATGTCGACCGGGCGGCCCAAAGTTTTCGCACACAGTATCTGCATGTCCTGCACTGGAGCATTTTGGGGGCGATCCGGGAGCACACTCTGCTCATCATGCGCAAATATATCGGCGAGATCCTGCGGCGCTATCTTGCGCAGGGGCTTATCGCCGAGCCGGAGATGGGGGTCGCGGCGGTGGCAAACCTTTTGGCCTTTGGCATCGGCGGCAGTATTTTGTATCAAAGCGGGGAGCAATACGAGGGGCAGCGGGCGCAGCTTTTGCAGATGATCCCGCTGCTGCTGGGGGGATATACAGACCGGTAGACCCGGGATAGATAAGAGAAAGCGACCCTAAAATGCGCCAAGAGCGGGCCAAATCTAAAATTTTTGGAGGCGGAACAATGAATTTGCTGATCGTCGATACCCTTCCTCAGGACAGTGAGGAGACGGGGGCGGCCCTTGCCGCCCTTACTGCCGCCGTACCGGAGCATAAGATCGTGCGCACAGCGGAAATGGAGATCCGGCCTTGCATCGGCTGTAACGCCTGCTGGCTGCAAACGCCGGGCATATGCGCACTCAAAGACGATTATGAGCAGCTGCTTCGGGACTATCTGCAATACGACGCGGTGGTGTTTCTTGCGGGTACGGCCCTGGGCTTTGTCGACCATAGGATGAAAAATGTCATCGACCGCATTCTGCCGCTGGTCACCATGTACACCTGTTTTCAAAACGGGCAGATGCGGCATGTGCCGCGGTATGAAAAATTCTTCCGATTTGGGCTTTTGTACGAAGGAGAAGCGGATGGGGATTATCTAAACCTGTGGATGGAGCGGGTGGTCCTAAACATGGGCGGCGTTTCTATGGGCGCGTTTCCCATGGGGAAGGCGCGGGAGGTGTTGTCATGCATTTTGTGATCATCAGCGCGTCGCCGCGGGCCAGGGCAAAAAGCAATACGGAAAAGATCCTCCGGCGTTTTTTGGAGGGCTTTGAAGGGGCGGGCGGCACCGCCGAGGTGTGGTATCTTGCCGAGCGCGGGCAGTGGCCGAAGGCGCGGGAGGCATTTGAGCAAAATGAGCATATCCTTTTTGCCCTGCCGCTGTTTGTGGAAAATATCCCCGGTGTGATGTTGGAGTTTTTGGAGGGTCTGCCGCCAAAACGGGAGCCGGGGACGAAGGTGGCGTTCCTTCTGCAGGGCGGGTTCCCGGAAGCCTCTCAGCTGCGCTGCGGAGAGCGGTATCTCAAAAGCCTTCCGGCGCGCTTTGGCTGCGAATGCGCCGGGATCCTCATCAAAGGGGATATGTTCGGCGTGCGGCTTATGGGCGATAAGCTGGGTGAAAAAATGACAGAACCGTTTGTCGAGGCGGGACGGCTGTTCGTTGGGACAGGCGGATTTCCACAAGACGCCGCGAGAGCCTTTGCCGGGCCGGAATACATGCCGCAGGCGGAGATCAAAAGGTTTCACCGTTTGGGCCGGCATCTGCAAAAGTTTTTTATGGGCCAGGTCGCCAAAAAGCTTGGCTGCAAGGGAAAGCTGGACGCGCAGCCTTATTTATCAGAGGTAGGCAGCGTAAAAGAAGGAGGCTCCCGGGATGGAACGCAGCAGTAGGCCCCTTACAGGGGACGGTGGGGAGAAAGGGCGCCCGCAGGGAAAACTGAAGGTGACAAGCCCCTCCTTTCAGGAGGGCGGCTGGATTCCGCCGCGCTTTTGCGGCTACGGGGACGACCTTTCCCCGGAACTGCGGATCGAGGGGATCGAAGAGGGCGGAGTTTCCATGGTCATTGCCCTGGACGATATGGATCACCCACTCTTTCCCGGATATAACCATTGGATCGCGTGGGATATTCTGCCGGTCAAGGTGATCCCTGAGGGACTTCCGGCGGGGCCGCAGGTCGAAAAGCCCATTCCCATGCGGCAGGGCATGGGGTACGGAAAGCATTGCTACCGCGGGCCAAAACCTCCGTTTAACTGGAACCATACCTATCGCTTCACCGTTTATATCCTCGATCTGGCGCTTGGGCTTGACCCCGCAGCAGATAAAAAAGCGGTCGAAAAGGCGATGGAAGGCCATATTCTGCAAACCGGCACCCTCACGGGGAAGTTCCAGAGAAGGCATCCCTAAGGCGGCCGGCAGTCCTGCTTTTCGACGTGCAAAATTTTGCCGCCGATGGGAAAGGGAGGTTTTTAGAGATGATAGAATTACCGGAGGCCTTGACCCTTGCCAAAGAGCTAAAGGAGGCCCTGACCGGAAAGACGGTGGCCCGTGTGCTGCCGCCTACAAAGCCCCATCGCTTTTGCTGGTTTAATGGGGAAGCGGCGGATTACGAAGGCCGCCTGCGGGGAAGCAAAGTTGTTTCTGCCCGGGGATTTGGCATTTATGTGGAGATCCTGTTTGACAGCGGCCTTAAGCTTGCCGTCAACGACGGCGTAAACCTGCGCCTTCTTTCCCCGGAGGCCGCCCCGGGGGACTACCAGCTTCTGATCCAGTTTTCTGATGGCGCGGCCCTTGTTTTTACCGTCGCTATGTACGGCGGGATTGTTCTGCACGACGGCGGCCTTGACGACGAATATTACTGCAAAAGTTTGGCGGGCGTTTCTCCCTTTTCGCCGGAATTTGAACAGCATTTTTACGAAGCTTTGGGGCGGTGTAAGCCCAAAATCAGCGCCAAAGCCTTTCTTGCAACGCAGCAGCGCTTTCCCGGCATCGGCAATGGCACGCTGCAGGATATCCTTTTTGCGGCGGGCGTTAATCCCCGGCGCGGGATGGATACGCTGACCGGCGCAGAGCGGGAACGGCTGCTTTCCAGTGTGGTCTCCGTCCTGGGGGAGATGACTGAAAAGGGCGGACGGGATACGGAGAAGGATCTTTACGGAAAAAACGGCGGATATCTGACCAAAATGTCGAAAAACACCCTGGCTCAAGGCTGTCCGGCCTGCGGCGGCAGCATCGTCAAAGAGGCCTACCTGGGGGGATCTGTATACTATTGCCCCCGCTGTCAGGCGATGCCCGCAAAGGGCGGAAAATGACCTTGCGCAGAAAGTATATGGGCCAGAAAAAGAGAGCGCTTGATCTCGTTTTTCCGGCGATATTCCAATCAACACCCGTCCCAAAGCGGAAATCGCCTTGGGACGGGTGCTTTTTTGAATCACAGCGGGCAAAAAAAGGAGAATGCCGCATTGCAGTGTGTGACTCATGGTGCTATAATAATACCGTGCAAGGAGAGATTTATCCCCAAATGGCGACCGGCGCCGCCCCCCTGCGCCACACGCTGGGCAAGCTCTGTTGCCGGAAAAAACGCGAAGCCCGCCGCGGCGGCGCCTGCGTTGAGGAGGCTAAATCATGACATATTCGGATCCCAAACGGTTTAAGATCGAAAGGCTTTTTTCACCTTGGATGCTTGGGCTTTGCGCTGTTGGGCTTCTTTTGAATTTGGCCCTGTCGAAGCTGGTGCTTTGGTTGGGATGGCCGCTTTATCTGGATAACGTGGGAAGTATTCTTACCGCGGCGCTGGGCGGCGCGCTCCCCGGAATGGCAGTTGGTTTTTTGTCTAATGTGATCGGTTCTTTTACCGAGCCGATCTCGATGTATTATGGGATCCTGACGATCATCATCGCCTGGCTGGCTTCTCTGTTTTCCCAAAGAGGATGGCTGAAAAAATGGCGCGGCGCGCTCATCGCCTCCGGCAGTTTTGTGCTGATCGGCGGCGCCGCAGGCTCGTTGATGACGTGGTTTTTATATGGCGGCGGGATCGGTGGGATCGCGGAGCCCTATGCGCTGGCCATCCATAGCTGCGGCATACCGGAGTTTTTCTCGCAGCTTTCGGCGGATATTCTGGTCGATATCCCGGATAAGCTTCTGACCGTCGGCATTGTTTGCCTTTTGCTGCGTTTTCTGCCCCGGTGGTGCTATCAAAAATTCCCGCTAAGCGACCTTTATGACAGGGAAAAGCAGGAACAAATGGATCGGGAGCAGGAGAGTGACAGACAGGCGCTGCGGCATTCGGTCAATGCGCGGATGGTTGCGGTCCTGGCTATCGCCGTGTCGGTTACCAGCGTGACGGCGGTAACGGTGGGGACGGTCTATCATCACCAGCGTTTGATCGGCTGTTACGAGACTCTGGCGCGCGCCTATTCCCATCAGGCTGCAAGCGTTGTGAACGGAGACATGGTGGAAGAGATCTTGCAGGGCGGGGCAAAGGAGCAGTATGAAGACATCAAAATGCACCTGACAGCTCTTGCCGGTTCCTCGGATGATATTGCTTATGTTTACGTCTATTCTGTGCGGGAAGACGGCTGCCATGTCGTCATCGACCTGGATACCCCCGATGTGCCAGGCGAAGAGCCGGGGGCGCTTGTAGAAAACGAACAATACTTTTTCGATAACGAGGAGCTGTTCCTCTCGGGCGCGGAGGTTCCCGCCGAGTATACCAACGGGGAATACGGCCCCCTGATCACGGGGTACACCACCGTCAAAGATTCCGGCGGGCATACCGTTGCCTACGCCGGCGTAGATATCAGCATCGAGAGCTATATCATCGACATGATGACCTCTATCATTCAGGTGGTTTCGATCCTTTTTGCCATTGCGCTGCTGATTTTTGCCTTCGCGCTTTGGCATATCAACCGCCACATCACCATGCCCCTGCGCACCATTGTGGATCAGTCCCGTGCTTTGGACCGCATGACGCCGGAGAAATGGCTTGACAGCGCGGCGTGGAACAACCGCGTTCCCATCCGCACGGGCGATGAGCTGGAAGAGCTGTACTGTACGGTATGCAAGGTGGAGGAAAACGCCTCCCTCAACGTGCGCAGGCTGATCGAGACCAAGCAGCAGCTGCTGCAGACCAAGGAACTGGAGCGCATCAACAGGGAGTTGGCGGTGACGATCAAGGCTGCGGACGACGCCAATCGGGCCAAAACAGAGTTCCTCTCCCGCATGAGCCATGATATTCGCACGCCGCTCAACGCCATCCTCGGTACGGCGGCGCTGGCGCAGGATGAGCTTACGGATCCTGCGGCCATGGCGGAATCCCTCGGAGTCATTACTTCCTCCGGCCGGTTCTTGCTGGGGCTCATCAACGATATTCTGGATATCAACAAGATAGAAAGCGGCAGCTTAGAGCTGCGCCCCGAGGTCTATGACGTTAGGGAATTTATCAATTCTGTCAACAGCACGATCCGTCCGTTGGCGGAAAAGAAGAACCTGACCTTCATTTTTGAAATGAAGTGCGGCCACAGCGCTGTTTTTGTCGATAAGCTGCGCTATAAACAGATCTTTTTCAATCTTCTGTCCAACGCCATTAAGTATACGCCGGAGGGCGGCCGGGTGGAATTTATCGCCGTGGCTCTGGAAGCCCCCGAAGGGGTCGCCGGGGTGCGCAACATCATTCGGGATACCGGGATCGGCATGTCGAAAGAATACATGAAGCATCTCTATGAGCCATTTACCCGGGATAAAAACGCCGTCATCAATCAGACGGAAGGCAGCGGGCTGGGGCTTGCCATCGTTAAAAACATCGTCGACGCGATGGAGGGATCGATTGAGGTCCACAGCGAGCAGGGCAAGGGTACGGAGTTTATTGTGGATCTTTATCTGCCCCTGGCCGATGCGAACAACCTTCCCCAGGACGCATGCCAATGGGATGGCAGAGCGCTGCAAAAAGGATTGCGGGTTCTGCTGGTGGAGGACAACGCCGTCAACACCAAGATCGCCAAAAAATTCCTGGAAAAACAGGGCTGCATTGTAACGGCAGTAGAGAATGGCCAGGAGGCTCTGGAATGTTTTGAACAGCGCCCGGCAGGGGAGTTTGAGCTGATCTTTATGGACATTCGGATGCCGGTAATGGATGGGCTGGAGGCAACCCGCAGGATCCGCATCCTGGAACGGGCAGACGCCAAAACGATCCCGATCATCGCCATGACAGCCAACGCCTATGCGGAGGATGTCCGTCAGTCGCTGGACGCGGGGATGAACGATCATCTGGCAAAGCCCATTGAGCCGGAAAAGCTGTACCGGGTCATTGCAAAGTATGCGTTTCAAAAATAAGCCGGTAAGGCTTTAAGGATCCAAAATGAAAGGCTGTACCCGCCGCGCTGCAGGCAGCGCAAAAGCAGATGACTGGATATAAAAAACGCCGCCCCCAGGGGCGGCGTTTTTTTGACGATCATAGAACATGGGGCAAAGGTCATTCGTTATAGGAGCGCAGATCGACGGTTTGCCGCAATAACACCACGCCGGAGCGGTCGCTTATCTCAAAGGCGGCGGCGCAGGGGACGCCGTAGGTCATATCCAGGGAGACCTGCAGCCCGGAGGTGTAAGTCTGTGCGGCAAGAAGTTCAAAGCGGCTCCCATCGGCGCTTTGAACATACAGCCTGCCATCATCGGAAAGCAGCTGTGCGCCAGCCCCGTAGACGGCGCTGGTATAGGTTTTCGCATCGGGATCGACAGCGAGGGAAGAGCGTATTTCATCCCCCACGGCGGCGACGGAGGAGCCCAGCAGCACGGAAGCCTCCGCACTTTTGGTCATGTTTTGATAAGAGCCTACGGCGGCGCTGACCCCAGCGCCTGCGGCAACGATGAAAACCGCCATCACCGCAATGGCAGCCAAAGTTTCGATTAAGGTAAAGCCGCGGCGGGAGCATAGCTTTTTTAAAAGTTTTTTCATGGCGTGTCCTCCGCTGCGGTATAAGAATTGAGGGGCCCGGCCGGATGGGTAGCGCTGACGTCGAAAGAGAGGGTCCCATTGGCGCTTCCCGCGCCGCTGATGGTCACCGTAACGGTGCCGTCGTGATCGGCCTTGCGATCGGCAAAATCAGACATCGCCTGATAGACGAGCCGGGAGGCCTCACCGGCCTGACGGTTGATTTTTGCGGCGGCGGAGACCGCTCCGGCGAGCATGGTAACGGCAAGAGAGAGGATCAGGATCGCCGCCAGGGATTCCATTAAGGTCTCTCCGCGGTGGGAGCGCAGCTTTTGCAGGATCTTTTTCATGTCGCATCCCCCTTTACGATGGTACCGTCATCCCAGGTGACGGTGCGGATGGAACAGGTAAGGGCGTATTCGCACAATGCGGAGATCGGCCTTCCGTCCTCTGTGGTCGTGCGGTCGTAGCTGTGGGTGACCACCTGAGATTTGGCGGAGGAAACGTCTTTGGCAGCAAAGCGCAGGGTGGTTGGGCAAAGCCCGCCATCGGCGGTGCTAAGCTTAATGGTGAGGGAGCCGTCCTCAGCCATAGAAAGGGAAGCGGAAACATCCTGGGTCTCACCGGAAAAGATGAAGGAACAGGTCGCCGGGTAGGTCTCGCTTTGGCAAAGCGAAGACAGCAGCGGGCCGAATTCCCCTTCGGGTTCTGTCAATTCGTCATTGGGCGCTGTGTCATTGCCGCATTCCCCGCCAGAAGCAGTGTAAACGGCGGCGTGGAACGAGTGCCCGCCGATCTTCTGCCGCAAAAGCTCTGCGGCGGAAGAGACGGCCATCTGTGCGCTTTCCGTTTGCTGTTGGGCCTTTAAACGGCCCGCATTGACGCCAGCTGCGGTCAGGATGACGCCGGCGACCAGGGCGCAGAGCAAAAACAGGATCAGGGCCGCAATGGCGGAGGCGCCGCGGCGGCTGCGAAACTTTTCTATCGCCAGATTCATGATCACAAGGCCTCCTTCCTTACCGTTTTCCGGTCCATGCGTTGACGGTAAATGCATCGCCGTCCCAAGTGAAATTAGCGTTCATGTTCGCATCCGAGTTGCCGTTATTCCAACGCAGGTCAAATGTCACCGGAGAGGCGCTCACCGCGAGGGGGATCATGATATAATCGGAAGATATGCCCAGGTCCCCGCTGTAATCCCCGGCAAACACACCGGATAGATTGGCGCCGTTTACTTGCAGATATCCGGTTTCCTGCCGGCTTGCAACAGGATTTTGGGTCATCATGGAATACCAGAATACGCCAAGCCCTTCCTGAGCATTGGGCAGGGTGTGCGTGGATAGATAATCCGTTAGATTGACCTCCATATCAAAGAGCTTTGTGGAGGAAGTAAAAGAGCTGATCTTGCTGCCAACAGTTCCGCCGCCGGCATACGTATAATCTATCGCCGAGTCGATCAGGCGGTAAGCGTTCCCATCGATCTGTTCATAACGGAACACGCCAAGCCGACGGTTGCCATTGTTATAATCGTTGGCAGAGAGGGCAGGTACCTCCGGAGCAGGCAGTTCCGGCCAGTCTCCGTAATGGGTGGAAAGGTCGAATCCGGCCCCGGCGTTGCCAGCGGAGGGATAGGAAAAGTTCGTCAGGCGGCTGTTGTAGGGGAACCACTGCTGAACCGCCGTCATATCGAGGAACAGATTCTGAGCCTGCGCTTCTATGGCAAATTCCGGAACGGTCCAGCGCTTGATCCCGGCGTTTTCCAGCAAATGATCCGTATACTCTGTGTTGTAGGAATTCGAAGCGCTATAGAGGTATCGGTTTCCAAACGTCACCAGTGTGGAGCCTCCAAAGCCGATCTCCGCGTTTGGCGTCCAAGTGGAGAAATCCATAGCGCGGAAAGTTTTGCCAAGGGCGGTTCTTGTGACGATGACGGCAGACCCAACGGCGTATTCGCCGCGGGAAAAATCCCCACGGAAAACGATCTCTGGCTCGTTCAAAAGCGAGTTGGAGAGCAGGCCGCCGGTCCAGTAGAGAACCATTGTGGAGGTCTCCTGGTCCCAGTTAAGGCCCCAGTCTCTGGCCGCCAGGAAAGCGGTAAGCTCCGGCGAGGCGGAGCTTTTAATGGACGCGAAGATCTCGTTGACGGCAGGGGCGTTGGAGTTAAGGGGAGCGCCGTTTTCGTCGCGCTGGACGACAAAGTCGCTGATGTACGCGGTGGAATCCATGGTCATGTTCAGCAGCTTGAGATATTGCGGGATGGTAAGGCAAAGATCGGTGTTGAGGATGGGCTCCCCGCTGCTATCCAGGATCAGCGCACCGTTTTCGTCCCGCTCATAGTAGGGAAGATTGCCCGTCCCAGCATTGAGGCGGTTGGTCACTTTCGTACTGCTGACCAGATCATAGAACTCTTGCAACAAGCTTATTTCGTTGGATTCCGTGGCGGAATCCTCATCAAATTTCCCGATGAAGCCGCCAATGCCCTTGCCGGCGTTATCGGTCCCGGAGATGCCGCCCAGGCTATAGTTGTTGGCGACAAAGCCGCTTTCGATGGCGCCTACAAAAGCGCCGGAAAAACCGGTGGAGACAGCGGCGGCGTCACCGGTGGCATAACAGTTAGAAATAGAGGGAAGGGCTGTTCCGGTGCCGATCACACCGGCAAAACCGCCGGAAAGATGTCCAAAGGCTTCGCCCGAGGCGTAGGAGCGAAGGATGCGGCCGGATTCAGACAGGCCCACAAAGCCGCCTGCATAGGAATCGGATTCCACGTCGACAGCGGCAAAGCAGCTGTCGATCTTCGACGACCCGGCATGACAGCCGACAAAGCCACCGGCAATGCCGCTGGAGAAGATCCCGGCGTCTGCTCCGGCGGAGGAGCGGCGTACGTCGCAATGATCTACGAAAGCACCGCTGCGCAGAGCCCCGGCGAAACCGCCCGCGTATTGGGCGTCAGATCCTTCCGCAAAGAGGGGATCTGTTACAGAGACCCCGGAGACAACGACGTTGTCCAGCAGGCCGGCAAAACCGCCCAGATTCCCGCCGTCGCCGTTTAGCCCTCGGCCGGGGGTGAAGAAGGTGCCGCCGCTGGCGCCCTGGACGATCGTCTGAGCGCTGACGGTACCGGCCAGGCCGCCGACATGGCTCTGCAGCCGGGACGCGCTGTAACTCACCGATACGCCGTTGGAAGAAAAGCGTTTTGGCAAAGTTACGGTGAAGGGTTTGCCGCTATCGGTCGTAATGCGTCCCACGATCAGGCCGATGGAGGTATCGGTCGCCTCCTCAGCTTCGGTGCGGTCGATCACGCAGTTTTCAAAGGTAACCACAGGCAGCGGAAGGGTATAGGAAGCGGTGGAGGAGACCTGTCCGACCGAGGCGCCGTAAGCGTCCGACAAACCGGAGCCGTTGGCCTTTAGGGTGGAATCGGAAATGGCGATGCCTTCGCCAAAGGAGAGGGTCGGGTTCTTCTGGGTCGAGTGCATCGAACCGATCAGCAGACCGCTGATCTCGGCGGAATTTTCCGGGGCGCCGTCGGCGCCGTCTACAGTGACGGTGCATCCGTCCACCGTGACATTCTGGATAACGGTGGTGGCAGCGACATTGGCAGAATGGATCAAGCCGCCGACAAAGGCGGATGTGCCAAAGTTTCCGCCGTTGACAGCGCTAAGGCCGGTGGGCAGGGAACCGGAATGGACCGAAGCGCCGCTGACGGTAACGCCGTCGATAACGGTGGTGGCGGTGGTGGAGCCGCTGATCGTGGTAAGCTGTCCAATGGCGCCGCCGCCGATGCGGGCGACGTCCAGAGAGCCGCCCGCCACCGTAAGGCCGCGGATTTTGGAACCGTTGGCCACGACGCCGGCCGCCAGCCCTGCAACATGATGGGTTTTTACTGTGGGATCCTGCAAGGTGACGTTGTCGATTGTGCCTTCGACCAGGTAACCGACCAAAGCGCCCGCTGCGGTATTGGTGGTCGTCTGTTGGTTTGAGTTGACAGAAGGGGAGATCAGGGTCAGGTCTTTTACCGTCCCGCCCTTGATATACCCGAACATTCCGATGTTGCTGCGGGAGGAGGCACTGTAGCGAAGGCCCAGGATGGAATGGTTGTTTCCGTCATAAATGGCGGAGAAATATTGGTCGACACTCGTCCCCAGGGGGGCCAATTCCTTATACCAGCTGGCGCTGAGGTTCGTGCCGTAAAAATAAACGGTGGTATAGGGGTTTTCCAGGAAATTCAGGTCGCGCTCCTGCCGGATGGTAAGAGCGGAGTTTTTCCAGTATTTCTGATAGGTATTGGTAGCCAGAGTGGCAAAATGCCGTTCGGTGCGGATGATCGCCACAGGGGCGGCCTCAGAAATGGGGGAACCCACAGAAATCTTGGATTTGGCAAAATGAGGATTATAGTAGTACTCAAATTCGGAGGCGCCGGTGGTTCCGGAGCCGTTGGGGTTCAGGCCGACGGTCAGTTTCTGATAGAAACCGGGGGCTTTGTTGGAGTCGTCCGCCACGTGGGCGTTGGCCAAAAAGATCGGGTAATATTCCTGCCCGTCGATGCCGATGGCGACGCCGTTGCGAATATCCCAGGCCTCCTCGCCGTCATCATAAACAAGGCCCTTGGCAACCACATTCACGCTGCTGTCCCGCAGATCCCCGGGGCATTTCGACCAGTTCTGGGTAACGTCTTTGCTGTTTCGGGACCATTTCTGATAGGTATAGTTGGTGGAATCATTGGCGAGGTCGTTATAATCGATGCCAAAACTGCTTTCCGCCCCATTGTCCTTGGGGAAAAGCATCAGGTAGCCGTCCTGCACCAGCGCGTCAAAATCCTCGTCCTCCAGAAGGGTATCAAGGTAATCTTCGCTTTCCCCAATGGAAAGATCCCGGTTGTAAAGGCCCAGCTGATAGCTCTGATCCGACAGACGGTAAAGCTCATAATAAACGATCCAGGGGGCGTCGGGCGTTATGGGCTCCACCGACGCCAGCGGCCAGTCGCCAAAATGGGGCATGGCGGTCAGCCGGGGAAAGGGGAAGACGTCTTCAACTGTATAGGGAAAGGAAGTCGCTTCGCTGGCGGCGCTCCAAACGTCCGCAACATAGGCGCTGCCGATCTGGGCAGCGGAGGATTCCGAGGCGGCCGCAGGCAGGGCCTGGGTCCAACCGGTATCGGAAAGGAAGCGGCACGCGCGAAAGCCAGCGTCTTCACCAGCATCTAAAACAAAGGAAGCTGCGACGGATTCCGCGCCGGGGAGGGTGAACACAGCCGCCGAATAGGCGGATTCCACTGAGCCTTCCACCTGACCGGCAAAGCCGCCGCCGCCCACATTCCCGGAGAGGGAAAGGGTGCCCAGGGCGTAGCAGCTCTCCGCCCGTCCTGCAAGGGAACCGGCAAAGCCACCGGCAAAAGCCTGGGGCCCGGAGGCGGTGACACTGAAAAGATAGGAATCGGCATAACATTCTTCCAATACCGCGTCCTCATCGGCCGAGCCGACAAACCCCCCGGCGGCAAGGGAGGAGGAGCTGTCCCGAGCGGAGACGTCGAAGGAGCCCAGGCTGGCAAAGCAGCGCGCGGCAGATCCGCCCTCCATACGTCCCACAAGGCCGCCTACGCTTTGGCCCACACCGTTGGAAACAGCGGAGATGACGCCGCAGTCGGAAAGCTCGTCAAGCAGCTGGGGGCGCGCCCAGGCGCGGCAGCCGGAAAAGGAGACATTTTGGGCAAGGCCTGTCAAGGCCCCGGCGTAGCGGGCTGACCCGGCGTCGACCTGAACGTCGGCCAGGCGCACGTCGGTGATGGAAGCCGGATGGCCGCCGTCGCCAAAGACGCCGAAGAGGCCCGCGGCGTCCCCGGAAGAAGCGGAGACCGTTAAGTTTTCCACCTGGTTGCCGCAGCCGTCATAAGAAAGCAGAGCGCGGTTCGTAATGGGGACGAAAACTTGGGCGCCCGCATTTGACCAGTCGATGGAGGAGATCTGCACGGCGGCGGAGATGCTGTCGGCGCCGCTCTGGGCCACACCGGAGACCGCCGGGGAAAGGTTTTGCAGGTGCCGGGCGCAGGCGATGACCGCCTGTCCATCCGCGGCGGCGGAATACAGGGAATTGGCGGAGGCGGTGACGGACGCCGGTTCTTTCC
>JAQVCU010000030.1 GCA_028689635.1 Oscillospiraceae bacterium
GATCCTCCGGAATAGCCCGCCGACCCACAGAGCCAAAAACAACATCATCGAAAAGTTGTAAAACCAGGTGGTCGTAGAAGGGCCCAGCATAACGTCAAAGCCCTTTAATCCGCTGTTTTTGTAAACCAGGCCGGCAAATATGTAGGCGATGATGCTGGAAGAGGCAAAACGCCCGTTGCCGAAAAAGCAGCTGTCGTTGACGTAGGAAAGGAAGAACAGGTTAAATAGCCAATAAAACAGGGCCACTCCCAAAAAAATCAAAAGATTTACGGGAAAACCTGCTTTGATCCCTTGCCACAGATTTCGAAAAAACCATTTGACAAACCCCATGCGAGATTGCGGAAAGGTCGGATCCTGGCGCAGCTGGTCGTAGGTAATCAGGCGCGGGACGATCTGTTTTTCCTTCATGGTATCTCTCTCCTTTTTCAGGCGGCCAATCCCTTGATCTTCGATTTCAGTATATCACACATTCTTTTCCGGAAAAGTAGAACGCCTTAAAATCACCCCAAAAATCACCCCAAAAATCACCTTGCGGACGTTTACAAAACTTCATTTTCTTCATACAATCAAACCAAAGAGACCGATATGCCCTTTTGATAGAGAAGGAGGAGGCGTCATGAAGATAAGACAGACCGGCCGGCTGGTTTTAGCGTTTGTTTTATGCGCGTTTTGTTTTGCGGGTTGCCGTGAACCTGGAAAAGCCGGGGAAGTTGTGGTGTATACCGCGGTGGATCAGGTTTATTCGGAGCCGGTGTTCCAGGCCTTTGAAGAGGAGACAGGAATCAAGGTAAAGGCCGTTTACGATCTGGAATCCAACAAGACCACCGGGCTGACCAACCGCCTGATTGCAGAAAAGGACAAACCGGTCTGCGATGTGTTTTGGAACAATGAATTCGTTCAAACCATGGCGCTGCAAAACGAGGGGCTTTTACAGCCCTACTTTTCACCGGCGGCGCAGGATATTCCCGACGCCTATCGGGATCCGGACGGGATGTGGACAGCCTTTGGCGGACGCGCGCGGGTGCTTCTGGTCAATACCGACCTGCTCAGTCCGGAGGAATATCCATCCTCGATCTATGATCTGACCGGCGACCGGTACCCCGCCGAAATGATCGCCATTGCCTACCCCATGTTTGGGACGACCCGCACCCAGGCGGCGGCTGTTTACGCGGCGGTGGGCCCAGAGGAAGGCAGACGGATCTTTGAAACCCTTGCCCAAAGGGGCGTCCAGGTGGTGGATGGCAATTCCGTCACCCGCGATATGGCTGCCGCGGGGCAGGTGGCCATGGGCTACACCGATACCGACGACGCCAAAGGCGCCATTGCGGACGGAAAACCGGTAGAAATGGTTTTTCTCGATCAGGGCGAAGGAGAGATGGGGAGCCTGATCACCCCCAATACCGCTGCGATGATCGCCGGGGCCCCAAACGAGGAAAACGCCAAACGTTTTCTCGACTATATTGTCTCCGCGCAGTTGGAAAAGCGGTTGATCGAGGAAGGCTTTTTTGACCTTTCCGTGCGGGAGGGGGCTACAGATGGCCTGAACGCCAAAGGGATGGCGGTGAACCTGCGCCAGATCTATGAACAGCTTGAAACGGCCAGCGCGGATATGCAGGAGCTGTTTGCGACATCAAAATGAAAACAAAACTTTTTAACCGCCTGGGGGCCGCCCTTTATCTGGCTTTGGGGCTGTTGCCCTTCGCCGCGTTTGCGGGTGGTGGGGGAGACGTCTCCCTGATCCTTCCAGACCCGCGCCGGACGGGGCTTTTGTGCAATTCGGTGCTGCTGGGCGGGCTGACCGCAGCGCTTTGTACCGGGCTTGGCTTCGCCGTGGCCCAATGGATCCGGGGCAGCCGGTTGAGACAAAGCCCCTTGCGATTTTTCTTCCTGCTGCTGGCCCCCATGCCGCAGTATATCTATGCCCTTTCCTGGATGCAGCTTATCCGGCTGTTGGGACAATTCTGGCCGGGGGCCTATCGCCTGTTCGCCAGCGGGCTGTTGCCCTGCGTGGCGGTAGAGAGCCTTGGCTTTCTTCCGCTGTGCACCGCCTTGGCGCTGATCGGGCTGGAGAGCCAGGACCGCGCAGAAGTGGAGGCGGCGCTTTTGTGCCGGAACGGCGCGGGGGCCCTGTATCATATTCTGTTGCCCGGGGCGCTGCCGCTGCTGCTCTCCGGGGCAGGGTGCGTCTTTGCCCTTTCGATCACAGATTTTTCGGTGCCGTCTCTCTTTCAATACAATGTTTATGCCATTGAGCTGTTTTCAGAATACAGCGCGGCAGGCGCGGCGCAAAACGCTTTTTGGCTGGCGGCGCCTTTGCTTTTGCTGGCGGTGTTGGCGGTAGCCGGGACGCAGGCGGGAATATCCGGCTTTAGCTTTCCACAGCGCTCGGGGGATCTGGCCCTGTTTCGACTGCCCCTCTTTCCCCGGATCATGTCCTGGATTGGGGGAGCCGCCTGCCTGATCCAGCTGGTGATCCCGTTTTGTACCCTGGCCGTTACCGCCGGGCCGTCCGGCATTTTTGTGCAGTCTCTGGCCCTTTCAGCGGAAGAATTTGGCAATTCGTTGCTGGTGGCGGCGCTGGCGGCGTCTATGGCGTTGCTCCCGGCCTTTGCGGCGGGGCGGTTTCTCGCGTCCCGGCGCGGCGGATGGTGGACGTTGTTCCTCCTGCCACTGGCGTCCCCCGGCGCATTGGTGGGGATCGGGCTGCTCTCCCTTGTCAACGGCTCTTGCCTGCAGGAACTTTTAACGGGGGCGCTGCTGCCCGCCCTTGGGTGCGCGGTGCGCTTTATGCCCTTTGCCCTGTTGATCGCGGCGGCGGCCTTTCGCCGCCTGGATCGGGAAAGGCTGGAGGCGGGGGCGCTGCTGCAGCGCCGGTGCGGCGCGTGCTTTTTCCATGTGCTGCTGCCCATGCTGGCGCCGTATCTATGCGCCGCTTGGGTGGCGGTGGCCATGTTTTCCCTGGGAGAGACCGGCGCGGGCCTTATTTTGGCGCCGCCGGGGTTGGAACTGCTTTCGGTCAAGATCTTTAATTATCTGCACTACGGCGCCTCCGAACTGGTATCCGGTTTTTGCCTGGCCCAGGCGGCGCTGACGGCAGCGGCGCTGGGTTTGACGCTTTTGTGGACTGCGGGAAGGAAGGGCTGAAAATGCTTCAATTAAAAGAGGTGTCCAAACGGTTTGGCGATACCACCGCCGTGGACGGCGTCAGTTTTTCTTTGCGGGAAAAATCCGCCGCCGCAGTTTTGGGCGCTTCCGGCAGCGGAAAAAGCACGTTGCTGCGACTGATCGCGGGCCTGGAAAAGCCGGATTTTGGCGAGATCCAAATTGACGGTGCCCCGGCGGAGCCAGAACTCTGCCGAAGAGGGGTTGCCATGGTATTCCAGTCCCCGGCGCTTTGGAACCATATGAGCGTTCGCGACAACATCCTTTTTGGCGCGCCCAAAGAGGAAAGAGAGGCTCTGGCAGAGCGCCTGGCAGAGGCTTTGGGGCTGGAAGGGCTGCTTTCCCGAAAGCCATATGAGATCTCGGGCGGGCAGGCAAAACGGGTTGCCATTGCCAGGGCGCTGGCTTGCCGCCGGGGCCTGCTGCTGCTGGATGAGCCCCTCTCCAACCTGGATCCGGAGACAAAAGCAGGAGTGATCCGGGTGCTGCAGGAGCAGGCGAGGGGAAAAACCGCGATGCTGTTGGTGACCCACGACGCCGGCGAAGCGGCGGAGCTCTGCGACAGGGTGCTGTATATGCGGTCGGGGCGGCTGTGGGAGGGGAAAGATGAGTAAAAAGAACATTGCCGCTATTGCGGTTTTTCTATTGATCATGACGGTCTGTACGGTGTTTTTGCTGAGTTCTCAAAAAGAAGAGACGCGCCGGATCCAGGCCCTTAAAATGGACGGGGTGGAAGTATTCTTTCCGGAGATGGAGGTCTCGGCCCTGTACCACGGCGCAAACGGCCTGTGGGTCGGCGGAAAAGATGGGATCATGCTGGTCGACGCTCAAAGCGGCCAATCCCTGGGCTGGCTGGACAGCGGGATCGAGATGATCTACGCGGCGGGCATCTGCCAAACGGCGGACGGCCTGGTGTGGGCCGGGCACAACGGAGGCGTAACGGCTTATACTCCGGAGGGCGGGAGGCTTTTCTCCTTTGCCGCGCCGGAGATCCCCTCAGGGCGAGTCAACGCCCTCATGGCATGGGGGGAAGGGCTTTGGCTGGGCGCCGAACACGGGGCCGCTTATCTGGAACCGGATGGAAAAGGCGGATGGCGGGTAGGGCGTATTTTAACGGCAGAGGACGGCCTTGCGTCCGGTTTTGTTTCGGCGCTGGCCGCGACGGAGGATGAGCTTTGGTTTGGAGCCTATCTGACAGGCCAAAGCGGCGGGCTGAGCATTCTTTCCCCGGGGGCATGGAGCTATATTTCTGTCGATCAGGGGCTGCCGCACCGGTATGTCAACGCGATCCTGCCGTTGGATCAGGACACGGTTCTGGTCGGTACGGGACATCTGGATAAAGGGGGGCTTTGCACTTTGCGCCGTGGAAACGGCGGCGTGTGGCAGGTGGAAAAAACATACGGCCAGGCCGAGGGGATGCCGGGGGCGAAGATCCGCCAGCTGTTTTTAGATTCCTCCCAAAGGATCTGGATTACCAGAGAAGCTGACGGGATCCTGATCTGCCCTTCTGCCGGGGCCTTGCGGGATCTTCCGGTACAGGGGATGTATTTGACAGAGCAGCATGGCCTTTCTGACAATGAGATCAAATGCCTGGTTGAAGCAGAGGAGTGTTTTTGGCTTGGAGGACGGCGTGGGTTAACGAAAATCGCGCGCGGCACCCTGGAAAGCGCCTGACAGATGGGATCAAAAGGCCGGTTAAAAGCTTGTAAAGCAATACAACTTTACAAGATGAAAATGGCTAAAAAAGACGGTCTAAGGACGGTTGCCGCCGCTTTTAGCCGTACTGCCGTTTTAAAACCGGAAAAACCAACAGTGCCTTCATGGGCCCACCGCCGGATCTCGGGCAGAGATCAGGCGGCGTTTTTTTATCGTGAGAAGCGCCGCCGGTTGTGCGAAAGGGCTGAAAAGCAGCTTACATATTTTCTTTTTTTTCGGCCATCCTAAAACCCGAGGTGATCGCTGATGAAAAAAGATCGTATCATCCGGCCCCTGCCGCCGGACTGGCCCTTTGAAAGCGAAGAAACGATCCCAGACGCATATCCTGCCATCGATAACGACCTGGCACGGGATAACCTGGAAAATGACTTGACGGCGGCGGATCTGGAAGATCTAAGGCAAGCGCCCCGCGGGCCCCATGGAGAGAGCTTCTGATCTGCCCGGGCGTGTGGAACAGCCCTCAAAAATCAATGGGGCTCGGGCCCGATTTTTCCATGGAACCCCAGGGGCGCCCCACAATGTCCTTTTTCAAAACCAAAATTATGGCTGTTTTTGGGCTTTTGCGGAAAAGCGCAACGCTTGCAGCAGAGGAGCCCAGCTGTTATAATGTGGCAAAAGGACAGAGGGGGAACCGCAGAATGTATGAATTGATCCAGGCCGCAGAGAGCTGTTATTATATCCAAAGCCCGGCGAAGATTGGCCTTGTAAAGCTGGAAGGCGCCGATGTTTGCCTGATCGACAGCGGCAATGATAAAGACGCGGGCAGAAAGGTACGCCAGATCTTGGACGCCAATTCGTGGCGGCTTACCGCTATTTACAACACCCACGCCAACGCCGATCACATCGGCGGAAACCAGTATCTGCAAAAGCAGACCGGTTGTAGGGTCTATGCCCCTGGCACCGACTGCGCTTTTACCCGGCATCCCATTCTGGAACCGAGTTTTCTTTACGGCGGGTTTCCTCCCAAAGAGCTAAAGCATAAATTTCTGATGGCCCAGGAGAGCGACGCTGAATATCTCACACCAGAGGTTTTGCCCAAAGGGATGGAGCTGATCCCCCTGCCGGGACATTTTTTTGACATGGTGGGCTTTCGCACCGCCGCCGGCGTTGTCTATCTGGCGGACTGCCTTTCCGGGGCGGAAACCCTGCAAAAATATCAGATCGGTTTTGTCCACGACGTCGCCGCTTATCTGGACACCCTTGAGCGGGTGAAAAAAATGGAAGCGCGGTTGTTTGTCCCCGCGCATGCGGACGCCACAGAAAACATCGCGCCCTTGGCGCAGATCAATATCGATAAGGTGGGGGAGATCGCCGAAAATACTTTGGAGATCTGCGCTGAACCCCGCTGCTTTGAACAAGTTTTGCAGGGGATTTTTGCAAAATACGGCCTGACCATGAATTTTGAACAATATGTCCTGGTGGGGAGCACCGTCCGTTCCTATCTTTCCTGGTTGAAAGATACCGGCAGGGCCGCGGCCCGCTTTGACAATAATCTGCTGCTTTGGGAGCGCTTATAAGCCCTCAAAACAGGATGTGGCCGCCGGTGCGGCGGCCAAAGGGAGGAAGCGCGTTGCTTTCTCCCTTTTTGCTGTTTTATGGCTCCCCGCAAAAAGGGGGAAAGATCCTTTCCCATCAAAAAAGCTTTACAATTTGTCCATGAACCGCATGGAAAATGGGCATATAATTAAATTTAGTATTATGAACTATTAAGGGAACAGAAATATTAAAGAAAGTGGGATATGATGGAAGAACGCGATAAGGCGACAAAAGTAGTCGAGCAGTTCCGCCGTTTGGGAAGATGGTTCGGCTCCTGGGGCAACGGGCCGGAGCTGAAAAAAAGCGAGTGGGGGGCCCTGTTTGCGATCTTCCACAGCCAAAGGGCCGGGGAAGAGGTCAGGACTTCGGACGTCAGCCGGCGCATGGAAGTATCGCCGCCCGCTCTGACGCCGACCCTCAACCAGCTGGAGGAAAAAGGGCTGATCCAGCGCCTGCCCAGCAAAACAGACCGCCGCACCGTCTATCTTCGTGTCACCGAACAGGGGGAAGAACTTTGCCGGAGGCACTGGCAGCGGATGCGGGAGCATTTTCAGAGCCTGACCGATTACCTGGGGGAAGAGGACAGCGCCGAATTGACGCGGCTGCTGGGAAGGATCTTGGAATATTACGAACAGAAAGACCAATGACGGTATGACGGCGGTCTCTATTGATTGAATGAAAAAGGGGAATTGCATTGAGACGGGTCCTAAAAGAAATGAAGCCGTTTTGGCTTTCGATCGTCCTGATTTCGGTTTTTACCATTTTCCATGTGATAGCGGAGCTGGGTATGCCCAGCCTCATGTCCAATATTATCGACGTCGGGATCGTCAACTCCGATGGCGGCTATGTTTTGGCGCAGGGCGGCGTGATGCTGGCTCTGGCGGTGTTTGGGCTGCTCTCCACCGCCGCTACCGGCTATTTTTCCGCCAAAATGTCGGCGGGGGTGGGAAGAAACCTGCGCTCGGCGCTTTTTGCCAAGGTGGAATCCTTTTCTTTGGCGGACGTGGATCGTTTTGGCACCGCGTCCCTGATCATCCGCACGACCAACGATGTGACGCAGCTGCAAAACTTTGTCGTCATGTTTTTCCGCATCGTCCTCATGTCGCCGTTTATGATGATCGGCAGCGTGTTTATGGCGCTGAGCAACAGCCAGCGGCTTTCCGGCATTATTTTGGCGGCGATGGTCTTTCTGATCGTCCTGGTGACCCTGATCGCCCGGACAGTGATGCCCCTAACACAGGCCATGCAGCAGAAGCTGGACGCCCTCAACCGCGTCCTTCGGGAAAAACTCAATGGGCTGCGGGTCATCCGGGCCTTTAACACCGAAGAGCACGAGCGCCTTCGGTTTGACGGCGCCAACCGGGATCTCAGCGCGACGTCGCTGAAAATGCAGCGGATCATGACGCTGCTCATGCCGGGCATGATGTTTCTGCTCAACGCCACGACGATTCTGATCCTTTGGTTTGGCTCCGGCTGGGTATCGGCCGGGGAACTGATGGTGGGGGACCTGGTGGCGGTGCTGCAGTATGTCATGCATATCATGATGTCGCTGATGATGATGTCGATGGTGGTGGTCATGCTGCCCAGGGCGCTTACTTCGGCCAACCGGGTGGGCGAAGTGCTGGAGCATGAAAACAGCATCCTTGACCCGCAGGCCCCCAGCTTTGGCGGACAGAAAGACGGTACGGTGGAGTTCCAGGATGTGAGCTTTTCCTATGGGGATTCTGACGACGCTGTGCTGGACCATATTAGCTTTACCGCCCGTCCGGGCGAGACCACGGCCATTATTGGCAGTACCGGAAGCGGCAAGACGACGCTTTTGAACCTGATCCCCCGTTTTTATGAAACGTCAGAGGGCAGGGTGCTGGTGGACGGAGTGGATGTGCGGGAATACCGGCAGGAAGATCTTCGGAAAAAGATCGGGTATGTTCCGCAAAAATCTGTGCTTTTTTCCGGTACCATCGCCGATAATATCCGTTTTGGACGGGAGGACGCCGACGGGGAACAGCTGAGAAAAGCGGCGGAGATCTCCCAGTCCTTTAGCTTTATTGAGGAAAAAGCCGAAGGCTTTGAATCCCACATTGCCCAGGGCGGCTCCAACGTTTCCGGCGGGCAGAAGCAGCGCCTTTCCATTGCCCGCGCCGTGGCAAAGCGCCCGGAGATCTATCTCTTTGACGACAGCTTTTCAGCCCTGGACCTTAAAACGGACGCCGACCTGCGCCGTGCCCTTGCGCAGGAGACGGGCGGCGCAACGGTGATCCTGGTGGCGCAGCGGGTCAGCACGATCATGCATGCCCAACAGATCCTGGTGCTGGACGAGGGTCGCATCGCCGGTAAAGGGACGCATCAGGAGCTGCTGGAAAGCTGCGGCGTCTACCGTGAGATCGTTTTTTCACAGCTCTCGGAAAATGAGATCACGAAAGGGGGAAAATAATATGGGGCCGATGGGCGGGCCGGGCCGCGCTCCGCGGGCAGCGGGCGGTAAACCGAAAGACATGAAAAAATCCCTTACAAGGCTGATGGGCTTTGTAGGGAAATATAAACTGGGCTTCCTTTTTGCTGTTTTGTTTTCCCTGATCTCCACGCTGGCGTCTATTTTTTCCCCGTTGGTGCAGGGCATGGTGACCAGCGAATTGTTCCGAGGATCTCTGGATCCTGCTTCTGGCATCGATTTTCAGCTGATCGTCCGCATTTTGACGACGCTTGGGATTTTATATCTGCTCAATTCGGCATTTAAATATCTGGAGCAGTTCCTCATGGCCGGGGTCGCGCAGCGGACGATGTACGACCTTCGCCGGGCAGTGGATGAAAAGATCAGCCGGTTGCCCCTGAGCTATTTTGACACCCGCACCAACGGCGAGGTGCTCAGCCGCATTACCAACGACGTGGATACGGTGCAGAACACCTTGCAGCAGGGCGTTACGCAGGTGGTGACTTCGGTCATCACCGTGGTGGGGATCTTTATTACCATGCTGTCTATCAGCCCGCGGATGACCCTGATCGCGGTGCTGACGCTGCCGCTTTCCCTGATTTTTAGCATGCTGATCGTCAAAAAATCCCAGAAATGGTTTCGGATGCAGCAAAAGGAGATCGGCGAGCTCAACGGCCATGTGGAGGAGATGTTTTCCGGCCACAATGTGGTCAAAGCCTTTAACCGGCAGGATAAGGTGACCAAACAGTTTGAGGAGATCAATGGGCGGCTTTATCAGTGCGGCTGGAAGGCCCAGTTCCTCTCCGGCATCATGATGCCCCTGGTGGGATTTGTCGGCAACATCGGCTACCTTCTGGTGTGCGCGGTGGGCGGGTTGGCGGTCATTGCCGGGAAGCTGCTGGTGGGGGAGATCCAGTCCTTTGTCCAGTATATGCGGCAGTTTACCCAGCCGATCTCCCAGGCGGCCAACATCATGAATATGCTGCAATCCACTATGGCGGCGGCGGAGCGTATCTTCGAAATGCTGGATGAAAGCGAGGAAGAGCCGGAGATATCGGATCCAGTCGTGCTGAAAAACGCCCGCGGAGACGTCCGCTTTGAGCACGTCCGTTTTGGTTATGCCAAAGATAAACTTTTGATCCGCGATTTGAACATCGATGTAAAAAGCGGCAGCAAAATTGCCATTGTAGGGCCAACCGGAGCGGGGAAGACGACCATTGTCAATCTGCTGCTGCGGTTTTACGAGCTTAGCGGCGGCCGGATTACGGTGGACGGAGTGGATATTACGCAAATGACCCGCAACGGATTGCGAGAGCTGTTTGGAATGGTGCTGCAGGACACCTGGCTTTTTGGCGGTACCATCCGTGAGAACATCGCTTATGGGCGGCTTGGCGCCACAGAGGAAGAAATTGTCACCGCGGCCAGATCCGCCCACGCCCATTCCTTTATCAAGCAGCTTCCGGGCGGCTATGACATGGTGCTCAACGAGGACGCGACCAATATTTCCCAGGGGCAGCGGCAGCTGCTTACCATTGCCCGGGCGCTGCTGGCGGATCCGGAGATCATGATCCTGGACGAAGCCACCAGCTCGGTGGATACCCGTACCGAGATCCTGATCCAGAAGGCGATGAAGACCCTGATGAAGGGCCGCACCAGTTTTATCATCGCCCACCGACTTTCCACCATCCGCGACGCCGACATGATCCTTGTGCTGCGGGATGGGGATATTGTGGAAACCGGAAACCATGAGCAGCTGTTGGAAAAAGGCGGCTTTTATGCGCAGCTGTATCAAAGCCAGTTTGCGGGAGAGAGCATCGCCTGAACCGATAGCTGGAAATAAAAGACAAAAAAGAGGAGAAAGATGCGCGCATCTTTCTCCTCTTTGAAGAGGTTTCCCCTTGCCGGCACAAGGGAGGAAAAACTGGTCCGCAAATGCTGTCCCAGGGGGAACAAGTCAGTTGTCCGACCGGTTGGAAGAGTTCTGCCTTCTGTTCTGCTCGTCTTTTTTGTTCTGGCTCTGTCTCTGCTGGTTGTTGTTCTGATTGTTGTTCTGCTGGTTATTGTTCTGCTGGTTGCTGTTCTGGTTGTTGTTCTGGTTATTGATATTTGCCATTGCAAATCACCTCCTTTGCCCTCTTAGTATTTGAGCAAAAGGATTTGATTATTCTTTTGACGGAAGAATTATAAAGTGATATACTAAAAAACAACAGATTGAAGGATAATTTTTGAATGATTTTAATAAATGGATGGCCGATGGGCAGTGAAAAACGGAAATTCACTGGATCGAAACGGATGACAAAATGAAGGGCGTTAGGGAGCGGGAGGATCCCCGACGGCGACAAAACGGCAAAAATGGCTGCGTGGCAGCCCGGAAGTGACGGTGATGTGTTTGGCAAAAATGATCAAGGCAAATCCGCAGAATTCTCTTTCTGCGCAGCGGGATAAGCTTATCTTCGGAAAAGGCGCTCTGGCCGCCTGTTCATTTATGGCGGGGCTTATCTTAACAGTGATGATCCCAAGTCTGCTGATTCGTTCTAAATATTGGCAGATCGCTGTGATCGCGGCGACGGCAGCAGGTTTTTATATTTTTTGTTTTATCCTCTGCCGCCAGATCAAAAAACAGGTTGATATTTTAAATTCGGGCCTTTCAGGCGAAAACCGCGGTGTGCAGCTTCTGAGGGATCTGCCGGCCAACTATACGGTGGTCTCCGATCTGAACCTTCAGCACAATGGCTATAAAAGCCAGATCGATCACTGCGTGATCGGGCCCAACGGCATCTTTTTGATCGAGACGAAAAATGTGGCCGGAATGGTCTCCGGGGAGCGGAACAGCGTCAACTTGACCCAGTCGCGCAGGCTAAAGGGCGGGAAGATGCAGAAAAAAGAAATCTACAATCCGCTGAAACAAACAACGGGACACGCCCGCACGGTGGAAAATATCCTCAAAGAGGAGGGGATCCACACCTCCATCCACCCCATGGTGTATTTTAGCAATTCTTACATCCGGCTCAATGTCAACTTCCATCGCGGGGACGCTTTTGTGCCAAGTAAAAGCGCGGAGATGCTCAAATATATTCAAAAATGCAAATGCGAGAAGCCTTTGACCCCACAGCAGCAGGAAACCGCCAGAAAGGCTTTGCTGCGGTATCATCAGAAATAGCTCCCCGCCCGATATAATATTTTAATTTTTTGTGAAGGGTATTGACGAAACTATACTTACGAGGTATACTAATGTCAGACAAAAACGTCGGACATCATTTTAAGGAGGAAATTACAATGAAAACTTATATCTGCACCATTTGTGGTTATGTTTATACCGGCAAAGAGCCCCCGGAGTTCTGCCCGCAGTGCAAAGCCCCCGCTTCCAAATTTGAAGAGCAGGTTTCCGGCGCTACTTCTTGGGCGGATGAGCATCGGATCGGCGTTGCCGCCGGCGTAGACCCCGAGATCATCGAAGGGCTGAGAATGAATTTCACCGGCGAGTGCACCGAGGTCGGAATGTATTTGGCCATGGCCCGTCAGGCCCACCGCGAAGGATATCCCGAGATCGGCCTGTACTATGAGAAGGCCGCTTATGAAGAGGCGGAGCACGCTGCCAAATTCGCCGAGCTGCTGGGTGAAGTAGTCAATGCCGACACCAAGAAAAACCTGGAGCTGCGCGTAGCTGCCGAGAGCGGCGCCTGCGACGGCAAAAAGAAACTGGCCGCCAAAGCCAAAGAGCTGGGCCTGGATGCGATCCACGATACCGTCCATGAGATGGCGAAGGACGAAGCAAGACACGGCTGCGCTTTCGAGGGTATGCTGAAGAGATATTTCGGCAAATAAGCACCTTGCGGCAAATTAAGATCAAAAAAGAGGGAACCGGTTTTTTCGGTTCCCTCTTTTTATGGTTTTCCTGACAGGCCTGCCTTACAAGGGAGGACAGGAGAAAAAGCTTAAAAGGCGCCCGGCTATGCCGGGCGCCTTTTAAATTATCGGTCGAACCCGCCGCCTACGCCGTCGAGCAGCAGGGAGAGGACGCCTAAGGCGGCGGCCGCCTCCACACAGGGTACCGCGCGGGGCACAACACAGGGGTCGTGCCGCCCCTTGATGACCAGTTCTTTGGGGGTACGGCTGATGAAATCCACCGTCTGCTGCGGCTGGGAAATGGACGGGGTGGGCTTAAAGGCAACGCTAAAGAGCAGCGGCATTCCGGAAGTGATGCCGCCGAGAATACCGCCGTGATGGTTGGTGGCAGTACAGATCTCGCCGTTTTTCAGGCAGAAGCTGTCGTTGTATTGAGAACCGGTAAGACGGCTCCCTTCAAACCCAAGCCCAAACTCTACGCCCTTAACGGCGGGTATGCCAAAGAGAATAGAGCTGAGCACGTTTTCTACGCCGCCAAACATGGGGGAACCCACTCCGGCGGGAAGGCCAATGACGCCGCACTCCACCGTGCCGCCTACAGAATCCCGATCCATACGGGCAGTTTCAATGCGCTCACGCATTTCCTCCCCGGCCTTGTCCTCCAAAACAGGGAACGCCTTTTGCCCAGGGGAGAGAAGTTCTTCTTTGGAGAGGGAGACGGGGGAAAAGCGGCGATCCGCCACCTCGGCAACCGAGGCAAGATGAGCGCCGGTATAAATGCCGCGGCGCTCCAGCATCTGGATGGCCAGCGCGCCGGCAAACACCAGAGGGGCGGTGAGCCGCCCGGAAAAATGGCCGCCGCCCCGGGGGTCGTTAAAGCCGTGATAGCGGATAAAACCGGTAAAATCCCCGTGAGAAGGACGCGCTACGCTGGCCAGTTCGCTGTAATCCCCGCTGTGGGTATCGCTGTTTTGGATCATGGCCGCCAAAGGCGTGCCGGTGGTGCGGTTTTGATAAACACCAGAGAGGACGCGGGGCAGGTCGCTTTCCTTGCGGGGAGTAGAAAAGGGGTCTTTGCCGGGGCGGCGGCGGTCCATAAACCGCAGCACCTGTTCCATGTCGATCTCTTCCCCGGCGGGCAGGCCGTCCAGCACAACGCCGATGGCAGGCCCATGGGATTCTCCGAAAATAGAAAGTTTCAGGGTATCACCCCAAGTCGACGACATCTGTCATTCCTCCAAGCTTTTGATAATCCTCAAAAAAGGCGGGATAGGATTTTTGGACGCACTGCGCGCCGATGATGGTCACAGGGCTGCTGCAGAGCAGGGCGGCGACCGCCATGCACATGGCGATACGGTGGTCGTTAAAGCCGGAGACCACCGCCCCGTGCAGCGGCTTTCCGCCGCGGATGATCAGCGCGTCTTCCTCTTCCCGGATATCCGCGCCAAGGGCGGAGAGGTTTTGACGCATGGCAGCGGCACGGTCACATTCTTTGATGCGAAGGCGGCGGATGTGCCGGATCACGGTCTCGCCGCTGGCTGCGGCGGCGGCCACACAGAGGATGGGGATAATATCCGGAATATCCGCGCCGTCGATCTCGATGCCGCAAAGGGGTGCAGACTGAACGAAAACGTCGTCGCCGCTTCGGCAAACGGCGGCGCCAAAACGCTGCAACAAAGGAACAATAGCGCGGTCGCCCTGTAGGGAATGCTCCGGCAGCCCGTGGCAGACCACGCGGCCGGATAATGCTCCGGCCGTCAGCCAGAAGGCGGCATTGGAATAATCCGATTCCACAGCGGCGTCCCGCGCCTGATAGCGCTGCCTTCCGGGGACGAAAAAGCCGTCGGCGGTCTTTTGCACCCGAATGCCGCAACGTTCCAGCGCCGCCAGGGTGATCTCCACATAAGGGCCGGATTCCAAAGGCGTGGTGAGCCGGATCTCGCTGTCTCCATCCAGCAGGGGCAGGGCAAAAAGCAGCCCGGTAATAAACTGGGAGCTGATATCCCCGGGCAAAGAAAAACTCCCCGGCTGCAGGCGTCCACCGCAGGAGAGGGGAAGATGGTCGCTGCTAAGGGTCACGCCCTTGCCGGGCAACATATCCCAATACGGGGTGAGAGGGCGCTCGGGCAGTTTGCCGGAACCGGAAAATTCCGTCTGCACGCCCAAAGCTGCGGCGATGGGAACGCAAAAGCGCAGGGTAGAGCCGGATTCCCCGCAATCCGCCAGAGCGGCGAGGCTGGGGTTCCCCCCGATGCCGCGAACCGCCGCGACGCCGTCTTCTATTTGGATCTTTGCGCCGAAGGCCTCCAATACCCGTATGGTGGCGGAGATATCCGCCGAAAGCTCGATAGGAGAGACCCGGCTGCATCCGTCGGAGAGGGCGGCCGCGATCAGGGCGCGGTGGCAGACGCTTTTGGAGGGGGGCGGCTGGATCGTGCCGGAAAGAGCGGTCGCGCTGACGGTTCTATCCATTATTCAAGGCCCTCCCGGACAAAAGATTCAAATTCTTCAAAGGAAAAAGGCTGGATATATCCATCTCCGAGGGAATGGAGAAGGATCGCCTTAAGAGAACCGGCTTCGCTTTTTTTGTCGCTGCGGCAGATCTCCAGCACCCGCTCCAGATCCCCGTCGTAAAAGGTGGGGAGCCCGTAGCGGCGGCAGCCTTTTTCCAGGCGTTCCAGCACGGAGGGGGCGGTCAGGCCGCGGGCAACAGAAGCCTTGACGATCATATTCATCCCGATCGCCACGGAAAAACCGTGAGAGAGGGCGTAGTGGCTGCCGCTTTCTACGCCGTGGCCAAGGGTATGGCCAAAATTGAGCAGCATCCTTTCGCCGGTATCCCGTTCGTCGTTCTGGACGATCTCCCGTTTGATGGTCACACAGCGAGAGATCACTTCTTCAATGTGCTCGCGGGCGCCGTCCAGGGCAAGCAAATCAAAGAGCTTTTCGTCGCGGATCATACCGTATTTGAGGGCTTCTGCTACCCCGGCGGCGAAAATATCCTCCGGCAGGGTATCCAGGGTATCAGGGTCGCACACGACCAGGGAAGGCTGCCAGAAGGTGCCCACCATGTTTTTGCCCGCCGGCAGGTTGACCGCCGTTTTGCCCCCCACGGAGGAATCGATCTGTGCCAAAAGCGTGGTGGGCACCTGGACAAAGCTCATGCCGCGGCAGAAGGTGGAGGCCACAAAACCGGTGAGGTCGCCCACTACGCCGCCGCCCAGGGCGATCAGGCAATCACTGCGGCGGATGTGCCGCTCGGCCAAAAAATTGTAAAGGATGGACGTCATTTGCAGGGATTTGGATTCCTCGCCCTGGGGCACGGAAAAGGTGGCAGGGCGGCCAAAGCCTGCGGCCTCCAGCGAATCCAGCAAAGGCTTTAAATAAAGTTCCGCCACGCGGCTGTCAGAGATCACGGCGAGGTTCTGGCCGCGAAACTGCGGGCGCAGCAGCGCGCCGGTTTGGGCCAGCAGGCCTTTTTCGATCCGGATCTCATAGGGACGCCCGGTTTTTACGGGAATGATATTCATAGGAACCCCTCGTTTCACCGCTTGCAGGGCAAACGGATTAGATTTTGCGATAGGATGAAAAGAAGCCGGCGTTTTGTAGTTCAAAACACCGGCTGTTCGATTTTCCACAAAGGACGGTGGCGCGGGATGGAGCTTTTCCTGCGGCCCCCCATCTGGGAGAAAAGGCGGCGGACGCTCCAAAGTGAAATCGAAGTAAACCGGCGGCGTGCAAACGGCCTGCCGTCCGGCCCTTGCTGGTATCCTTTAAAGGATACCGTCACAGCCAGCTTTTGTCAATATTGGTTGCTGAAAAAATCGGGCTATGCTATAATAACCGAAAAGCGGTTTTATCCTTTATCCTATCAGCGTCCTGCGGGTATCGCCCGCAAAAGGCCCCGCCGGTGGGGCAATTTAACCGCCTGAGGCCGCAGCACCCCTGCGGCGTTTTACGTCTATACCCGCGCGGCATAAAGCCGGAGCTTTTTTGGCGGCGGCCGAAACGATTCGGAGGATATCATGATACTTTCAGCGGAACATCTCGACAAAGGCTTTGGCGGCAACACGGTGCTTACCGACATTACCGCAAAAATAGAGGACAACGACCGCATTGGTTTGGTGGGCGTTAACGGGGCGGGAAAATCCACTCTGTTAAAACTTTTTACAGGACGGGAATTGCCCGACGCCGGAAGCATTGCGCTCTCCAACCAGGTAACGGTAGGCTTTTTAGAGCAGAACAGCGGCTTAGAGGGTTCCAACACCATCTGGCAGGAGATGCTACGGGTGTTCGCGCCGGTTTTGGCTATGGAAAAAGAGCTGCGGGAATTGGAACAGCAGATGGCCCGCCTGGATATGGAACGGGACGGGCAGAGCTACGAGGAGCTTTCCCATCGCTACGCCAGGCTGGACGAGCAGTTCAGCAAGGCGGACGGCTACCTGATCGAAGTGAAAATCAAAACCATCCTCAACGGCATGGGCTTTTCGGAAAAGCCTGCCGATACGGTGATCGCCACCCTCAGCGGCGGGGAGAAAACCCGTCTGGCCCTGGCAAAGCTTTTGCTGGAACAGCCGCAGCTGCTGATCTTGGACGAGCCTACCAACCATTTGGATTTTAAAACCCTCACCTGGTTGGAGGAATACCTGCTCTCCTACAAAGGGGCGCTGCTCATCGTCTCCCATGACCGGTACTTCCTGGATAAACTGGTCACCGCCGTGTGGGATCTGGAACGCGGCAGGCTAATCTGTTATAAAGGAAATTACACCAAATATCAGGCCTTGAAAAAAGAGCGGATGGCGCGGCTGCAGAAGGAATATGAGATCCAGCAGCAGGAGATCGCTTCTTTGGAAGATTTTGTGGCCCGCAACCTGGTGCGGGCGTCCACCACCAAACGCGCCCAAAGCCGCCAGGCGGCGCTGGAACGCATGGAGAAGATCGAAAAACCTGGCGGGGATCTAAAATCTGCCCATCTGCGTTTTGAATACGACCGGGAGCCAGTCAAGGATGTTTTGGCTATTCGGGATCTTACTTTGGCGGTCGGCTCCGGGAAAGACCGGCGGGAGCTGGCTTCCCACATTGAGCTTGCGGTAGAGCGGGGAAGCAAGGTGGCGGTGATCGGCGCCAACGGCATTGGAAAATCCACCTTTTTAAAGACGATCCTCTGGCTGATCCCGCCCGGCGGCGGAGATTTTATCTGGGGGAAAAACGTTAAGACCGCCTACTACGAGCAGGAGATCAAAAACCTGCATCCGGAGCTTACGGCCCTGGAGGAGATCTGGCACCGTTATCCGTCCATGACGGAAAACCGGGTGCGCAGCATTTTGGGCGGGGTATTGCTCTCCGGCGACGCGGTTTATAAAAAGGTGGGGGTGCTGAGCGGCGGAGAAAAGGCCAAACTCAATTTTGCCCTGCTGATGCTGCAGCGCGGAAATGTTTTGGTGTTGGATGAGCCCACCAACCATCTGGATCTCGCCTCCAAAGAAGAGCTGGAAGAAGCGCTTATGGAGTTTACCGGCACCATCATTATGGTAAGCCATGACCGCTATATGCTCAACCGCGTGCCGGATAAGATCGTGGAGTTCCTGTCCGAACACGTGGTGGAATACAAGGGCAACTACGACGATTATCTGGCGCAGAAGGAAAAGATGCAGCCCCCCGCGCCCCCGGTGCAAAAACCCGCCCGTCCGGAGCCTTCCGCCGCGCAGAAAGCCTATCGCAGCCGGCAGCAAAAAAGCGAGGAAAACCGCCTGAGGCAGGAGCTGCGGCGGCTGGAAAACGATATTGCAGCCTATGAAGAGACGGTGGCGGCGCTGGAAAAAGAGATCACGCTGCCGGAAGTTTGCGGGGATTATAAACTGGTGGCGGAGAAATGCGCTGTTTTGGATGAGACCAGGACCCTGCTTTCGGCGTCTTATGACCGTTGGGCGTCCCTTTCCGATGAGATAAACGGGTGAAAAACCGCCCGAATGATAAAGAAATGAGCGTGCGCCATGAAAATTGATTGGAATCGGAAATATACCACCATCGCCGCCTATGCCTTTTTGGTCATTGCGGCCGCCATGCTTTTTTATGCGGCAATGACCCATTTTGCGGTGATCCGGGATTTTTGGAACGGCCTTGTCACCATTATGCTGCCGATGATCTATGGCTTTTCCATCGCTTATGTGCTCAACCCGGTCATGCGTTTTTTTGAAGATAAGCTGCTTACCCGCCTGTTTGGCGATAAAATCTCCACCGGCGTGCGCAGGGTGGCGGCCCTGCTGCTCACCTATTTCTGCTCCGTAGCGGTGATCACGGTCTTTATCAGCATTGTGGCGCCGCAGGTGGCGTCCAGCGTCTCCGGCATCGTCTCCAACATCTCCTCCTATATTCCGGCGGCCACCGCCTGGCTGGACGGGCTGTTGAGCCGGTTGCCGTCAGACCCTTATGTGCAGGAACTTCTCACCAAAGCCACCCAGTCCATGGAAAAATTGCTGGAGATGTTTTACAGCTGGGTCTCCTCCTCGCTGCCCTATCTTCTCAACGTTACCAAGTCCCTGACGGTGGGGGTTACCAATTCGGTACTCGGCGTCATTATTTCGATCTATCTGCTGATGGGGAAGGAGCGTCTTTTTGCGCAGACCAAGAAAGCACTGTACGCTTTCCTTCCGGTGCACACGGTGGACCGCCTTGTTTCCGTGACCCACACCAGCAACCAGGTGTTCAGCAGTTTTATCACCGGAAAGCTGCTGGATTCCCTGATCATCGGCATCCTCTGTTTCATCAGCATGTCGGTGTTCCGGATGCCTATGGCCATGCTGGTCAGCGTGATCGTAGGCGTTACCAACGTGATCCCTTATTTTGGGCCCTTTATCGGGGCGATCCCCAGCGCGCTGATCATCTTTTTGGTCAGCCCGGCCAAGGCCTTCTGGTTTTTAATCCTGATCCTGGTGCTGCAGCAGTTTGATGGGAATATCCTGGGGCCGAAGATCCTGGGCGAATCCATCGGGATCTCGGCGCTGTGGGTGATTTTTGCCATTCTTTTCTTTGGCGGCTATTTTGGCGTGCTGGGCATGTTTGTGGGCGTGCCCACCTTCGCGGTGCTTTATTCGCTGTTTCGCACGGCGGTGGAGTTGCGGCTGGAAAAACGCGGCCTACCGGTGGAAACCGGGGAGTATGCCTCTTTGCGCCATCCGCTTTTGAAAAAGCGACAGGGAAAGACGAGCCCAAATTTGAATAGACCGTAAACTCTTTCCGGCCATATGGCGGAACCCCGGTGGCTGTGGTACAATTTTAATAAGAGATAGAAAGGATGGGTGGATCTTGAATATAAAAAAGAAGCAGATCTGGATCTATGCGGCGATCACCCTATTGGCGGTGCTGTATGTTCTGGTGGAATGCCCCAACTTAAACCCGTTGTATCTGGATGGCGCGGTGTTTTGGGCCTTTTTGATCACTGCCTACACGGCGGTGTGGGCCCTGGCCCGGATCGGGGGAGTCCGTGTGGTGCAGGACGGGATGAATCAGGGGAGCGTTCAGTTCGTGCCTGGAGGCAAGCTCCCAAAGCAGGTCAAATGGATCATTGGAGTTCCGTGGGCAGCCATCGTCCTGGTGCTGATCGGCTCCAGCGTGATCTTCAACTGCAACGCCTACCGCACCCAGATCGGCGAATCGGAGATTCGCAAATTCAGCGATGAAGTGCAGGCCATCGACGTCGCCCAGATCCCTGTGGTAGACGAGGAGCTGGCGCTGAAGCTGGCTGATAAAAAACTTGGCGAGCGCCCCTCCCTGGGCAGCCAGGTGGTGCTGGGGACGCCGACGATCCAGATGGTGGCCGGCAAGCTGCAGTGGGTTGTGCCGCTGTACCATTCCGGTTTCTTTAAATGGATCACCAATCTTGAGGGAACGCCGGGCTATATTACCGTCTCCGCCACCAACGTCAAGGACGTGGAATATGTGGACGGACGGTATATCAAATATCAGCCGGGGGCGCATTTCTTCCAGGATCTGACCCGTTATGTCCGCCTGACGAAGGGGCTGTTTACCGGCATCGTGGACTACTCTTTTGAGTTGGACGACGAGGGGACGCCTTATTGGGTGGTCTCCACTTATAAGAACCTTCGCGGTTTCCAGCTTCCCGAGGCAACGGGGGTGATCCTGCTCAACGCCACCACCGGCGACGTGCAGAAGTATTCCCTGGAAAATGTTCCCTCCTGGGTGGACCGAGTCCAGCCGGAGGGCTTTGTGATGCAGCAGATCAACAACCGCGGCGAATACATCAACGGCTTTCTCAACTGGGCCAATAAAGATAAATTCCGCACTTCTAAGGGTGAGATCATCGTTTATAACGGCGGACAGTGCTATTTGTTTACCGGTCTTACCAGCGTCGGCTCGGATGAGAGCGCCATCGGTTTTATCATGGTGAACATGGTGACGAAGGATTCCTTCCAGTACCAGATGAGCGGCGCCACGGAATCGGCGGCCCAGAGCAGCGCGGAGGGCAAGGTGCAGAACCTAAAATACACCGCGTCCTTCCCATTGATCCTCAATATCAATACAGAGCCTACCTATTTTATGACCCTTAAAGACAACGAGCGGCTGATCAAACAGTACGCCCTGGTCTCGGTGACGGATTATTCTGTGGTGGGTACCGGAGAGACCATTCAGGACGCCATTCGGGATTATGAACGCGCGGCGCAGAACGTCGGCTTCCAGATGAACCTGGAGCAGGCTGGCGACCGTCAAAGCGTTACCGGTACGGTGGAGAGGATCGCCGCGGAGTATAACGGCAGCCTTACCGAATACCGTTTGATTTTGACGGAACATCCGAAGCTTATTTTTAACGTAAGGTCCGACCTTAGCCCGGAGCTGGCGGTCACCATTCCGGGGGACCGCGTTACCCTGGATTATTTCGCCGATGATACCGGCGGCGTGCAAGAAGCGGGTTCTTTTGACAATCTGCAGTATCAGCAGTGATCCATCCAAAAGGCGCAGAGAGCTCTCTGCGCCTTTTTTGTCCTTTCTGCCGCGGACATTGAAAAAACGTCGTTTTCGTGGTAAAATAATTGTTATGCAGCAATATTGCCGATTTTGATGCCCCGGCCGGGGCAATGGGCAATTTTAAGGGGAAAGGCGCCGTCCAAAGGGCCGCCCCGCGGCAGATCCCGGGTTTCATCCGGCTGACAGGAGGTCTATTTTTGGCAGATCACAACGAAATCGCAATACAGTCGGAGCTGGAATCCCAATGGGCGCGCTGCGAAGAGATCCGCAGTCTGCTTTCCCAAAAGCTGGATCATCCGCCCCTCGCTCATGTCCATTCTTACGGCTGCCAGCAAAACGTGGCGGACGGGGAGAAGATCAAAGGCCTTTTGGCCCGTTGCGGCTATGGTTTTACCGGCACCGCAGGGGAAGCGGATCTCATCCTTTACAACACCTGCGCCGTGAGGGAAAACGCGGAAGACCGGGTATTTGGCAATGTGGGAGCGCTGAAAAAGCAAAAAAAGGAAAACCCGGATCTGATCATCGGGCTGTGCGGCTGTATGATGCAGCAGGAGCACATTGCTCAAAAGATCAAACAGAGCTATCCTTATGTCGACCTTGTTTTTGGGACCCATGCCCTTCATCAGCTGCCGGGCATGCTCTATGAGGCGCTGAGCCGCCGCCAGCGGGTGTTTAATACCGCAGAGGGGGACGGCGCCATAGTGGAAGGGCTTCCGGTACACCGGGATGGCACCCTAAAAGCCTGGCTGCCCATTATGCGCGGTTGCGATAACTTTTGTACCTACTGCATCGTCCCCTATGTGCGGGGCCGGGAACACAGCCGTCGCCCCGGCCAGGTGCTGCGGGAGCTTGAAGAGCTGGTACAGCAGGGATACAAGGAGATCACCCTTTTGGGCCAAAACGTCAATTCCTACGGCAAAGGGCTGGATGAGCAGATCACCTTTGCGGGTCTGCTGCGGGAGATCGAAAAGATCCCGGGAGATTTTCGCGTCCGTTTTATGAGCTCTCACCCCAAAGACTGCACCCACGAGCTCATCGACGTCATGGCCCAAAGCCGCAAGCTCTGCCCCTATCTCCACCTTCCGGTACAGTCCGGTTCCAGCCGGGTGCTGAAGGCGATGAACCGGCACTATGACCGCGAGCAGTATCTGGAATTGGTTCGCTACGCCCGGGAAAAGATCCCCGGGATCACCCTATCCAGCGACATTATGGTCGGTTTCCCCGGGGAGACCTATGAGGATTTTCAGGAGACGATGTCCCTGCTTCGGGAAGTCCGCTACGACTTTTTGTATACCTTTATCTACTCTTCCCGGGTGGGGACCCGGGCGGCGCAGATGGAAGACCCTATTTCCGCGGAGGAAAAATCCCGCTGGTTCCGGGAGCTTTTATCGCTGCAGGAGCAGATCGGTGACGAGCGCAACAGCGCCATGGTGGGAAAGACCTTTCGGGTGCTGGCGGAGGGCGAGGGCAAAAGCGGGAAAGGATATCTTTCCGGAAAAAGCCCGGGCAACATCACCGTGGAATTTAAGGGCCCGGAAGAGCTGACGGGGCAGTTCGTGGATGTGCGGATCACCCGCTCCATGCATTGGGCCGTTTTTGGAGAACGGGTGTAAGCGCCAAAGCGCCCCCCGGCAAAACAAAACCGAATACTTTACAAAAGATAAAATAATGGAGGAAACAAATATGGACGTGATCCGTATGGCAAAAGACCTTGGCAAAGCAATTCAGGCGGACGACCGCTATCTGGCGATGCGGCTGGCCATGGAGGCCAACGACAACGACGAGGAGCTGCAGGCCCAGATCGGCGAGTTTAACTTAAAGCGTATGGCCCTTAACCAGGAGATCCAAAAAGAAGAGCGCGACCAGGAAAAGATGAACGAGCTGGATAAAGAGATCAAAACTCTTTACGGAGCCATTATGGGCAACCCCAAAATGGTGGTCTTTACCAGCACAAAGCAGGAAATGGATTCCCTAATGAACTTTATCAACCAGATCCTGGTGATGAGCGTCAACGGCGAAGACCCGGAGACGGCGGAGATGAACGAGACCTCCTGCACGGGGAGCTGTTCCAGCTGCTCCGGCTGTCACTAAACAATGAAAAAACGGCGCGGGGCCTGTGGCCCGGCGCCGCTTATCTAAAAGAAGCCGCGGATCGCCGCGGCCTTTTGACAGGGAGGAAAAACGATGGCCAAGCTGTCCCCTATGATGGAACAGTATTTTTCCATAAAGAACAAACATCCGGATCAGATTTTGTTTTTTCGGCTGGGCGATTTTTATGAGATGTTTTACGACGACGCCAAACTGGCCTCCCGGGAGCTGGAGCTCACCCTGACCAGGCGGGACTGCGGCCAGGAGGAGCGCGCCCCCATGTGCGGCGTACCCTATCATAGCTGCGAAGCCTATATCGCCAGGCTGATCAAAAAGGGCTACAAGGTGGCCATCTGCGAACAAATGGAGGATCCGGCGCTGGCCAAAGGCCTTGTCAAACGGGATATCATCCGCGTCATCACGCCGGGCACCATTGTTGAAACCAGCATGCTGGATGAAAGCGCCAACAACTACATAGCATCCCTCTGCTGCGGCGGGGAGGGCTTTGGCGTCTGTTTTACCGATATCTCCACTGGGGAGATCCACGCGACGGAATACCGCGGAAAGGATTTTCAAAACATCCTGACGCAGGAGCTGGGGCGGTTTTCCCCCAGCGAGGCAGTTTTCGGGCAGGAGCTGTTGGCCTGTACCGAAGTGACTTCTTTTCTTAAAAACAAGCTGGAATGCGCGGTTACCCTGCTGACGGAGGAGGAGTTTTCCCCCGGGCAGAGCGAAGAAGTGCTGTGCCGGCACTTTCACACGGAGGATCTTTCGGCCCTTTCCCTGGAGGATAAGCCCTTTTGCCGTGAAGCCATCGCCATGCTGCTCGTCTACTTGAAAGAAACCCAAAAGGTGGGGCTGGAGCGGCTTTTATCCATCGATTATTACAACGAGAACCAGTTTATGAACCTTGATCTGATCGCCCGGCGGAACCTGGAGCTGACCCAAACCATGCGCACCGGCGCCCGAAAAGGCTCGCTGCTGTGGGTGCTGGATAAAACCAAAACCGCCATGGGAAAACGCATGGTCAAAAGCTTTCTCGATCAGCCCTTGATCAACCCCGCCATCATCAACAAGCGTCTTAACGCGGTGGAGGAGCTATATCGCGGCAACATTTTGCGGCAGGAGCTGGAAGCGGGGCTCTCCGGCATTTTTGACCTGGACCGTCTGATGACCAAGGTGGTGTTTGGAAACGCCAACCCGCGGGATATGCGGGCCATTGAAGCTACTTTGCAAAAGTTGCCCGCTTTGCGCGCCCTGCTTGAGGAGACGCAGAGCCAGTTTCTGCGGGACATCTATGCCCATCTGGATCCATTGGAGGATATCTGCGCCCTGATCGGCAGCGCCATTGTCGAAGATCCGCCCGCCTTGATGAAGGACGGCGGCGTTATCCAAAAGGGCTATCATGCCCCGTTGGATGAATTGCGGGATCTGGTGGCGCATTCCAAAGAATACCTTGCCCAAATCGAGGCAAAGGAGAAGGAACGCACCGGCATTAAAAGCCTGAAGATCGGCTATAACCGTGTGTTCGGCTATTATTTGGAGATCTCCAAAAGCTATGCGGATAAGGTTCCGGAACATTACATACGCAAGCAGACCCTGACTAACGGGGAACGCTATATCACGGAAGAGCTTAAAATATTGGAAGAAAAGATCCTCGGCGCCAGCGACCAGATCACCCGCATGGAGCAGGAGCTGTTTGACCAGGTGCGCACCACGGTGGCGGGCCAGCTTGCCCGGGTCCAGTCCGCATCCAGCGCTCTGGCGCGGCTGGATGTGTTCTGTTCCTTTGCCACGGTGGCGCAGCAAAACAACTACAGCCGCCCGGAGGTAAACCTTTCCGGGGATCTGGTGATCGAAAACGGACGGCATCCGGTGGTGGAGACGCTGCTGGAAGGCGCCCCCTTTGTGCCAAACGATACCTGCCTCAACTGCACAGACCATCAGATCGCCATTATTACCGGCCCCAACATGGCGGGAAAATCCACTTATATGCGGCAGGTGGCCCTTATTGCCCTAATGGCCCAGATCGGCTCTTTTGTGCCTGCTTCCAGCGCCACCATTGGCGTAGTGGACGGGATCTATACCAGGGTCGGTGCTTCGGATGACCTTTCCTCCGGCCAATCCACTTTTATGGTGGAGATGAACGAGGTGGCCTATATCCTAAAGCACGCCACGGCCAAAAGCCTGCTGATCTTAGACGAGATCGGCCGCGGTACTTCTACCTTCGACGGGATGAGCATTGCCAGGGCAGTGCTGGAATACATCGCCGACAAGAAAAAACTTGGGGCAAAAACGCTTTTTGCCACCCATTATCACGAGCTTACCGCGGTGGAGGAAGCCCTGGATTCGGTCAAAAACTATAACATTGCGGTCAAAAAGCGCGGAGATGATATTACCTTTCTTCGGCGCATTGTCCCGGGAGGCGCCGACGACAGCTACGGCATCGAAGTATCCAAACTGGCGGGGATCCCGGATTGGGTCATCCAGCGCGCCCATGAGATCTTGGGGCAGCTGGAGGACGGCGGCGCAGTGGCGGTAGAACAAAAGGGCAAACGGAGCCCTCCCATGGAACTGCCGGACGGACAGATGTCTTTTCTGCCGGAGGCCGGAGGGGAGCTTTCCCAGCGTCTGCGGCAGATCGATGTGAACACCCTAACGCCCATCGAGGCGCTGAATCTGCTCTATGAGCTCAAAGGGATGCTGTCATAATCTCTCAAAAGGGAAAGGGGAAAGAGCCCATGGGGATCATTAACCGGCTGGACAAAAGCGTGGCGGAGCTGATTGCCGCGGGAGAAGTGGTGGAACGCCCAGCTTCGGTGGCAAAAGAGCTGATCGAAAACGCCATTGACGCCGGGGCCACCCAGATCGTGGTGGAGATCAAAAACGGCGGGATGACCTTCCTTCGCATTACCGATAACGGCTGCGGCTTTTATCCGGAGGACGTGCCGCTGGCTTTTCTGCGCCACGCCACCAGCAAAGTGAAGGCGGCGGGAGATCTGGACGCGATCCGAACCATGGGGTTTCGGGGGGAAGCGCTGGCCTCTGTGGCCGCGGTGGCCCGGGTGGAGCTGCTTACCCGGCGGGAGGACGCGGTCGTTGGGATCCGATACCGCATTGAGGGCGGGGAGGAGCAGGAGAATGTCGAGGCTGGCTGTCCCTGCGGCACCACAATTTTGGTGCGTGACCTTTTTTACAACACCCCGGCTCGCCTGAAGTTCTTAAAGAAGGATGTATCGGAGGCGAACGCCGTCGCCAATGTGGTGGAAAAAATCGCCTTGGCATACCCTGGGGTGGCGTTTCAGTTTATCCGGGACGGGGAGCGAAAACTTTCCACGCCTGGGGACGAAAAGCTGATTTCCGCCGTTTATTCTGTGTATGGGCGGGAATTCGCCGCCGGGCTGATCCCGGTGGATTATGAGATGGGCGGCATGCGGGCGTCCGGATATATCTCCCGGCCCCACGTGGCC
Organism: Oscillospiraceae bacterium; assembly: GCA_028689635.1. GTDB lineage: Bacteria > Bacillota > Clostridia > Oscillospirales > Ruminococcaceae > JALELV01. Next base: position 27,232 of record JAQVCU010000030.1, read on the forward strand.
CGGCCCAACCGCTCTTTACAGACCTTTTATGTCAACCGGCGCTATATCAAATCCCGCACCTGTATGGTCTCTTTAGAAGAAGGCTATAAACACGCCATCATGGTGGGAAAATTCCCGGCCTGTGTGCTGGACCTTACCATTGCGCCGGAGCTGGTAGACGTCAACGTGCATCCCGCCAAGGTGGAGGTGCGCTTTCAAAATGAAAAGGATATTTTTAATCTAGTCTATTTTGCGGTAAAATCGGCCCTGAGCACCGGTGATAGGCCTGTGGAAGCCACAGTTAAGGCGCCGGTGCGCGATTTCGCCCCCGCTTTGACGCCGCCGGTGCAGCAGACCATTACCGCCCGGGAGTATCGGGAGCGTTTTTTAGAGCCGGAGAAGGAAAAAACTTCTGGGGTTTCGACACCAAAACCCCAAAATCGACCCGTTTCTGGTGGTACACTGTCGGTGGAGGCCCCGGGAGGGCTTGCCCAAGAGCGGCAGCCTTATTTGCTCTATTCTTCTCCGGAGGCGCCCACGATCTCCCTGCGTAGAAAAATCGACGTTGAGGTGGAAGAGCCGCAGGAGCCGGTGCATCCCCCAAAAGAGAAGGCGCCGTCTTTGGATGTGGAAGAGAGCATGGGGCAGGCGCAGGGAGAGCCCTTGCCGCCGCAGGAGGAAGCCGCTTCCCTGACCCAGGGCTTTTTTCGGGATCCCCATTACATCGGGGAAGCGTTTAAGACCTATATCCTACTGGAGGATGGGGACGAGCTTATCGCTGTGGATAAACACGCCGCTCATGAGCGCGTCCTCTTTAACCGGATGAAAAGCGGCAAGACGGAGCAGTACTGCCAAACGCTGCTGACCCCTGTCAACGCAGCCCTCTCCCGCGAGGAATACGACGCCGCCCTACGCCATCGCGGGGTTTTGGCGCGTTGCGGCTTTGAAACAGAGGATTTTGGCGGCTCCCTTTTGGTGCGCACCGCGCCGATGTGGGTGGAACACGGGGAGATCCTTTCTGTTGTCAGTGAGATCTGTGCTTCTTTGGCCGACGGCCGGGAG
>JAQVCU010000076.1 GCA_028689635.1 Oscillospiraceae bacterium
CCTTCCTTCCGTATACAAGACAGAAAGAGCCAAACCGGAACCGCTCCCGGTTCGCTTCTTTCTGTCCTGAATTCTGATGAAGCGCCGCGGTTTTTTCTGCTGGCCGCGGACCTTCCTGATTTGATAATGAATCCCGCTTACAGCTCCAGCTGCAAGCTCTCGGTTCTTTTTTGCAGCGTGGTGGAGCTGAGCTGGGAGAGATAGACGATCTGGGTGTGATAGGGATGGTCGCACACCACAAAGGACTTGGGCAGGTCGCCGGAAACATCCAGCACAACGCCCTCTCCCTCCGCCCGGGAGAGATACTCCCGCGTTCGCTTTTCATAGCTGCACTTGTCCAGATCAAAAATGCCGATCACCCGGTTTTCCGGCACGATCTCATTTTGTCCGATATGGAGATACAAGGGCTTCTCTCCTTTCCCGATCCCAAAAAACGGGGTTTAAACCGGCAAAAGCCGCTTTTTCAGCGTATTTTTGTTTCACGTGAAACATTGCTTAAGCGTGCCCCGGCGATTCCTGCACCGTTCCGTTGGCGACGTGAAACACCTTTCCGCCCAGCAGCATAGGCAGGCGGTCGTCCTCGCAGCAGGTGATGAAAACCTGTCCCCCCGCAATGCGGTTCAGCACAAATTCCTGCCGCCGGGGGTCCAGCTCACTGAGCACATCGTCCAGCAGCAGCAAGGGCGCTTCGCCGGTGACATGCTTGTAGATCTCCCGCTCCGCCAGCTTCAACGCCAGCGCCGCCGTCCGGGTCTGGCCCTGAGAGGAATAGGTTTTCGCGTCCCTTCCGTCGATCTCCACCACAAGGTCGTCCTTGTGCGGGCCGGACAGACACAGCCGGGAGCTCAGCTCCGCCTGTCTGTGGGACTCCATGTGGGCGCGGTACTGCTCCTTCAAAACGGCGATCTCCGCCAGCGGGTTGGGGATGCTGGAAACCGTCCGGTAGGAGACCGTCAGGGTTTCCTTACCGCCGGAGCAGTCCGCATGGTTCACTGCCGCGCAGGACGCCAGCGTCTTCGTAAACTGCGCCCGGTCGTGGATCACCACGGCCCCGCTCTGGATCAGCCGCTCATTGAACTCCGGCAGCATGTCTAAAAGTCCTGGCTGCTGGTCACTGTCCCGCAGGATGCGGGTCTTATGGGCGTAGGCCCGGCGATAGGCCGCCAGCGCCGCCGCGTATCGCGGGCGGAGCTGGCAGAGCGCGTTGTCCAGAAATCTGCGCCGCGCCGCCGCGCCCTCCCGAATTAAAAGCAAGTCCTCTGGGCAGAAAAAAACCGTTTGAAAAACCGCAGACAGCTCCGACGCGGTTTTTGCCGGAACTTGATTCACCCAGAGCTTGCGCCGCTTCTCCCGGTACAGCTCCGCCCGAATGGAAAAATCCCGCTCTCGGGCGTACACGCCGCCCCGCAGAACCGCCGATCCCTCCTGAAAGGAGATCAGCTCCCGGTCGCTTTTCGCCCGGTCGGAGTGGCCGCAGGAGAGGTACTGGATGGCTTCCAGCAGATTCGTCTTTCCCTGGGCGTTTTCTCCAAAAATAACGTTACAGCTGGGGTCAAACGAGATTTTCTGATCCTGGTAGTTCCGAAACCGCTCCAGTGAAATGGAATCAATCCGCATAGGCTGGGGTGCAGTCCTGTCCGTCGATCTGAGCCACGTCGCCGGGGCGCATCTTTTTTCCCCGCTGGGTGCAGGTCTCGCCGTTCACGGTGACCTCGCCGCCCTGAATCCGCTCCTTGGCCTGTCCGCCGGACTCCACCAGGTTTGCCATTTTCAAAAGATCCTGCAATTTGATATACTCCGTTGTAATTTTAATCGTCTTCATCTTAATCCTGCGCTTTCAGCCGCACGGGGAGCACCATATATAGGAAACGCTCCTCGCCCTCCGCAGGGACGATGACGGCGGGGGAGACGCCGGTATTCAGCTCGATTTTTACGGTGTCCGCCGGGGCATACCGCAGGGCCTCCATTAAATAACGGTTGTTAAAGCCAATTTCCAGTTCTCCGCCGTCCCCTGCCAGACGGCAGATGTCCTTTGCTTCGCCGCTGGCGGTTTTCGCGGAGAGCAGCACGCGATCCTTTTCAAAAATGCACCGCACCGGGCTTTTCAGCTTATCCGAGATCACCACACTGACACGGTCGATGCTCTGAATCATCTCTTTGGTGTCCGCCACCACGCTGATGGGATTTTTCCGGGGCACGGCGCTCTTGTAATCCAAAAATTCGCCTTCCAGACGGCGGCAGATCAGCTGTGTTTCGCCCACTTCAAATAAGATGTGGCGTTTGCCCAGGGTGATGGACGCCAGATCCTCCACGTCACCGCAGATTTTTTCGATCTCGCTGAGAGCGGAGCCGGGGGCGACAAAGGAGAAATACCCGCCGTTGACCTTTTCCAGCGGCTCCTTACGGATGGCCAGCCGAAATCCGTCTACCGACACCACGGTGAGCCCCTGTTCTCCGATTTCAAACAGGGAGCCGGTGTGTACCGGGCGGCTTTCGTTGGTGGAGACGGCAAACAGCGTCTCCTCGATCATGGCCCGCAGCGTTTTCTGCTGGAGAGAGACCGAGTATTCGTCCTCCACCTCTGGCAGCTCCGGATAATCCGCGGCGCTGAGACCGGAGATATTGAAGTCCGCGTCTCCACAGTGGAGATGCACCGTCATTTTCTCATCAGAGGAGAAGGTGATCACGTCGTCGGGCATCCGGCGGATGATCTCACCGAAAAGCCTTGCGTTTAAAACCAGCTCGCCGGGCTCCGTCACGTCGGCGCTCAAGGTGGTGCGGATGCCGGTTTTCATATTGTAGCCGGAGACGGTGACGGCTTCCGCCGCGTGAAGCAGCAGGCCCTCCAGGGCCGGAATGGTGCTTTTCTGCGAAACGGCGCGGGAAGCCACGCCGATGGCGTTTTGCAAAAGAGCTTTTTCACAGGAAAATTTCATAATCCGCTTTCCTTTCTATCGCAGGAGTTTTCAACAGGGACTGAGCAGAAACGGGAGTAAGCCGCGGTTTTTTCGTCTTTTAGAAAAGAAGAAAGTACTTTTTTAGTCATAGTCGTAGTAGAGGGAAAAAAACTGTGGAAAAAGTGGAAAACCCTTGAAAACACAAAAAAAGTTATTCTGGAGGGGCTCGGGAAAAACCGGGCAGTTTTCCACACCAGTTTTTCACACGGCACTTTTCCACAATTTACTTTTCCTTTTCCACAGGTCTTCGGGGAAAACTCAGCGCTTAGAACTGATGTTGGTTTTGATCTCCTTCACGGTCTCGGCAAAGGCCGCGTCGGACTTCATCTGCTTCTCCACCTTTTCAATGGAGTACAGCACGGTGGAGTGATCCCGGTTGCCAAAAATCTTGCCGATATCGTCGCTGGAGAGGTTGGTGATATTGCGAATCAGATACATGGCCACCTGTCTGGCGGACACGGCTTCCCGCACTCTCTGCTGGCCCCGGATGATCTCCGCGTCCACACCGTAGTACTTGGAGACGAAGTCCACGATGGATTCCGGCGTGGGGATATTGTCGCCCCGGCGCAGAATGTCTTGGATCGCCCGCTTCACCAATTCGTCGTCCATGTCGTCGTCTAGAAGGTCGGTATACGCCAGCAGTTTATTGATGGTGCCCTCCAGCTGGCGGACATTGGAGGTGACCCGCTCGGCCACATACACCGCGATCTTGTCGGGAATCTGCATTTTTAAAGACGCGGCCTTGTTTTTGATGATGGCCAGCCGCGTTTCAAAGTCCGGCGGAGCCACGTCCACCAGCAGCCCCCATTCAAACCGGGTCAGAAGCCGGTCCTCCAGCTGGGTCATTTCAGAGGGGGGACGGTCGGAGGTCAACACGATCTGCTTGCCGGACTCGTAGAGATTGTTGAACGTGTGGAAAAATTCCTCCTGCGTCTGCTTGCGGCCGGCGATGAACTGCACGTCGTCCACCAGCAGCAGGTCGGCTTTGCGGTATTTCTCCCGCATCTCCGCGGTTTTGCCCTCCCGGATGGCGTCCACCAGTTCGTTGGTCAGATCGTCGCCCTTGACATAGGCGATTTTGGCTCGGGAGTTGTTTTTGCGGATCACGTGGGCAATGGAGTTGATCAGGTGGGTCTTGCCCAGGCCGGAGTCCCCGTAGATCAGCAGGGGGTTGTAGTTTTGGGCCGGATGCTCCGCCACGGACATGGACGCAGCGTAGGCCAGTTTGTTGCTGGGGCCCACCACGAAGGTCTCAAATGTAAATTCTTCGGAGGTGAACGCGTCGGTTTTCCGCTTGGTCTCGGTTCCGAAGAAATCGGCGTACTCGTCCGAGGAGAGAACCTTCACGTCAAAGTCGGTGGAGAAAATATCCTTCAGCACCGCTTTGATGTTTTTCATGAACAGGCTTTCGATGTAGTTTTTCTTAAAGTCGTTGGGGCAGTGCAGATAAAAAACGCCGTCCCGCAGATCCACGGCCTCCAGTTCGTCAAACCAAGTGGCAATCGTGGTCTCCGAGAGGTCGCGTTTCAGCTGGGTGAGGACGTTTGTCCAGACGTCGGCTACGGAATTCAAAAGAAAGACACCTCTCTTTCCCTGCGTACAGGGGAAATCAAAATACTTTTTAAGTATACCAAAAAACAGCAGAAAAAACAACACCTATTCTAATAAATAAGAATTGAAAAATCTATGAAAAAAACCACAATATCTGGAAATAAAACAGCAGAAAAAACAAAGATCTTGTGGTTTTGCTGCTCAGGTTTCCAAAAGGAGGAAAAATGCTGAAATTCTTAAAGTTTCGCAAGTTTTTATTGACAGTTTTTTGATTTGCATGTATACTAATTCGAGCGCCGAATCTGCGCTCTTGATTTATTTACTGCGCGGCCCAATCGCCGTGTCGAGTAAGCGCCGCCGAAAGACGGCCGGAAAACATTGATTTACAGGAGGTGTCTCAACATGGCAACAAAACGTACCTATCAGCCCAAGAAGCTCCACGGTCAGAAGGTCCACGGTTTCCGCAAGCGGATGGCTACCGCCAACGGCCGCAAGATCCTTGCCGCCCGCCGCGCCAAGGGCCGTGCCCAGCTCAGCTACTAAGCGGCTGAGTTCGCGGAACACTCCGCGGGAGACCTGCTGAACAAAATAGACAGGGACGGCAGGAAATCGGTTTTCCTCCGTCCCTTATGGCTTTCCAAAAATGTGGGTCTCAAAAACCGGAAAGAACGGGAGAAACGATGAAAAAAGCTGTGACGCTGAAAAAAAATCACGAATTTCGCCGTTTGTACAGCAAGGGCGTATCCGCCGCCGGCAGCGGTCTTGTGATCTACTGCCGGAAAAACCGGCTGGGACACAACCGGCTGGGGATCACCGTGTCCACAAAACTGGGACATGCCGTGGTTCGCAACCGGGCGCGCCGCCGCCTGCGGGAGACGTTTCGGCTGAACAGTCCGCAGCTTCGCCAGGGGTACGATATCGTTCTCGTGGCGCGGCACAAAGCGCCCACCATGCCCTGGAAAGAGCTGAATTCCAGCTTTTTGCGTCTATCAAAAAAGCTGG
>JAQVCU010000077.1 GCA_028689635.1 Oscillospiraceae bacterium
CTTTCTGTACATCTTTCCCACCCCAAAACCGGCATTTTTTGCTTTGTTCGTACGTATATGATACCACATCCGGTGCCAATTTTCCTCTGTTTTTAATGGGTTGGAGGTTTTTCAGTGGGCCCTATATAGTCGTTATCATTTCCACACCGCACGTAAATCCTGTATTTCTCTCTTGGCTTTATGTCACGTATGTAGAAATGATAGATGGTAGCCGGAAACCCACCATCGGTAGTTACCTTACAGTCAACACCATTAACATGAACCATTGGAGAACACAGCGAATCCCAAACATTGCCCGTGAAGTAGGCGTACCCATCCCCGCAAAGATACTCTTTGCTCACCTCAATGTGGTAAGTTTTGACGCTATCAAGCAAATCGAGGTATATCACCTCTCCTTGAGTGCTGTTCCCTTCAACATTAAGATACACTGCATCGGGAACGGAAACCATTGCATTTTTGTCTCCGCTGAATCCGTATGAAAACATTCCATAGGCCAAAATAATCGCAAACAACAGGATCGTAATAATGAATCTTTTCTTCCGTCCCAAGCATACCAAAAATAAGAATGCAAATCCAGACAAGAGCGCAGCACCGAGAAGATAAACTATGATATCTTTCACGGTAGCACCTCCGAAAAATGACATTCATTTGCTATGCTTTAGAAATGAGCCAATCCATTATTCCGGGAGTATTTGCAATTCTGGTTTCCATTATGAGCGGAGGACTACGAAACGAGAAATGCGGGAAATAGAAAAAGCGGACAGAGGAATTATTTCCACTGCCCCACTTTTTTGTTTTCGGTCTTACTCCGAGTCACGATTTATCACACAACCAAAAATGTCATTTACAAATATAAACCGTATGTGTTCGGATAAGTCCATTGATGGTGAGCCACCGGAGATTCGAACTCCGGACCCTTTGATTAAAAGTCAAATGCTCTGCCAACTGAGCTAGTGGCTCAAATAAGCACTTGAATTTCAAGTGCTTATTTACTATATCAAAGAACCGGGAACTTGTCAACAAAAAAATTCAAAAACCGCAAAAAATCACATCAGATTCTGCGGCACGCCGTCCATCCAGCAGCGGATGTTCTGGAAGGCGATGGCCGCCCGCTTCTGCAGCGCCTCCTGTGTGGCAAAAGCCACGTGGGGGGCGGCGATGAGATTCGGCGCGGAAAAAAGCGGATGCTCCGGGGAAATCGGCGGCTCTGTCTCAAAGACGTCGACCCCGGCCCCGGCGATGCCGCCCTCTTGTAGGGCTGCTGCCAGGGCGGCGGAATCCACCACCGGGCCCCGGGCGGTGTTGATGAGCAGGGCGGTGGGCTTCATCAGCGCAAGCTCCGCTGCGCCGATCATGCCGCGGGTGCTCTCGTTGAGGGGGACATGGAGGGAAACGATATCGCTCTGCGCCAGCAGCTGGGGCAGGGGAACGTAGGAAAGCCCCGTCTCTGGCTTTTCCGTGCGGCTGTGGGCGATCACACGGCAGCCAAAAGCCCGGGCAATGGCCGCCGTCCGCAGGCCGATGGCCCCGGCGCCTACGATGCCGAAGGTTTTGCCCTCCAGCTCAAACCCGACAAGGCCATCCCGGACGCCGCCGCGGCGCACAGCTAAATCACAGTCCAACAGCCTGCGGTAGAGGGCAAGCACCATGCCAAAGACGAGATCCGCCACGGCAGCGGTGGAATATCCGGCGCAATTGCAGACCGTGACGCCGTTTTTGCGGCAAACCTCCAACGGGATATGATCTACGCCGGTGAAGGCCACCGAGAGCAGCTTCAGCCCGGGGCACTGCTCCACCACGGCGCAAGGCAGAGGCTGATTGGCCAGGACGGCGACCTCTGCGCCTGCGGCCCGGGCGGCAAGCTCTTTTGCGGAATCAGCGCGGGTATTATAGACGGCCAGCTCCGCCCCAGGGCCCAGCAGTTTGGCGGCAAGGGCGTATAGGTCCTTTTCTGGTACGCCAAGGGGCTCTAAAACAACAATTTTCATAAATACACATCCTTTTTGGAGTTTGTTAAGGGCTTTTCCGCCCGCAGCTCTGGCGGCAAGGGACAAAGCAAAACCGCCGCGGCGGGTGCAGCCGCTTCGCAGCCGCCCAAGCAGCGGTTCCAACGGCTTCTTTATGATCGCATACGCGCAAAGTGCAAATGGTATTATTGGCCATGCCCGTAGGGCGGCCATAAAAATCAGGTATCATAACTATGTTGTAGTTATTATAGCATGTTCTGGCACGGAGCAAAACCGCGCCGGCAAAATTTGCCTTCGCTGCATGAAAAAAGAGCTTTTGGCTCATGCTAACCATCGAAAAGGAGGGGAGCGCATGGCGGAAAAGCAGGAAAAACGGGAGGCGCGGCGGGCTGCGGCAAAATATTTTTTTCTCAGCCTCACGGTCTCCCTGCCGGTGCTGGGCGGGGTGCTGGCCCTATCCCTGCGGCTGTTGGGCCCGGCAGTTTCCTCCTCCCACGATCCCGGGGACGCCTCCGCCGACCCCTTTTATCTGCCCGAGGAAAAGGACAACCTGGCCCTGATCCTTATCGGCGGAGAAGATCCAAAAGCGCCGCCGCAATTTTATACCCTCATCTTTTTAAACGCCGCCAAAGGCCGGATCCCCGTGGCGTCTTTTCCTCCCCAAACGGTGGTGGATCGGGAAGGGGCGCGATACACGCTGACGGAGCTTTGGGGACGGGAGGGGGCGAAAGGGGCCGGGAGCGCCCTGATGGAATATCTCCATGTCCGGGACTATCGCTGGGTCTTTTTCCGCCGGGACGCTTTGATCGCCGCCATGGACCGGCTGGGCCCCATGGAGTTCCAGCTGCCCTATACGCTGAATTTCAGCAGCGGCGCGGGACAGGTAAGCTTTTCCCAGGGCCGCCAGCTGGTGGACGGGGTAAAATTTTACGATCTCATGAGCTGCCCCGTTTACCCCGGCGGGGAAGAGGGGCGCTGCAACATGTCCTCCCGCCTGTTTGCCGCCTATCTCAACCAGCGGTTGGATTCGGTACTCTCCAACCAGGCGGATCTTGTGTTTGAGACCATCATCAACTCGGTAGAAACGGATTTTTCCGTGATGGATTATCAGGAGCGTCGTGGTGCCCTGGTGTTTTTGGCAAAATTAGGCGGTTCCCCGGCGTCGGATATCGCCGTAGACGGCGTGTTTAACGAAAGCGGCGACAGCTTTGGGCTGCCCCCCAGCACCCTCCAATCCCTGCGCGGCGTCTTTGGGGAGGAGGAGTAGCAAACCCCGGGGCGCATCCCCGCCTTTTTTGCGGCCCCGCCCCAGAAGGGCCCGCCGGGAAAAATCCCTTCCGCGCCGGTGCCGGGTCTCTCCGCTTTGGGGCGGCCTTCTTCCCTTTGTTTTTGGCGGCGGGATTCCCCCCGGGCTTTTGCGCTTTTTTAAGTCCGGCATGGCTTGTAATGCCCGCTTCCATGTGCTAAACTGTAAATGTGCTTACGCGTTGGCCGGCCGGCCGGCCTTTCCCCGGCAGCTTTGCGTTTTCGGAGGCCCCGGGGCCTCCTTTCGCCAAAGCGAGCCTTTTATCTTCTTTTGGGAGGGTCATGATGAACCTGTCAGTTTTAAGCGACGCCGGGATCGACTATGAGGACGGCATTGCCCGCTTTTCCGGACATGCCGAGATCTATGAAAAATATTTAAAGCGTTTTCCTTCCGACCCAGAGTTTTCCAACCTGCGCAGCGCCATGGCCGGCAAGGATTACGAAGCCGCTTTCCGCAGCGCCCACACCCTCAAGGGCATGGTGGGGAACCTGAGCATCAAACGCCTTTACGCTTCCCTGTATGATTTTGTCGAGCTGCTGCGCGGCAACCGCGATATTGCCGCCGCCCATGCCGCCTTCCCCGGCCTGGAAGCCCAATATCAGGCGGCGACGGAAGCCATCACCCGCTATTTTTCCGGTGTTTGACCGCCCCGCCCGGCGCCAAACGCCAAAACGCTCCTGAGATCAGACGGCTTTTCGCCTGGTCTCAGGAGCGTTTTTTATCGGGATGGCGCTTTCCGGTCAGGTCAGGTTGACGATCTCATCCGCCGGTTTTTCCGCCGCCTTCAGGGAACGGGGGTACAGCACGGGGCCTTCGCCCTGATAGCCTTCCCATTCCTCGCATTTGATATCGGCTACAACCTCCACCCAATCGTCGATCTTGTAGGCAGGGTCGTCCCCCGTGCGGCACAAAAACCCGATAAAGGTCATATCGTTGGCACAGCATACCATGGCATAACGCCCGGGCACAAAGCTCCCTTTGGGGAACTTCTTATCCCGGTACACCATGCCGGTGAAACGAACCGTCTTTCCCGCGTATTTGCGGGGCTCGTTCAGGGCGTCGATATACCAGACGCCAAAATCCTCATTTTTGATCTCGACCACCTCAGCGTTCAGATCAAAGGGGAGCTTGCGCTCCACCGGGATCACCGAGCCGTCCAGCCGGATCAGCACGATCTCCGCCCGGGGGTTCACCGCCTGGATGGCACGGACGCAGGGCTCCTGGTCAAAGCTGTCCCCACAACGGTTCACCATGATCATCTCGGTGGCGGAAAATTTTTCCAGCATCAGCTGCCGCATGTTGGCCAGATAGGGCCCAAAGGTGGTGGCGTCCACCGTCGTGATGATCTGATACAGCAGCCAGTCCTTCGGCAGGGAAAGCCCTCGCAGCCAGCCGATGGACCACATTCCGTTGTACTCGATCATGACGCGATCCGGTTTGTACTGTTTTTGACATTTTTTGAGGAACTCCGTATTAAAGTCCTCCTGCTCCTCCACCCGCACCACAGTGGTGTGGGATCTTTTCAGCAGCGCCGCGTCAAACTCGATCTCCCCCTCTTCGCAGAGGATGAGCAGGGTTTTTTTCTGCTCCATAAAGCGCTCGTCCTCCAGGGAATGGCGGATAAAGGTGGACTTTCCGCTATCTAAAAATCCGGTGATCAGATATACTGGCACTTCCATGGTCTTGTCCCCTCCCCGCTTACGCCAAATGGAACAGGGCCGCCAGCGCAGCCTGATCCAGCCCGGAACCGATCACACAGAGCCGCCCGGTATAATCCGCCGAGCCCTCCCGCACGTTGTGTTCCTCCGGGACATAGTCAAAATGCAGCCATTTTCCCCCGGCAGCCGGCACAATACCTTTGGCGCGGAGCACTGCGCCGTACCTGCCGCTGTCAAGGCCGGCCAAGGCCGCCTCCAGCTCCGCCGCGGTGAAGGCCCGCGGCGTCTCTACGCCCCAGCTTTGAAACACATCGTCGGCATGGTGGTGGTGATGATGGCCATGCTCGTGATCATGGTCGTGATCGTGGCAGCCGCAGGTGCAATCGGGGCCGTGGTCATGCTCATGGTCGTGATCGTGGTCGTGGTCGTGATCATGCTCATGCTCGTGGTCATGCTCGTGATCGTGGTCGTGATCATGCTCATGCTCGTGCTCATCCTCATGCTCCTGATCCTGGGCCTGTGC
>JAQVCU010000078.1 GCA_028689635.1 Oscillospiraceae bacterium
CCCGGCTCCCGGCTCTGGCAGCCCTTGCAAGGGCATGTCCCGCCCATCTCGCCCACCTCCTGCCGTCATGATCGATCCACGATTGCAGCGCCATGCCCAGCATAATTCCGCTGACCGCCACCGTTACTGTCGGCAGCGCCACGCTCCCGCTAAGATGGATCATCGGCAACCACCTCCATCAGCTCTACCTTTTCGCATCGGATTTTTCCGTCCGTACCATAGGGCACCACTACGCCAGGCAGCCACTCCCACCGGATCAGCACGCGCCAAATAGGGCCTTTGTGATGGCTCTGCACCCAGGGGAGCGGAGCCACGTTGATCCCGCATCCGCACGGGTCGGTGCGGTTTGCGTTGACCGTCTCCGATATCACATATCCCGGCTTAATACCCCAATATTCCGGGGCCCGGTATTGTGCTCCAAACGTCTTGTATGCTACGTAACCCCCATCCACCCGCTCAAAGTTACCCCTCATATAATCTATTGGGGATATTAACCCTGTCGCATCGCTGAGGTTGGCACTGCTGAGGTCGGTCCCGCTGAGGTTGGTGCCTCTGAGGTTGGCCCTGCTGAGGTCGGCATCGCTGAGGTTGGACCCGCTGAGGTTGGCATCGCTGAGGTTGGACCAGCTGAGGTTGGACCCGCTGAGGTTGGCATCGCTGAGGTTGGACCAGCTGAGGTTGGCCCTGCTGAGGTCGGCCTTTTCCCCGCCGTCATCGCCGCGCATCCACGCTCTATGCTTGTCCAGCACCTTTGCCAATTTATCTTTTTCCATTGGTCGCCCTCCGTTTTCTGCGCCGGAGCCAGTCCGGCAGCACCTCAAAGCAAAAATCGATCAGGCACAGCGCCCCGAGTCCTATGCTGGCCTCGATGAGCAGCGCCAAGATTAGACACAGCCTGTCCATTATGTTTCCCCCTCTCCGCAATGGATCCTTGCCAGATCCCGCAGCTCGTCCGCCAATGCTAAAATATTCTCCTTTTTGATGCACAGCGCCCCGTCACGCCCGGCGTGGATCCCGATCATCCCCGGGGCCACAATGTAGGTCGTGCCCGGGAAAACGCTGTCCACCAAAAGCGCGTCTGGGTGCTGGATGGAGTACCGGTATGCCTGCATGTCCGTCATAGGCTCACCTGGCCTTCCATCGTTTGCCCGCCGCGCCGGCGCCGCCGTACATAGGCCCGCACATATACGTCCCCGGGCCCTCCGGCCTTTGCCTCCACAATGCGATATTTGTCCTGCCAGGGCCCCAAGGTGGCCCGGGCGGCGCTCCTGGCAGCCGATGCAAGGACATGCTTTAACCATTTGCACCACCTTCCTCCCGGTTCATGCAGCAGGGCGTCCAGCGCCATGCCCAGCATAACGCCGGAAACCCCTACGGTGATCAGCGGCAGCATCGCCGATCCTGCAAGGCATATCCTCTGCATCTCGCCGCCCTCCTTCCTGCCCACCGGATGATCTTTGGCAGCACCTCCGCGCAAAATCCCATCACCAGCAGCAGGGCAATGATCCCGCCCATCCACACAAGGGCAAACATCAACGTTACAGCTCCGTCCATCCTCTCACTCCCCCAGATTAACTAAGCCCAACAGGGCGCAGCAGTCGCAGTGCTCATCCAGCTCGTCCTGGTTTTGGCAGCATTCCGGCCATTTGCAGTAGTGGTCGCAGAAATCAGGCAGGAGCTTTTCCGCTTCCTTTACCCAGCACTCCCGGTGGAACACCCGGGCGGCCTCCACCGTCCTGCCGCAGAATTTACAGCTTGCCATTAGAGTCACGCTCCCGGAAACAGCAGCCGGAAGGTCTCCCTCCCTTTGGGCGTCAGCAGCGTCTGGACGCCGCTCCACCGGGTCTTTTCGTTGAAGCACTCCTTCACCTCAAACAGCCCGTTGTTCTTGTCCGCATAGGGCAGCAGCTTGCCCTTTTTGTCCCGGTAGATGTATTTCTTCTCCATCAGAAAGCGGATGAAGTCCTTTTCCCCTACCTCCAGCTGCTTGGCCGTCTCCCGGAAGCTGGTCAGCAGGTTCCGGTTCACCAGCTCGTCGAAGTACTCCGCCTTGGGCAAAAGGATCTGGTTCTGCACCGTCAGCTCGGAGAGCCTTGCCTCCCGGTCCTTGAGCTTTTTGTCGGCCATCAGCAGCGCCGCCGCCATCAGCTCCTCCGGGCTCATCTGCTCCTGTCCCGCTATGTATCCCCCGTGTTTGCGGATGGAGGGGAGCACTTCGGAGGTGACCCATCTGCGGAAAGGCTTTGCCTCCGGCTTGTCGGAGCGCAGGATGACACTGTAAAGGCCGGATTCGTTGACACATGTCATTTCCTGCGGTCCACCGGGGGTGTCCACTCTGACCGGCTCCCTTTCGTCAGGGTCGAGACGTTCCGCAGCGCCCCGGTATTTGGAGATTCCCAGCACCTGACACACGTCCTTCAGGACAAACCAGGGCTCCCCGTCTTTTTCCACCGTCCGCACATCGTTTTCCTCATAGCGGAATACTTTCAGCTCGTTCATGTCGACTCGGTCTCCTTTCTCCGTTTTAATCATGACAGCCACCTTGCAAGGGCGATCAGCGATATCTTGTACACCCGCCCCAGCTTTTTCACAGGGAAGCTCCTGTCCGCCAGCAGGGTACGCGGGTCGCTCCCGCAGTACTTCGCCGCAAGGTACAGCGGGATAAACGCCTTGTCTCTGCCAAACCTCTCATACAGTGCTTCAAGGTTTTCGTGAAAGTTCTCCTTTTCCATCTGCTCCCCTCCTCTCAGCCCTGGCAATTTGCCAGGATGAGCGTCTCCAGCATTTCCACCCGCTCCACCGCCTCGGCAAATTCCTTTTCGTAGCCCTTCTTCGGGGTGTCCATGAGGTAGTTTGCAGAGTAGCAGAATACATTGTTGTGCTCCCGGTCCAAATACTCCTCCAACAGCTCTTTATAGGTCATGGCCTAAGCCTCCTTTCACTCTTTTGTTGTGCAAAATCTTTAGTCGCTCATTTGAGATAACCGCTTTCGTGAATATAATTCACTCATAGGCCAAAAAAAATTTTGTTGACATCCTTTACTGATAATCGTAGTGCATGAGCCACAGTCTTAATCTCACTGCTCTTAAACTCGGAATGGCCATTAAGCTTGTTGTAAAAAGCCTGTTCCGAGATTTGCAGTTGCTCCGCTAATTTGCGATAAGTGACATTTTTCCGGGCAATCTCAGCCTTTAATTCTGAAATGTTCATTTCGCACCTCCTCTTAATAGTGAATGTAATTCACAATCTGATAATAGCACCGCCGTGAAAATTTGTCAACACATTTTTTGATGATTCTAAAATTTTGTTGACACAAATTCACAGCGGTGCTATAGTTAAAATAAAAGGGGTGTCATTATGGAAATCCACGATATGATCAAACTCCTCCGCGTTAAAAAAGGTATGTCGCAAGAACAACTGGCGGCTAAAACAGGATATCGAGACCGGTCTTCCATCGCTAAAATTGAGTCTGGAAAAGTTGACCTCAGTCAATCAAAAATAGCGTTGTTTGCCGCCGCCCTGCATACCACCCCAGCCCATCTCATGGGTTGGGAAGATACCCCCACCGAATCGATACCTTTCCCCGCTCCCCGCATCACCGAGGATGTTGTCACCTTCCCGGTCATCGGCGAGGTGGCCGCGGGGTATGAGCATATTGCCGTGGAAGACTGGGACGGCGACACCATAGATATCCCGGCCCAGTACCTTCGCGGCCACAATGTGTCCGAATTTTTCGTCCTCACCGTAAACGGAGAGAGCATGTATCCGCTGTTTGTCCCCGGGGATAAGGTGCTGGTGCTAAAGCAATCCACCCTTAATAAAAGTGGAGATATCGGCGTAATACGATATGACGGAGACGCCGCCACCCTGAAAAAGGTGGAGTATGTCACAGGGGAGGACTGGATGCGTCTGGTGCCTTTAAACCCCAACTACCCGCCCCGCACCATCGAGGGGGCAGACCTGGAGGCCTGCTCCGTTCTGGGCGTTCCCCGCCTTGTTCTGCGGGAGCTGGGGGAGTAGCTGATACTCACTTTGCAAATAAAAAAACCGCCCCCCGGCGGCAACCGGGGAGCGGTGCATGAGAAAGGAATAACGGCTTACCCAAAGAGGATAACCCATCCGTACGCAAGATGATTATACCTCCTTTGGGCGGGCTTGTCCACCCAAAGGAGGTTTTTATATTATGACGCGTAGGGAAAACGGGCTCTGGCAGCAGCAGCTCACCGTTGTGGAAAACGGCAGGAAAAAGCAGAAGTACTTTTACGGCCACACCAAGCAGGAGGTGCTGCGGAAGATCGCCGCCTACAAAGATCAGGCCGCCAACGGACCCTCCTTCGAAGCCGTGGCGGATCTCTGGTGGGAGGAAGCTGAGCAAACCTTGGCCTGGAACTCCCTTAAGAACTATCGCCCCAACTACAAGCGCATCTTAAAGTACTTTTCCGGGGCATATATCGCGCAGATCAGGCCGTCCGACCTCAACCGATTCATGCGGGACTTCACACGGCAAAACCACGCATCGGATAAAACCGCCCGCAACCAGCTCATGGTTGCAAACCTCATTTTCAAATACGCCGTGGCCAACGGGTATCTGGAGCTGAACCCAGCCCGGGAGATCACCGTACCCAAGGACCTGAAAAAAAGCCGGCGGGAGATGCCATCCGGCGATGATATCAGCCGAATCAAGGCATCCGTGGGCCTACCCTTTGGCCTGTTTGCCTATATGGCCCTCTATACCGGCATGCGCCGTGGGGAGCTGCTGGCCCTCACCTGGGAGGATGTGGATACCTCCGCCGGGGAGATCACCATATCCAAGAGCCTGTACCATGAGGGGAACAGCCCCCGCGTAAAGGCTCCGAAAACCGCCGCAGGGGTGCGAAGCGTCCCCATCGTAGCCAAACTCGCAGAGCACCTGAAACCCACCACAGGGCCAGTTTTCCCGGGCGCAGACGGCGGGCATCTCACGTCCTCCGGCTTTGACCGCCTTTGGAGACAATATATCCAGGCCTCCGGTATCACCTGCACCCCGCACCAGCTGCGCCACGCCTATGCCACCATGCTGTTTGAAAACGGCATCGCAGAGGCCGATGCACAGGATCTGCTCGGCCATGCGCAAATATCCACTACCATGGATATCTACACCCATATCCGGGAAAGTCACAAAAAGCAGATACGGGATAAACTTCTCAATGTGGATATTTAGTCCTGAATCGTACAGGATTTGTACATGTTTTTTGCTGCTGAATACTCCGCATTGATGCAGAAACGCACATAACAAAAACCGCATGAATAAGCCAAAAACGGCTTGTTCATGCGGTTTTCGTTTGTGAGGTCTGCCCAATTTGAACCCCAATGCGTTTTTGAGGGAAAATTCGGGGATTTGAACTCACACGCAAAACCCAATCCGCAACCGCATGAAGGGGCTTCCGGCAATAGATGCTTCTATCCGA
>JAQVCU010000079.1 GCA_028689635.1 Oscillospiraceae bacterium
AAAGACAGGGCCATCCACCCTACCAGGGCCCCCAGGGCCCCCGGCCAGATGTTCCGCCAGGGCTGGCGGCTGTCCTGGGCCAGGGCGTACAGCAAAAAGATGGCAAAGTACGCCACCACCGCCGCCGCCGGGAAGCGTAGCTCCACCCACAGCTGCGCCGCAAAGGGCGGCAGATGAAAGTGGAGTACGGCGTAGTCCAGCATGCGCTCGCCCACCGTCATCAGCGTCAGCGTCATGGCAATGGCTAAAATCAGCGTCACGGTGTACGCCAGGGTTTTCAGCGTCTGGCGGAACTGGCCCCGGGGCGGGCCCAGGTGATAGGCCGTGCGCACGGAGCGCATCAGGGCGTTGGTGGCCCGCATGGGGAAGTAAATGGAGAAGTACAATCCGAACAGCAGCAGCTGCAGGCTGGAGTTCTCCCTCACGTAGGTCAGGTACATCTCCGCAAAATCCACCACCTCCTGGGGCAGGATCTCCCCCAGGCCCGTGAGGATGGCCGCCACGTCCAGCTGCAGCAGACCCAGCAGGGCGCTGACGAAGATCAAAAACGGAAACAGGGTGAACAGCAGGTAAAACGCCAGCGCCGCACTCTGAATGCCCACATTGTGCCGCATATATCGCTGGGTCATCAGATAGATGCCCCGCAGGAAACGATTGCGGGGCAAACGTCCGCCAAATAACTGCAAGGGGGTTCCTCCCTTTTGCCGCGTCGGCAGCTGCGCATCCGCGGACTTGCGTTTAGTATGCGCCAAAAAGGCAATTTTCCAAAGCCGCCGGCGCTTATTCCCAGGTTTCCCAGATTTCAGGATGGTAGCCCACCGTGGCCTCCCTGCCGTTGCGGACAATGGGGGCGGCAAAGAGAATTGGATTCTCCAAAAGCTTTTCCTCCCGGGCGTCCGGCGTGATGTAGGGCATGTACAATTCCTCATAGGCCCGGCAGGCGGTGTTCACCAAAGCGTCAAACCCCACTTTCTGCTTGACGGACTGGTACTCCCGGGGGGATAATCCCTTTGAGGGCAGGTCGATATACTGATATTTAATCCGGCGCTCCTTAAACCACCGCTCCGCTTTTTTGGAGTCGAAGGATTTGGAAGAGCCAAAGAGTTGAATGTTCATGCCTGTTCCCCTTTTCAATCACATGATACAACGAATGGAGGGAGTTCCATGACGGAAAGCGCCCGGAAACTCAAGGACCTGGTGGACGGGTCCGACAACATTGCCTTTTTCGGCGGGGCCGGCGTCTCCACGGAGTCCGGGATCCCGGACTTTCGCAGCACCGGCGGACTGTACCACCAGGAGTGGAAATATCCGCCTGAGACGATTTTAAGCCATAGTTTCTACGAAAGCAACCCCGAGGAATTTTTTCGTTTTTACCACGCCAAGCTCCTGGTTCCCGGCGCAAAGCCCAACGCCGCCCACAAAACCCTGGCGCAGCTGGAACGGGCAGGCAAGCTCAAGGCCGTCATCACCCAAAATATTGACGGGCTGCACCAGGCCGCCGGCAGCAACCGGGTGCTGGAGCTCCACGGCAGCGTCCACCGCAACTACTGCCAGCGGTGCGGGAAATTTCACGACTTCGATTTCATGCTCCACGCCCAGGGCGTGCCCCGGTGCGCCTGCGGCGGCACGGTGAAGCCCGACGTGGTGCTGTACGAGGAGGGGCTGGACCAACAGATGCTGGAGGACGCGGTGCGTCTGCTCTGCCAGGCGGACGTGCTCATCATCGGCGGCACCTCCCTGAACGTCTATCCGGCGGCGGGGCTGGTTCACTACTATCGGGGGCACAAACTGGTGCTGATTAACAAAACCGCCGTCGCGCAGGATCTGGCGGCGGATCTGGTCATCACCGATCCCATCGGCCAGACGCTGGGGCAGCTGTGAAACCAATCCTTTGTGACAAATGACAAAGCGACTGATAAAAATGACGGCATTCCCGGTGGAGTGGCGTCATTTTTACTAAATCCGTTTTTGAAAATGCAAGTCATCTACTATCTTTATGCAAAAACAGGAAAAATAAATTTTACTTTTGGGCAATTCACCCTTGAAAATGAAAGTTTGACGTGTTAATATTGCAAATAGAATATTGGGTGCATGTCGCCGCCGAAAGGAGCTCGTCTCGTTATGATCTGGAAAGAGAACCGGGAAAACGCCTATTGTGAGATTACCCCCGCCATTATGGCGCTGAAAGAACAGTGGGAGAAAAAGGACTACATCGATCCCAAGCTGTACAAGGAGTACAACGTGAAGCGTGGGCTTCGCAACGAGGATGGCCGCGGCGTGCTGACCGGGCTGACCCGGGTGGCGGAGATTCAGTCTTACAGTGTCTCCACGGGAGACGCCGGTGAGAAAATCATCCCCACCGACGGTATGCTGTATTACCGGGGCATCGACTGCCGGGAGCTGGTCACCGGCTCGGCGGAGCGCAAGCGCTTTGCCTTTGAGGAGGCCGCCTATCTGCTGCTGTTTGGCGAGCTGCCCACGGCGGAGCAGCTGCAGGACTTTTGCGTGCAGCTGGCCTCTTACCGCACGCTGCCCACCAACTTTTTCCGGGACGTGATTATGAAAGCGCCCCCCAAGGATTTGATGAACACCATGCAGCGGGGCATTTTGACGCTGTTTTGCTACGATGACAAGCCCAACGACATCAGCTTGGAAAATGTTCTGCGCCAGTCGCTCCAGCTGCTAAGCAACATGCCGGTGCTGGCGATTTACGCCTATCAGGCCTACCGCTATAACCAGGGTGAGAGCCTGTTTATCCATGTGCCTTTGCCGGAGCTGTCCACGGCGGAAAACTTTTTGCGGATGCTGCGGGAGGACCGGGGCTACACGGAGCTGGAGGCCCGGACGCTGGATGTGGCTTTGGTGCTTCACGCCGACAACGGCGGCGGCAACAACTCCACCTTCACCAACCACGTGGTCACCTCCTCCGGCACCGACACCTACTCCGCCATTTCCGCGGCTATGGCGTCGCTGAAGGGTCCCCGCCACGGCGGCGCCAACAGCAAGGTGATGGCCATGATGGCCGACATTAAAACCCACGTGAAGGACTGGCGGGACGAAGACGCCGTCCGCGCCTATCTGACCGACATCCTGGATGGAAAGGCCTTCGACAACAGCGGCTTGATTTACGGTCTGGGCCACGCGGTGTACACCAAGACGGACCCCCGGTGCGAGGTTTTCCGGGACTATGTGCACCATCTGGCAGGCGAAAAGGGGCTGGAGCGGGAGCTGGATTTGTACGCCAGCGTGGAGAAAATCGGCAAGTCTTTGCTGATGGAGCGCCAGCACAAGGAGGCGCTGTCCACCAACATCGACTTTTACAGCGGCTTTGTCTATGAGATGCTGGGTCTTCCCATGGAGCTGTACACCCCCCTGTTCGCCGTGGCCCGAATTGCCGGCTGGGGCGCCCACCGGATGGAGGAGCTGTCCGCCGGCGGCAAGCTGATTCGCCCCCGCTACGAGTGCGTGGAGGAGCACCGCTCCTATGTCCCCATGGAAAACCGCTGATTTTCGCGTTTTCCCTTCCTTCGCCGGAGGACATTCTCCGGCGAAGGAAGTTTTTTCGGCAAAACCGAAAAATATTGTTGACATCCCAGCTGGTTCTGGCTATAATAATCAAGCAGTCTTTCCTAGGGAATTCGTTTATTTGCGGCTGTGCTGGAACTGGTAGACAGGCCAGCTTGAGGTGCTGGTGTCCGAATCGACGTGTGGGTTCAAATCCCGTCAGCCGCACCAGTCCGGTTTCCCGAAAAGGGCCGTTCGATCATATGCGCGAGTGGTGGAATTGGCAGACTCGCTAGATTCAGGTTCTAGTGTCCATTACGGACGTGCGGGTTCAAGTCCCGCCTCGCGCACCATCCCAGAACAAGTTCCGCAAAAGCGGAGCTTGTTCCGGGAGTCTCTTTTTATCTGAAGAAAACGCCGGCCTGTCCCCTTTTCAAGCTGGTGTTTCAAAATATCCCCGGGCTTTTTTCGGCGGCGCCGCAACGACAACTGCATAGATGCGCGCGAGTGGTGGAATTGGCAGACTCGCTAGATTCAGGTTCTAGTGTCCATTACGGACGTGCGGGTTCAAGTCCCGCCTCGCGCACCACGTGGGAGCGCATTGCGCTCCCACAACAAAACCAGTCTTCGGACTGGTTTTTGTCTTGTCCGCTCCATGGTTCCTCCTTATCAGCCGCGACCCGCTGCGCTGGGCTCGCGGCCGAGGCAACGGAATACGGCATTCATAATGGGCACACCTCCCAAAAACAAAGACACGACTTTTGTCGTGTCTTTATTTTTGGGTTCCGCCGTCTTTAACGGTTTCGCCCCGCCCCATTCAAAACAAACGAATCGTATTGACTAAAAAAAGCGCGGAATTCGGTTGTTTTATGTCCAAATGAGATGTATTATAGAATTGAAAATGTAGAAATGGGCTTGTGGAGACTCCGGGGTGGGGCCAAATGGCGATTTTGACCGCGCTTTCCCTGGGGCGGCAAGGCCGCGTCCCACACCTGGCGGGCAAGTTCCCCCATTGCTTCCTTATCTTTGCACCATTTACGTGGCTTGCCATACATCAGACGCTCCCCAGCACAATCCCATCTCCAACTTTTGCCTGCAAAGTGCTGAAAGAAGGCTATGAAAGATGCAAAAGAACATATTAATCGTGGACAGCCAGCCTGCCAGCCGCGCGGCCCTGAAAGCGCTGCTTTGTGACCAATACGAGGTTTTGGAGGCTGAAAGCAGGCGGGCCGCGATCATGATTCTACGTGAGCGTAGGACCGCTGTTTCTGCGGTGCTCCTGGATCTTTCCATGCCCGAAACGGATGGCTGCGCCGTGCTGGAGGCCATGGGCCAGGACCCGGCGCTTTCCGCCATCCCCGTCATCGCGGCTTCGCCGCCGGATAACGGCGAGGCGAAGGGAAGGGCGCTGCGGCTGGGCGCCCGTGACTTTATTGATAAGCCCTATGATTCCGCGATTTTGCATAAGCGCCTGGCAAATTTGATCGAGCTATACGAGGCGAACGCCTCTTTGGTACACATTGAGCGGGATGGACTTACCCAGCTATACAACAAAGACGCCTTTTTCCATCGCGCCACGGAAATCCTGCACCGTAATCCGGGAAAAAACTACACCCTGGTGGTAACGGATATCGAACGCTTTAAGCTGGTGAACGACAGCTTTGGCACGGCGGCGGGGGATGAACTGCTGCGGTATATCGCAAAATGTCTGGCGTATAACGCAGAGCAAAAAAACGGCCTGTGCGGCAGACTGAACGCCGACCATTTTGTGGTGCTGATTCCGGAGGACTTTTGCAAAGAGAGCTTTCAGCCTATTGTTGACGGGGCCGAGCGGGATTTGGCGGCCTATCCCCTGCGCATGAAAATCACCTTGCGCTTTGGCCTGTATCCCGTTACGCAGCGGGAGGTCCCCATTGAGCTCATGTGCGACCGGGC
>JAQVCU010000080.1 GCA_028689635.1 Oscillospiraceae bacterium
GGAGAGCTCGCCGAACTGGGTGTGGCATCCCAGCAGCCAGTTGGCCTCCGCGTGGGCGGGCACATTGCTCTGGATAAAGGTGATGCTCTTTTCCGGGTCCACACCGCAGGCGAGGATCAGGGCAAAGGCTTCCAGGGTGTGCTTTTTCAGCTCCGCCGGATCCTGCCGCACGGTGATGGCATGCATGTTGACGATGCAGTAGGTGCAGTTGTATTCATCCTGAAGGGCGACCCAGTTTTTCAAAGCGCCCAGATAGTTGCCCAAAGTTACGTTGCCGGTGGGCTGGATACCGGAAAAGATCGTTTTTTTGCGTTCTTGCTGTTCCATGGGGCTTTCCTCGTTTCTGTGTTTTTATCAGTCGAACATCTGATGGGTCAGGCGGCCCAGGATCTTGACGCCCTGGACGATCTGCTCGTCAGTGGGGGTGGAAAAGTTCATGCGGAAGGAATAGCTGGGCGCCGTCTCGTCGGAGGTAAAGGCGTTGCCGGGGACTACGGCCACTTTTTCCGCCACAGCCTTGCGGCAGAAGCCCATCATATCGGAACCCTGGGGCAGGGTACACCACAGGAACAGGCCGCCCTGGGGCACGGTGTGATGGACATTTTTAGAAAACTCGCGGTCCATGTGTTCCATCATCAGGGAGGATTTCTTTTCATAAATTTTCCGCAGGCCCTCGATGTGCGCGTCCAGGTCACATTCGGTGATGAACCGGTGGCACAGCAGCTGGGACATGATGGTGGTGTGGACGTCGTTGCATTGCTTGGCGACGGTCATTTTGGCGATGACCGGGGCGGGGGCCACCACGTAGCCTACGCGGATGCCGGGGGAGAGCACTTTAGAGAAGCTGCCGCAGTAGAAGACGATACCGTCCTCATCCAGGGCCTTGATGGCGGGGATATCCTCGCCGGCCCAGCGCAGCTCCCCGTAGGGGTTATCCTCCAGGATGAACACGCCGTAAGCCTTGGCCAGACGGTAGACCTCCCGGCGCTTTTGCAGGCTCATGGTGATGCCGGAGGGGTTTTGAAAGTTGGGAATGGTGTAGATGAATTTGGCTTTGGGGTTGGCCTTTAGGGCCGCCTCCAGGGCTTCGATGTTCATGCCGTCCTCATCCATGGCTACGCCGGCGAGCTTTGCGTTGTAGGAGCGAAAGGCGTTTAGAGAGCCGATGAAGCTCGGATCCTCACAGATGACGGTATCGCCCTCGTTGAGCAGTACCCGGGCGGCCAGGTCGACGCCCTGCTGCGCGCCGGAGACCACCAGAAGCTGGTCAAAATCCCGGCCCACATTGTAACGGGCCTTGGCCATTTTCATCAGGGCTTCCCGCAGGGGCGGGTAACCCTCCGTAACGGAATACTGCAGGGCCAGAATGGGAGTGTTTTCCAGGATCTCTTTGGACATGCGGCGGACGTCTTCCACCGGAAACGCTTCCGGGGCGGGGTTTCCCGCGGCAAAAGAGATCATGCCGGGCTCGGAGGTGAATTTCAGGATCTCCCGGATGACCGAGGGCTGCAGCGAACTGATCTTATCGGAAAATTTATATTCCATCGATAAAGGCTCCTCTCGACGATATGGTTCTGCGGCGCGGCCGCGGAACGATTATTTTTTATTGTATCACAGCAAAGCGCCAAAGAAAAGAAGAAATGTCGAAAACCTTCCATAGAAAGGCGGCAAATCGGGGACGGGCGCAAAAATGCCCTCCGCCGAAGGCGAAGGGCACAAAAGCACAGGTTATTTGGAAAGCAGCTCGACGCCTTTGCGCAGGCGGGAGAGGGTCTCGTCTTTGCCGAGGATGGCCGCGATCTCTACGCCGCCGCCGGGGGTAAACTGTTTGCCGCTGACCGCCACGCGCACCGGCCACAGCAGCCAGCCGTTTTTGACGCCCATTTTTTCGATGAGGGCAAAGAGCGCGTCATGGATGTTCAGCTCGGTAAACTCGTCCAGCTCTTCCAGCACGGGGAGCACAGCCTTAAGAGCCTCCAGAGAGCTTTCTTCGTTGGTCTTCATCTTTTTGTGCGTATACAGCGCGGTGTCGTATTCCGGCAGGGAATCGATAAAATCCACCTGTTCCGGAATGTCGCAGAGCACTTCGGTGCGGGCCTGCAGCACCCGGGCGATGAGCAGGGTGTCCACATCCTCGCGTTTGACGCTTTGGCGGATCCAGGGCAGGGCCTTCTGATGGAACTCCTCCAAAGGCATACGGCGGATGTACTCGCCATTGATATAATTGAGCTTTTGCACGTCGAAGATGGCGGGGGACTTGGAGATGCCCTCGATGTGGAACTCTTTTTTGAGCTCCTCCAGGGTAAAGATCTCCTGGTCGCCCTTGGGGCTCCAGCCCAGCAGCGCGATATAGTTGAGCACCGCGTCTTTCAGGTAGCCCTTGGCGATGAGATCCTCATAGGAGGCGTCGCCGTTGCGCTTGGAGAGCTTGTGGGTGGCGTCTTTCATGACGGGCGGGCAGTGGATGTATTTGGGGACGTCCCAACCGAACGCCTCGTACAGCAGGTTGTATTTGGGGGCGCTGGAAAGGTATTCGTTGCCGCGCACCACGTGGGTGATGCCCATGGTGTGGTCGTCCACCACGTTGGCGAAGTTGTAGGTGGGCATGCCGTCGGTTTTGATGAGGATCTGATCCTCCAAAGTGGAGTTTTCCACCACAATGTCGCCAAAGATCTCGTCGTGGAAGGTGGTGGAACCGGTCTCCGGCATTTTCTGGCGGATGACGTAGGGGATACCGGCGGCGATCTTCTCCGCGATCTCTTCCTTGGAAAGATTGCGGCAGTGGCCGTCGTATTTGGGGGCGATGCCGGAGGCTTTTTGCAGCACACGCAGTTCCTCCAAACGGTCCTTATCGCAGAAGCAGTAGTAAGCATGGCCGCTTTCCACCAGCTTTTCGGCATACTCTTTGAACATCCCCATGCGCTCGCTCTGGATGTAAGGGCCTACAGGGCCGCCGATATCCGGACCCTCGTCCCAGATGAGCCCCGTCTCCCGCAGGGTGTTATAAATAATATCCACGGCGCCTTCCACATAGCGCTCCTGATCGGTGTCTTCGATGCGGAGCAGAAATTTGCCGTTCTGGGATTTTGCGATCAAAAACGCGTACAGGGCGGTTCGAAGGTTGCCCACGTGCATGTAGCCCGTGGGGCTGGGGGCGAACCGGGTACGTACCCCTTCTAATACCATGGATCTGTCCTCATTTCTGTGATTTTTTGCGTTTACCGTAACCCTTATACTACTACCCAGACCGGGCCCTTGTCAAGGTTTCTCCGGCGGAAAAGGCCCACCGGGGCGGGCGGCGGTAAAAAAGCGCCCACCCCGTCCCCCCTTCGACAGATTCCGCCGCCGGGTCTTCCTATAATGGAGAAAAAAGGGGGTTTTCCACGCCCCGGCCGGGGCCGCCCCTGAACAGGGAGATAAGGACGATGAAAACAAAGGCAGAAGCGCCGGAGACCTTCCGGCAGAAAACCATGGAATTTGTAAAGGGACAAGGGCGGCTTTGGCAAAATGCCGGCGTGGGCCTGCTCTCCTTTTTCATGGCAAACGCCGCCCTGATGGGGGATATGGCTCCCTTTGGCGTGGCCGTTGCCGCCGCCGCCCGGCGGGATCTGACTCTGGCCGCGGGGGTTGGGGCCATGGCGGGATACCTGTTTTCCTTCCAGCCGGCCTCCAACAGCCGTTATCTGGTCAGCTTGATCCTGGTTTTGACGGCAAGGTGGGCCCTTGGCTGGGGCAGAGCGCAAAAATACCGGCCCTTTACCGTGCCGCTGCTGGCCTTTGCGGCCACCCTGGCCCCGGCGCTTTTGCTCCAGTCTTTTTGGGGGATCGGCGTCTACGATGTGGTGATGGCGGCGGCGGAATCGGTGTTGTGCGCCGGTGCGGCATTTTTCTTTATGCGTGCGGCGCAGACGCTCTCCGCAGGGACGCCCATGGCGGCCCTTTCGGCGGCGGACCGCTCCTGCGTGATCATTACCTTTGCCCTGTTGGTGATCGCCCTGGGCGCTTTTACCATCGGCGATGTTTCGGTGGGCCGCGTGATCGCGGTGGTGGCGGTGTTGCTGGCGGCCCGGTATGGCCGGGAGGGCGGCGGCGCCATCGCCGGGGTGACGGCGGGGGTGGCCATGGGCGTTTTGGGCGGCAGGGTCACCTTCCTGGCGGGCTCCTATGGGCTGGGCGGGCTGTTGGCCGGGATGTTTGCGGCCTTTGGCCCTTTTGGATGCGCCGTGGCCTTTGTGCTGGTCAACGGCCTCACCGCCCTGATCATGGGGACGGAATATCAGGCCTATGCCGTGCTGTACGAGGGGTTTGTGGGGTCGGTGCTCGTTATGCTGATCCCATCCCGCCTGCTGGGGAAAATCCGATTTTTCTCCCGGGACAGCGTTCGGGAGCTGGGCGGCCCCGCGCGGGATATGCTGCTGCGGCGCCTGGGCTTTGCCTCACAGGCGCTGGAGGATATCTCCGAGGCCACATCCCAGGCCGCCCACAAGCTTTCGGAGACATCCTGCGGCAGCGTGTCCGACGTCTATTCCGCGGCGGTGGGGGAGGTGTGCCGCAAATGCCCGCGCAGGAGCGTGTGCTGGGGAAGGGGCTACAGCGGGACGATGGACGCTCTGAACGGGCTGACTCCGCGGCTGAGGGAGGCGGGCGCAGTGGGAACGGAGGATTTTTCCGAGGCCCTGCGAAGCTCCTGCCGGCGCCTTGGGGAGATGGCGGCGGCGGTGAACCGGGAATATCGGGGCTACGAGAGCCGCCGGGAGGCCCGGCGGCAGTCGGAGGGGCTGCGTGGCGTGGTGACCGGACAGTTCCACGGTTTGGCTGTGATGCTGGATGCTCTGGCGGAGGAGATCGGGCAGGTGGAGGAGCTGGACGGCCGCTGCGGCGAGCGGATCGGATCGGCGTTCTGCGGGGCCGGGGTGGAACCGCTCTCCGTCAGCTGCTTCCGGGACGCGGGAGGCAGGGCCGTGGCGGAGGTGGTGATCCCGGAGTTTAAGCTTGCCCGGGTGGATGAGACAAAGGCGGCGCTGGATCTTTCCGAGATCTGCGGCGAAGAATTTGACCTGCCCGCCGTGACAAAGGCGGGGGGACAGGCGCGGCTTTTGTTTACCGCCAAACCCTATTATAGGTTCTACTGAAAGACTTGGTTTTTAATCCTATGCCAAAATAACGACTCCAAACGGCTGGAACAGCAGTTGTAGAAGCAGGCGCAAAAGAGCGCGCAGGCAGTGTGCGGCATTCATGGCAAAT
>JAQVCU010000031.1 GCA_028689635.1 Oscillospiraceae bacterium
TTTGCCATGAATGCCGCACACTGCCTGCGCGCTCTTTTGCGCCTGCTTCTACAACTGCTGTTCCAGCCGTTTGGAGTCGTTATTTTGGCATAGGATTAAAAACCAAGTCTTTCAGTAGAACCTAATTGTTATTAAAACGTTTTTTGACATAGCTACAAAATCATGCTATAGTACGGGCATAGAATTGGTATGTCTGGAGGGGGTTTCTTGCGTCCAACCATCAAAGACGTGGCACGAAAAGCCGGAGTCTCGATCTCTACCGTTTCCCTGGTGATGAACGACCGTCCCGTTCCGCTTTCCCCGGAAACCAAAAGGGCCGTGCTGGAGGCCGCTCAAGAGCTTGGCTACCGGCCCAATCAGCTGGCCATCGGCCTGGTCACCAAAAAAACGAATACCGTCGGGCTGATCATCCCCGACAACAGCAATATCTTCTTCGCCGCCTATACGAACCACCTGGAAACGGCGGCCAACGAGCTGGGCTATAGCCTTATCTTAGGCAACAGCAACAACAGCGCAGAAAAAACGGTTCATTACCTGCATCTTTTTGCAGACCGCGGCGTTGACGCCATCATTCTGGCCCAGTCGGAATTCTCCGACCCGGAAATGACCCAGAAGTGCCTGGACGCCGTCCGTTCCCTGCGCATTCCCGTTATGCTCATCGACCGGCTGTTCCGTACCCGCTCCACCGAAGCTGTCCTGCTGGATCATTTTGAAGGCGGCTATATCGCGGCGCAGCACCTTATCGGTCTGGGCCACCGGCGGATCGGCTGCCTCAGCGGGCCTTTGGGGCTCACCAGCTTTCAGGAACGCCTTGCGGGCTTTTGCCAGGCGCTGGAGGAGGCGGATATCCCCTATGATCCCGCCCTTGTGGTGGAGGGGAACCTGCTGGCGGACAGCGCCGCCCCGGTGCTTCCCGCCCTGCTCAAACGCCATGTCAGCGCTATTTTCGCTTTTAACGATATGATGGCCTACGGCCTGTACAAAGAGCTTTCCCGCATGAAGATCCGCATCCCGGAGGATATTTCGGTGATCGGCTTCGACGATCTGTTTTTCTCCGATGTGCTGCAACCCTCTTTGACCACCGTGGCGCAGCCGCTGGACAAAATGGCCAAAGCCGTCATGTCCCGCCTGTCCCAGATCCTGCGGGAGGAAGCGGGAGGGGAATCCCTGACCCAGGTGTTCCGCCCGGTTTTGAAGGTGCGTGACAGCACATCTGTGTGCAGAACGGAGACAGCATGAAAAATATAGACCTTTATTCCTTCCGCTGCGGCGTGATGGAATGCTTTAACGAAATGCTGCGGGCCGGGGTAAAATGCCTGGCCCTAAGCCATCCCTTCCCTTCCCAGAAGGAGCGCGAAGCATACCTTCCCTTTGCGCAAGAGGTCTCCCTTCGGTATCAAACCCAATTCTGCCTGGAGGACGACCCCCTGATCACCGATCTTTTTCCCGCGTCCATGAACCGCGGCAAATGCGGCATCCTCTTTTTTCGCGAGGACAGCGTGCGGGAGGAATACCTTGCCCTGAAAAAGCAAAAAAACGCCCTCCTTGCCGCCGGTGAATATCGCGGCGAGGCGCGGCTGGAGCTTGCCCGCCGGTACGGCGCCCTGCTCTCCTACCCGCCGGAGCGGTGCGATGTTTTGATCGCGGAAAACGAAGAAAAAGAGCCGTGACCCGCATGGGGAAAATGGAAATTCGATAGATGGCCCCGTCGGACGATAGAGCTGGGGGGAGATCATATCCCTCTATCTGCTGCCGGAGCATATGGGGAAAGGCTGCGGAAAAGCCTTTTTTGATCCGCCCTGCGGGAGCTGGGAGCGCCAGGATACGAAGATGTCTTTTTGTGGGTTTTGGAAGAAAACGCCGGCCCGGGGCGCTTTTCCGAACGATTTGGCTTTCTGTCAACCGACGATCATTTAGAAGATATCATCGGCGGAAAAAACACGGGATATCCGCTATGTTTACCAAACAGCCGCGCTCCCTTTGCCGGGCCGATGAGCCCATGAAACGCAGGCCCATAAGCGGGGATGATCCCAGCAGATCATCCCCGCTTGTTTTTTGCCGCACCGGCCAAAGCCGTTGAACGCAACGTGCCGGTTTTTTCAAAAGGATCCATGGCGGCGAAAATTGACATCCCAAAAAACTCATAGTAAACTGTTAATTGTTTTGGCCGCCGCAGGCCGGGATATCGATCTGCCCGCCGCGTTTTGCCCCAGCCCCATTCCGAAAACAAGGAGACAGAGCCTTTTGAAAAAATTTGTATTTGTCCTGGCCCTTCTGCTGGTACTTTGCGCCTGTGGGCGCAGCCCCTCCCCAGCCGTATCGGAGGATCCATTGCCGCCGTCTTCCCCCAGCCCCGCCAAAAAAGGGGAGACCGCCTTCACCGACGCCCTCGGCCAGGAGCTTTGCCTTACTGCCGCGCCGGGGCGCGTCGCCGTTTTGGGGGGCAGCCTGGCGGAAGTCTGGGTCTTGGCCGGCGGCTCTCTGGCCGCCGTCACCTCCGACGCCTGGGAGGAGCGCGGCATGGCCCTTCCGCCAGATGTGCTGGATCTCGGCGGGCAGCAGGAGCCTTCCGCCGAGCTGCTGTTTGCCGCCGATCCCGATCTGGTGATCGCCAACGCCGCCGTTGCGGGCCATACGGCCCTGGCCCAGCAGCTCTCAGCCGCTGGGATAACCACCGCCTATTTTGATATCGAAAACTTTGAAGATTATCTCGCCATGCTCCGCATTTGCTGCGCGCTTACCGGCCGGGACGACCTGTATCGGGAAAACGGCGCCGCCGTTGAGGAGCAGGTGAGCGCCCAGCGCGCCCGCGCCGAGGGCCGCGACAGCCCCAGCGTTTTGCTGCTGCGCGCATCCTCCACCGGCATAAAAGTAAAAAACAGCCAGAACAATATGGCCGCCGCCATGCTGAAAGATCTGGGCTGCCGCAACCTTGCGGACAGCGACCTCTCTCTGCTGGAGACGGTCAGCATGGAAAAAATCATCGCCGCCGACCCGGATTATATTTTTGTCACCATAATGGGCTCGCCCGATCAGGCTATGGCCGCTTTGGAGGAGACCCTCGTCAACGACCCGGCCTGGTCCGCCCTTTCCGCCGTGCAAAACGGGCATTATACCGTCCTGCCCAAAGAACTGTTTCACTATAAACCCAACAACCGCTGGGGGGAAGCCTATGAAATACTCGCCGATATCCTCTACCCTGCGCAGTAAGCCCGGGCTCGTCCTTCTTTTGGGCGCGGCTTTGTGCCTTGCCGCCGCCCTGGCCAGCCTTTGTCTTGGCGCGGCGTCCCTTTCCCCCGCGGAACTTTGGGAGGCCGCCTTTGCCAAGGGCGCCACCCCCGCTTCCGCCATTTTGCTCTTTGTGCGCCTTCCGCGCACTCTGGGGGCTTTGGCCGCCGGGGCGGGGCTTGCCTGCGGCGGCGTGATCCTGCAGGCGGTGTTTTCCAACCCTTTGGCCGGGCCCAATATCATCGGCGTCAACTCCGGGGCGGGGCTGGCGGCAGCGCTTTGCTGCGCCCTGTTTCCCACGGCGATATGGGCCCTGCCCGCTTCGGCCTTTGCCGGAGCTTTGCTGGCCGCCGCCGCCGTTTTCACGATCGCCCGCAAGAGCGGCGCTTCCCGCATGACCATGGTGCTCACCGGCGTCGCTGTCAGCAGCGTGCTGGGCGCCTGTACCGACGCCGTGGTCACCCTGGTTCCGGACGCACTGGCCGGCTTTAACAGCTTTCGCATCGGGGGCCTTGCCGGAGTGACCTTGCGGCAGGCGGGGCCGGCCTTTTTGTATATCCTCGCCGGTCTTGCCCTGGCCCTGATGCTCTCCAACGAGCTGGATATCCTCTCCTTAGGGGAAGATACGGCGCGCAGCCTTGGCCTGCATGCCGGGCGCGCCCGTCTGATCCTTTTGCTGGCGGCGGCGCTGATGATCGGATCCGCCGTAAGCTTTGCTGGGCTCCTTGGTTTTGTAGGGCTATTGGCGCCGCATATCTGCCGCCTTCTGGTCGGTGGGGAGAGCCGCCGTCTGCTTCCGGCTTCCGCCCTTTTTGGCGCGGCCTTTCTCACCCTGTGCGACCTGCTCTCCCGGCTGTTGTTTTCCCCTTTCGAGCTGCCGGTGGGCATTTTGCTTTCCTTCCTCGGCGGGCCATTTTTCCTCTGGCTGCTGCTGCGCCAGAAAGGAGGGCGTATCCATGATTGAGCTCAAAGACCTCAGCGCAGGGTACAATGGGGTCGAAACGGTACATCGCGTCTGCGCCCTGTTCCCGCCCGGGGAGGTCACCGTCCTCATCGGCCCCAACGGCAGCGGAAAAACTACCCTTCTAAGGGCTGCGGCAGGGCTGATCCCTCCCATGTCCGGCGCTGTGCTGCTGGACGGGCGCAGCCTGGGGGAATATTCCTCCCGGCAGGCGGCCCAGCGGATCGCCTTTCTGCCCCAAAGCCGCACGCCGCCCCAGCTCTCCGCCGAGCGCCTGGTGCTGCACGGCCGTTTTCCCTATCTCACCTATCCCCGGCGCTACCGCAAAGAGGATCGAGAGATCGCCGGGGAGGCCCTGCGGCAGGCCGGCGCCGGGGAACTGGCGCAAAAGCCGGTCTGTTCCCTCTCCGGCGGAGAGCGGCAAAAGGTCTATCTTGCCATGGCCATTGCCCAGGATACCGAAACGGTGCTTTTGGACGAGCCCACCACCTATTTGGATATCCGCTGCCAACTGGAAGTGATGGAGCTGGCCCGGGAGCTCAGCCGCCGGGGCAAGGCTGTCGTCATGGTCCTGCACGACCTGAACCTGGCCCTGCGCTGCGCCAGCCGTCTGCTGCTGCTGGAAAACGGATCTCTCCAAGCTGCCGGGCCCGCCGAAGAGCTTGTCCGCTCCAAAAGCCTTTCCCGGGTATTTGGCGTACAGGTGCGCGCCCTCCCCGACAAAGACAGCGTCCATTACGTGTTTTCCCCCCTCCCTTGATCCGGCCTTTCCGATTTTTTGCATACAAAAGGTGGCGCGACAGCTGTCGCGCCACCTTTTTTCATTCTATCATTGGCCGGGGACCTCTTTGCCGGACAGTTTTTTATTCCCCGCGCCGGAACAGGCCGGTGATCATGCTCCAAAGGTCGCGGAACATATCCATGATGCGGCTTCCCAAGGTGCTTTGATCTTCCGCCGCGGCTTTGGAAGGCGCATTTTCGTCTTCCGCTGTCTTGATCTCCTGGGTGCGCATGATGACCTGGATGCTCTCCGGGCTGTCGTTGCGCGTATCGGTCAGGGAAACGCAGGCCGCGTCGGGATCCACCAGCAGCAGATTATCCACGTCCCCCGTATGCTCATCCCATTTCTCGTCGATCAGGTCTGTCACGGTGTTTTTGGCGTCCCGCACCGCCCCGGTCTGATCCAGGCCGGAAGCCGACTGGCGAAGCGCCGCCGCCAGGTTGTTCAGGGTCTTTTTTGTCCCGCGGCTCAGATAGGGCTCCGACTCTTTGATGACCCCTTCGGTATTGGTCAGGAACACCCTCAGGGAAGAGAGCATCTCGCGCACCTGTTTGCCCACCGACTGTCCGTCATCGATGGCGTCGTGCACCTCGTCCTGATAGCTTCCCATGGTATAGATCAGCTTCTGCATCTGTCCCAAAAGCGCGTTTGTAGAGGCCAGGGCTTTGGAGGCCGCCGAAGGATCGGCGCCCTCTGTCTCCAGGGTGGCCAACAGCTTTTCCAAAGTCCCGCAAAGGCCGCTGACGTCCTCCGCCATGCCCAGGGCATTGTCCATATCTTCGGTCAGGCCGGAGACGCCCGCCAGATCCACCAGCTGGCTCCCCTGTTTGTTAATGTCGGTAATGGCGACGTTCGCCTCATACAGCGCAAGCATATTGGCCGCCGTCTCCTGCGCAGTCTCGGCGGGATACCCTTGCTGTTCCAACGCGGCCACAAGGAAGGTGGCAAAGGCTTCCATATCCTCTTCTTCGCCGCCACTGGCCAGATAGGCCTCATAGATCTGCTGGGTGTTTTGCAGGGTCTGCTGAACTTCCTCCGCCGTCATGCCCTCCGGCTGCAGGGTAACGGTGCCAGTGGATACCTGGTTGGCGATCTCCTGCAAAGAAGCCGTATCCTTGCGCAGATTTTCCAGGTTTTGCGCCAGCTCTTCCAACAGGGCCGGGTCTTCCTCAGCTTCGCCCTCCATGCTCTCGGCAATGGCGTTGAGCGTATCCACACAGCTTTCCAGGTCTTTGCGCAGATCGGAAATGCCGCCGTAGAGCTCTGTCAGGGAATTGTTGATGTCGGTTACGGCGTGATCGGCGTCGTTCAGGTCGCTGTGCAGGCTGCCGACTCCTTTTTTCAGGTCGCCCATGTCCTTCAGCACCAGGTCAAAATCGGAATAAAGGCCCTGGGTGCTCTGAGAAATGATATGCCGCGCTTTTTCCAGGTCTTCCAGGCCGTCGGCCACCGAGCGCAGCTCCCCGCCCATGCCGTCCAGGCTGTCCAAAATGGTGTCCAGGCTCTCGCTGAGCTTATCGTAGGAATCCTCAATATCCGCTTTGGCTTCCCGAAGATCCGCCACCTGCTCCAACTGGGCCAGGGTAGCGGGCATCATCATCAGGATCATGCCGGAGAAGGAAAAATCTTCGCTGCCAACCTCCATGGTGAAATGCTGCTCCTCGCCGGGCAGCGCCATAAAGATCACGGTGCGCAGGTTTCCCACCAGCTGCACCTGGGCGCCGGGGGCCGAAAGGGAAAGAATGTCGTCGTCGTTAAAGGCGGTGGACGCCATCAGAACAAAATTGTGCTGGGCGTATTCGGAAGCGCCGGCGTTGGGGATAAGATCCAGCGTGATCTGCGCCACGCCCTTTTGTCCCGCCATTTCTTCCGCCTTGACCGGCACGCCGTTCATCCGGTAAGAAAGGGAAATATCCCAGGGAAGCTTTTCATAAGGCTTCGCGGTTTTCCCCTCAAAATAAAAGGTGTCCGGCGCCTCTTCCCCAAACGCGAATTCCACCTTGCCGGAAGTGGTCGAAGGCTCGGTGCGGTCGGTGAGGTTGTTGACCTTGTCGTACGTACCGTAATCCACAATGTGGTCTCCCCCGCGCAGGCGGTAGCTCTTGACCATGCTGCCTTCGGTCAGCCCTCCGTAGTAATCCAAAGTAGCATAATAGGCTTCATCATAGCTGACCGGCAGTTCCGGGCCGGATTCGGCTCCGGCGGCAAAAACGGTGCTGCCCACGGTCATCAGCGCCGCCAAAGTCACAGCTGTGGCACGGCGCGAAAACAGTTTGCTGCAAAATTGTTTCATTTGATATGCTCCCTTTCTCAGTGGGTTTCGCCGGACAGCGCCGGCTCGCCGTTCCCTTTTGCCCCATCGCCCTTTTTTCGGCGCGGTTTAGGCGGGCTGCGCCAATTGAGGCTGGTCTTGGCGAACAGCGGCTCAAAGGTGGCCAGCAGGGACGGAAGGATGAAAATACTGATCAGCGCCGAAATGATCGCCCCGCGGGCCAGCAGCAGGCAGATGCTGCTGATGATCTCGATCTTGGAGATCATGGCCACGCCCATGGTGGCGCAGAACATGACCAGAGAACTGGTGATGATGGAAACGTCGGAGGAGTTGGCGGCGATGCGGATCGCCTCCATGCAGCTCTTGCCGTTTTGCAATTCCTCGCGGAAACGGGTGGTCATCAGGATCGCATAATCCACCGTGGCGCCCAGCTGCACGCAGCCCACCACCGTCGGGGCGATGAAGGGGATCACTGTCCCGCTGAAATAGGGGATCCCTTCGTTGATCTCGATGGCCAGCTCGATGGCCGCCACCAGCAGGGCCGGCACCGTCAAAGAGCGGAACATCAGGCAAATGATGATCAAAATAGCGGCGATGGAAATGTAATTCGTCACCCGGAAGTCCACATCGGCGGTGACGATCAGATCTTCTGTCATGGCCGCCTCGCCGGTGACGTAAGCCCCGGGATCATAGGATTTGACGATGGCCCCGATCTCCTTGAGCTGCGCCCCCACTTCGTCGGTGGCGGTGGCATAGCTGGAATTGACCATCATCATCTGCCAGCCGCCCTGTTTAAAGATCTTGCGCAGATCCTCCGGAACAAAGAAATCTGGTACGCCTTTGGGCATCAATTCGTTGTAAGCCAGCACCGTGGTAACGCCGTCCACATCCCGGATTTTTTCGGTAAGGTCGTTGACCTCCGTGCTGGTCAGGTCGTCCCGCATGAGGATGAAGTGGGAAGTTGCCATGCCAAAATCGGTCTTCAGCTTATCTGTGGCTACGATGGAATCCATATCCTGCGGCAGCGAGCGGTCCAGCTGATAATAGACTCCGGCGTGGGTCTGCCCGTACACCGCAGGGATAAAGAGCAGCAGGAACAGGACGGAAAAGGCTTTTCTATGTTTGACAATGAATTGGTTCAGACGGTCAAAATTGATCTTTAGGCAGGGGTGCTTGTATTTTTCGATCATCGGATCCAGCTGAAGCAGCAGCGCCGGAAGGACCAGCACCACGGTGGCTACGCCCAGCACCACGCCTTTGGCCATGACGATACCGATATCGCGGCCCAGCAGCAGCTGCATAAAACACAGCGCCAAAAATCCGGCGATGGTGGTAAGGGAGCTGCCAGAGAGGGAGGTAAAGGCCGCCCGGATCGCCTCCACCATGGCGTCGCGCTTATCCTCATGCCGCTGGCATTCCTCGCGGTAGCGGTGGTAGAGGAAGATGGAGTAGTCCATGGTCACGCCCAACTGCAAAATAGCGGCGATTGCTTTGGTGATGTAAGAGATCTCCCCCAAAAAGATATTGGAACCGAAATTATAAACAATGGCAAAGCCGATATTCATCAAAAATGCCAGCGGAAGCATCCAGGATTCCATGGTCAGGGACATGGCCACATAAGATAGGACCACCGCCAGCACGATATACAGCGGCATTTCCACATCCACAAGATCTTTCGTGTCCTTGATCAGCACCGAGAACCCGGCCAGATAGCAGGCTTTGCTGCAAAGGCCGCGCACCTCTTCGATGGCTTTCATGGTCTCGTCGCTGGCCCCGGCGGTGTCATACTGCACGATCATCATGGTGGAATTGCCGGAGTAAAAGACGTCCCGCACATCCGCTGGGATCATATCTGTGGGGATCTGGATCCCCGCCAGGCTGGATACCCAGATCGCGCTGCTGACGTGATCCACCTTCTCGATGGCGGCCCGCAGGCGGTCGGTATAGGCCGCGGGCATATCCTCCACGATCAGCATGGTCGTCGCCGCCATCTGAAAAGGCTCTTCCAGGATCTTTTCCCCCTTGGGAGAATCCATATCCGGCGGCAGATAGGACAAAATATCGTAGTTGATGCGGGTCATCGCCATGCCCACAAAAGAAATGAGCAGCAGGATGACCGCCATGGTGACGACAAGCTTAGGCTTTCGTGTGATGAAGCGAGCTATTTTTTGAAGCAACGCAGTTCCCTCCTGTCCTTCGCGACAGTTTAATCTTTGCTCCGGCCCGTGCAGGCAGCCCCGCCGCCGGCTGCCCGGATGACCCGGACGGTGGAAATGATAATGTAGATGTTCTGCAGGGCGTTGATCATCAGGGTCACACCCAAAAGCCTCACCATCATATCCGCTCCCTCAAAGGGATGCAGGATCAGCAAGACCCCCAAGGCAGCGGCGCAGGCGCCGAAAATAAGGATGCACCACCAGCGGCGCACTCCAAAGCTCCGGGCATCCAAAGCGGTCTGGATCCGAAGCAGGCTGTCGATCAGGATAAAGATCCCCGCGATCACCGGAAGGATCAGATAGATCCTGCTGGGGAAAATCAGGAAGATCGCCCCGGCAAGAATCAGGAA
Source organism: Oscillospiraceae bacterium (assembly GCA_028689635.1). Lineage (GTDB taxonomy): Bacteria > Bacillota > Clostridia > Oscillospirales > Ruminococcaceae > JALELV01. The sequence goes on from JAQVCU010000031.1 coordinate 9,809, forward strand.
GGAGCCCGCCGCCAGGTCAAACTGGAACGCCAGACGGTACAGATCCTTGGAGAAATAACCGAAAATGCGGATGACGCCCATCACAAGGAAAAGCACGCCGAAAACGCAGCAAACCGTCTCTGCGGAGGCCTGCGGATAAAGGAGCAGACCCAGCCCGGCCAAAAACATCCCCACCGACGCGGCGACGCCAAACGCCTTGACCTTTCCCACAAAACGCATAAACCAAACCTCCTTTGCGCCGCCTGCGCGGCCTTTGATCTTGCACTGAGTATACCTCGGGCAGCGGGCCGGATAAAATAGTCAGATTTTTACAGCTGACCAAATTTTGGGCAGATCCCCCTTTTTGCCTGATTTTTTTGCCGCCCCTTCCCGGGGCCGGACGCAAAAAAAGCGGGCTGCCAATACAAAGCAGCCCGCTTTTATGATGCTGTTAATCCTCCGGCAGATAAGTGCATGCGCCCGGGGTCGCCGCCCCGTGCTCCAACGCCTGGCGGATGTTGCCCTCCAGCAGCACGCCAAGGCGGCGCACCACCGGCTCCGGCTCTCCCGCCATGCCGCTTTCCACCCATTCCAAAAAAATGCCCACCAGGGCGTAACGGTAAAAATCGCAAAGGATGCGGATGTCCGATTCCGGCACCTCCAGGCCCTGCGCCCGGCCGCGGATAAAGCTTTCCAAAGCCCGGCCGACGATCTGGTAAAAATAGCGCTCCAGCGGCTCCCGGTAGCTGGAATGGTAGACATGGAAAATGGCCCGCCGGTTTTCCAGGGCAAAATGGATCGCCTCTAAAAAGCCGTCCTGCCAGGAATCCGCCAGCGCCGGGGTCTGTAGGATCTTTTCCACCTCATCCTGCAAGATCTCCTCCAAAAGCGCATAAATATCCTGATAATAATAATAGAACGTGTTCCGGTTGATCTCGCAGCTGTCGACGATGTCCTTCACCGTGATCTTGTCGATCGGACGCTGGTTCAAAAGCTCAATAAAGGCCTTTGAGATGGCGATTTTGGTAAAGCGGGACATTCTCCTCCTCCTGTCCTGCCAAAGCCGCGGCGGCTTTGGCCTGCTGTTCAAAATGCGGCGCGGCCCTTCCGCTTAAAGTCCCTCTTCGCCAAGGGCGAACATCTCCCGACAAAGGGCCTTCCCCGTCCCGGTGCGAAAGATCTTCCGGTAAGCCGCAAGGATCGCCTCCCGGGAGGAGCCGCCCTCAAAAAGATTGACCAAAAAATCGGCTTCCACCAGGATCTGATAATCCAGGCCGTCGATCTCCGAATAGGTGTGGTGACGGCCCACCAGATAGCTTACCCGACCGGTCACTTCGTCGGAAAAGCCAAGGCGGGAAAGCAGCTGCCGGGCGATCGGCGCGCCCTCTTTTTCCTGCAAAGGCCCCTCGTGGCGGCCGTATTTCTCATCGGCGGCGCGGATGCCGATATCGTGCACCAGCGCGGCGGCCTCCAGGGTAAAAAGCGTCTGCGGATCCACGTCTTCCCCATGCCCAATAAACCGGGAAAAGCTGTGTACTTTGAGGAAATGCTGCACCCGATGGGGGTCTCCGCCGTCATAGACAACCATTTCCCGCATCAGCTGATCGATCTGATCCATGAAAAACACTCCTTCTTATCCCCGGTGGGGAAAACGGTTTAGGCTCCAAAAATTTTTCGGCGCAAAGCCGCCGCCGTAGGCGTCGCGGCAAGGCCGCCCTCGGCGGTCTCTTTCAGGGAGGAGGGCATGGCGTCCCCCACCCGCTTCATGGCCAGGATGACTTCGTCGACGGGAATGACGCTTTCGATCCCCGCCAGCGCCAGTTCCGCGGCGGTAAAGGCGTTGGCCACGCCGGAGGCGTTGCGTTTGACGCAGGGGGCCTCCACCAGCCCGGCCACCGGGTCGCAAACCAGGCCGAGTACGTTTTTCAGGGCAATGGCCACGCTGTGGCAGACCATATCCGGCGTACCGCCGCACATTTCCACCAAAGCGGCGGCAGCCATGGCGGAGGCGCTTCCGCATTCCGCCTGACAACCGCCCTCCGCACCGGAGACGCTGGCGTTGTTGGCAATGACCATCCCCACCCCGGCGGCGGTAAAGAGGGACATGACCGCCTTTTCCTCGGGGATATCCCGCGCTTCCATCAGGGAGAGCACCGCCGCCGGAAGGATCCCGCAGGAACCGGCGGTGGGCGCCGCCACGATCCGCCCCATACAGGCGTTGAGCTCCGAGACCGCCAAAGCCTTTACCAGGGCGCTGGCAAAAATGGGGCCGCAAAGCGTAAGCCCGCCTTCCAGCGCCCGCTGCATTTTCCAGGCGTTTCCGCCGGATAGCCCGCTGGCGGAGCGGATATCCTTTGCAACGCCGTCGGATACGGACTGCTTCATGACGGTAAAACTCTCCGCCATTTCGCGGTAAATATCCTCCGCCGGCCTTTCCAGCTGGGCGGCCTGCTGCGCCAGCACCAGGTCGGAGATATTCTTTTCCCCGGCCTGCCGGGCCAGTTCCGCCACGGAACGATAAAAGATCATGACATTCACCTGTCTTTTTATTGTGGATTTAGAACGGTGGAGCTGATGACATGGGGCAGCTGGCCCATGACGGCGTTGAGCCCGGGGGAAATGGGGGAATCCACCTCCAGCGTCATCACCGCCAGCCCGCCTTTTTGATCGCGGGTCAGGCGCAGGGAACCGATGTTGATCCCCTGGGCGGCCACAAAATTGGTGACGGTCGCGATGATGCCGGGCGTATCCTCGTGAAGGACGATCAACGAGACGGACTGCCCGGTCAGTTCCACCGCCAGCCCGTTGATGCGGCTGATCATGATATTGCCGCCGCCCACGGAAGCGCCCTGCACCGAAACGGTCTCCCCGTCCCTCCCGGTCAGGGAGATCAAGGCGGTGTTGGGATGGGCGTTTTCAAGGGCCGCTTCTTCAAAAGAATAATCGAGCCCCTGCTTAGAAGCCAGCGCAAGGCTCTCCCGGATGCGGATATCGTCCGGCTCCATGCCCAATATCCCACCCACCAGCGCTTTATCGGTGCCATGGCCCTTATAGGTTTTGGCGAAGGAGCCGTACAGCCCGATCCGCGCCTTGACCGGTTCGCTGCTGAGCAGTGCCCTGGCAATGCGCCCAATGCGCACGGCCCCCGCGGTGTGAGAGCTGGAAGGCCCGATCATCACAGGGCCGATGATGTCAAAAACGTTCAAACCACGCACTTCCTTTTTAAGGAAAAATCCCGCTGGAAAAAGCGGGACAAAAACCTTTTTAAACTCTATTCAGTATACAGGATTCGTAAGGCTCCGTCAATGAAAAACCGGTTCGGAAAATCTTCTTTCCAGACGTTGCGCCCAGCGCCGCAAGCCGCTATAATAAAATACATAGGCGCCGGAAAGCGGCGCCAAAAAGACGGAAAACGCGCGGGAGGATAACAGATGAAAAGAGCGCTGATCGTGGTGGATTACCAAAACGACTTTGTCGGAGGCAGCCTGGGCTTCCCTGCCGCCGCCGCTTTGGAAGATCCGATCTGTGAAAAGATCCGGCAGTACAAAGAGCGCGGCGGCGACGTGATCTTCACCTACGACACCCACGGCGAGGATTACCTGCAGACCCAGGAAGGCTCCCGCCTTCCCATCGTCCACTGCCTCAAAGGTACGGACGGCTGGCAGCTGTACGGCCGGGTGAACTCCCTTCGGGACAGCGACGCCCCAACCTTTCTAAAACCGGCTTTCGGTTCCATGGAACTGGCGGAATATCTGATGTGCCGCCGCTATGACGAAGTGGAACTGGTGGGGCTGGTCTCCAGCATCTGCGTGATCTCCAACGCCATCCTTGCCAAAGCCGCCCTGCCGGAATGCCGGGTCGTGGTAGATGCCGCCTGTACGGCGGGCGCGGATAAACCCCTGCATGAAAAAGCCCTGGACGTGATGCAGGGCCTTCAGATCGATGTTCTCAACCGTGGCTGAAAACATCAGGCCGACAAAAAAAGCAGCTTTTTGAAAAGCTGCTTTTTTGCTGTCTCAATACCCCTTCGGCCTGCCGCACACGCTGCAAAACCGGCGAAAAACGCCGCGGAAAGAGCCGCCGCAGCGATCGCAAACCGCATGGCTGCGCCAGGAGAAAGGCGTCCGGTCAAAGGCCCCCTCCCCCAGGCTGCGGACGCTGCCGGGCAGATGAGGCGTCACCAGGGCGGAACAGCCGCAAAAGGCCGCCGCGCCGATCTCCGTCACAGAATCCGTCATGGAAATTTCCCTCAGGGCAAGGCAGCCCTGAAAAGCCGCCGGGGGAACGGCCGCAACGCCCTGGGGGAGGGCGATGGCGGTAAGGGAGGCGCAGTCCCAAAAGGCTCCTTCCCCGATCTCTTCCAGGGAAGGGGGCAAAACCGCCTCTTCCAGGGCACGGCAGTAGCGAAAGGCATATTCCCCGATCCGCCGGACGCCCTGTGGGATCACCGCTTTGGCCAGCGCGGCGCAGCCCTCAAAAAGGCCGGGGGCTATTTCGGTAAGGCCGGCGGGAAGGGCAGCCGCCGCAAGGTTTGTGCAGGCCCAAAAGGCGCGCACGCCAATGGAATCGACCGTTTCCGGGATCTGCACCCCCTCCAGGGCGGAACAGCCCGCAAAGGCTCCGGCCCCGATGGAGCGCAGGGTATCCGGCAGCGCCACCGTGCGCAAAGCGCCACATGCCTCAAAGGCGTGCGGCCCTATTTCCGTCACGCCCTCCGGGATAAAAACATGCGCCTTGCCGCCGCAATATTTGTGCAAGACCCCGCCTTGAATCTCCATTTCACCGGGCCCTGCGCAGACTGATCCTGTCGCTTCCACCCTGTCCGCCTCCTTTTTTTCCGTGTTCCCACCGGCGCCGCCGCTATGAACGGCGCGGCCCGCACAAAGTGGGAACAGCCCGCCAGCCCGCTCTGCCCTCTGGCATAAAAGCCGGGCGCGCCAACGGTTTTATCGTAATTTTATCATAGCATGCCCGGAAGAATTTTACAACGCGGGGCCGCGTTTTCCTCCCGTCTCCCTTTTTTCCAGGCCCGCTGTGCGCTTTGCAAAGCCCTTGACGGGCCCAACCGGCTTTGTTTTAGTTTTTTATAAAAAATTCTGGACTTTTGCAAAAAGCCATGATATAATTATAAATACTTTCGGAGGCGTAGCTCAGCTGGTTAGAGTGCCTGCTTCACACGCAGGAGGTCCCGGGTTCGAGCCCCGGCGTGTCCACCAAATCAATAAAATCCGAACCTAATTCCAATCGGAGATGGGTTCGGATTTGTTGTATCATGGGATGATACAACAATATACAAGGGCGGGAGATCCTTTCCCGCCCTTGCGTTTTGCCTTGCCGTTTGTTCTCTTGCTCTTTCCGGGCTCTCCACCCCGCAAAAAGCTGTATCGTGTACACTTCTTTTTATAAGGGTGTACAGTTTCGGGACAGAAACGGTTGAGCACCGCAAAGGGCCGCTCATATCATAAAAACACACCATACCGCAGCAGTCATTGCGGCATGGTGTGTTTGCTTTTGGCAGGCTTTTCCTATTGGCGGGTCAGCCCATGATCATAGAATGATCCGTGCAATTTCTATGGTGACGATTTTTAAAATTGCACCGCCGGACATCATGTAAAACATGATCTCACGGGTATGCTGAGAGCGAGAGCAGAGCGTAACGATTCCCGCAACGATGATCAGCAGCGCGCCGATACAGCCGATGATGTTTGGTATGCTGATGAGCTGGAATATACCCGGCGCACAGCTCCCGTCAATGGCACATTGAATGGTCTTATCCAGCCCATCACGAGCTGCGGCAAAGCAGCAGACAAGCAGGCCGTAAACGGCAAGAAACAAAACCCTCCATCCCCAATGTTGGATATTTGCGCGGCTCATTATACTCCAAACAACAAATGCAACCAAGCCCAAAAGCAGCAACGTCGTCACTGTTGCGGTCGTGTTTCCAAAGTAGATGTTCATATCTTTTTTCCTCTCCATATCGATCACCCGTTGACGCCCGCGTACCAGTCCAGCACAGCTTTTAGGTTTTCTTCGCTGACACGCTCTGCGCCGTGGAGCATCATTTCCAGCGTATCGTTCTCATCCGGTGTGCGGTCCGGCTTTGCGGATAAGCTTTTACCGGTCGTTTTTACCATGACGGACATCATCGCTTTGTAGACCCCGTGCAGCTTGTTAATGTCAAAGCCCCCCTGCATGGTAAACACCGGGATGCTTTCCGGCACGCTGTTTTTCTGCCGCACCTCTGCAATTTGCGAGCCTGTCGCGCCCATGCAGACCCCACAGACTGCCCGGACGCGATATCGTTTGGACGCCTTTTTGTAGCCTTGTACACCGCTTGCCATAATCCAGCCAAGATAGATGATTTCCGTATCAGCGGCAACAGCCTGAGCCTTATCCAGCGGATAAACGGGCAAGCCGGTCTTTTCGCCCAAGATACGCGCATATTTGGCTGTTGTGCCGGTGTTGGATGTATAAAGGATCGCGCTAATCATTTTTTGTTCTCCTCCTTGTAGATTTTATGAAATTGACGGATGTGCTTTTCTATTTCGTCCAGTACCTCCGCCTCCTTTTCAGGTTGACGGTCGCACAGCGACAGGAAAATAAGAATAGGGGATACATATTGCCATGCCATGCTGCGCGGGTCTCCCCCCCGGAGTACGCCGGCCTGTATCATCCCGCGAAACAATGCTTCGTGATATTCCAGCATCCGCATAACATACCGCTCTGTATAGAGCGCGGCCAGTCCTTCAGAACGGAACTGCTCAATGGTCATAAGCCGTCGGAATCGGCTGACAAGCTCATCGTGCAGAGAATACGATACCAGCGCTTTTACCTGCTCCACCAGTTTATCTACCGTCATTTCCGCAAACATCTGTCGGTCTGTAGCCGCATTGGATAAGTGGAGGTTCATTGATTTTGTCTCTTCATCATAGCGGCGCTGCATTTCGTCAAAAATCGCATCAAAAATAGCCCACTTGCTTTTGTAATGCTTGTAGAGCGATGGAGCCTTGATTCCTACCGCCGCTGCGATCTGCTCGACGCTTACTGCGTCAAACCCATTTTGAGAGAAAAGCCGCAGCGCCTCCCGCACGATTTTCTCTTTTGTTGTTTGGCTTTCCATGATAAGCACCTCGGCTAATATTCATTAGCCTTATTATAAGCTAATGTTTATTAGCCGTCAAGACCTTTGTTCAAATTTATTGGCGAGAGAAGGCAAATTTTGCAAAAAAACACGGTCGTGTCAGGAAAATAATATCTGCAGCATAAAAAATACACCATACCGCGGCGATGACTACGGCATGGTGTATTTTCATTAAGTCTTTCATTTTGTATCGTATTATATCATTCTTATTTTCAGGCGTAAATGGAGAATTACCCCCGTCCAGCCGCCCTTTTTCCCGCCAATAGTCCCGGCGCAGGATATCCCCGTGCTCCGCCACAAACTCCCGCATATCCTTTTGGGCCGCCTGCAGCTGCTCCCTGTATCTTCTTCTGGTATCCGGGTCCAGACACGACGCCTCCAGGCGTTTTAGCCGCCGTATTTCCCGCTCCCCAGCCCGCTGCCGCTGTTCCAGGGCCGATGCCCGGCTCACCCTTGCGGCGTCCTCTCGCCGCCGCAAATTCTTCCTTGACAAATTTCCGGTTTTATGATAAAAATATATAGTGTCTTTGGGGCATCCCCGTTTGGGGCGGCGTTCTTAAGAACAAATACTCTATGGGGGCGTAGCTCAGCTGGGAGAGCGTACGGTTCGCATCCGTAAGGTCGAGAGTTCGATCCTCTTCGTCTCCACCACATCAAAAAGCCTGTAACCGCAGTGGTTACAGGCTTTTTTGCATCGTTTTTTCTCGCTGTTTTCCCTTTCGTTTTCCCTTACAGGTTCAAAACATCCCTAATATAGCTTTCCATGCGGGCCGCGCTCTGCTGTTTCATTTGGTCCGTAACATGGCCATAGACATCCAAAGTAAAGGCAGCGGTTGCGTGACCAAGATTGTTTTGAACGGTTTTTATATCGTCCCCGGACCGGATAGCGGCCACAGCATAACTATGGCGCAGATCATGAAAGCGCGTTGAGGGGCTACCGATTGCCGCAGCTACGGCCTTGAAATCCTTATAAACCGTATGGATGGCCAGATGGTGCCCCAGCTCATCCGTAAAGACAAGCCCGCTATTCTCCCACAATTCTCCTACCCTCAAGCGTTGCTCTGCTTGCCGCGCCCAGTGTGTGCGGAGCACCTGCATAGCCCACGGGGCGGGTGTGACGGTCCTGGCTCTGTCATTCTTTAGGGGCGCAAAGATATATTGCCCCCTCTGTTTCTTTTCTAACTGGAGTTGCTTATTTATCAAAATCGTGCCCTTTTCAAAGTCCACACAATCCCACATAAGGCCAAGTGCCTCCCCTTCTCTCATGCCAGTAAACAGGGTTGTGGTAAAAAGCGCCTCAAAGCGATGCCCTTTTATAGCCTGGAGAAAAGCCTTGCTCTGTTCTTCGTCAAAGGGTTTCAACTCCCGGCGCTCCTTGCGTGGCAAGGTACAAGCATCTGACGGGTTAAACCGAATATATCCAACCATAACAGCTTGCTTGAGAGCCGTGTGGAGCACCCCATGGATGCCATGCACAGTTTTGGGGGCAAGGCCCGGTTTCCCATCCCGCTCCTCCCCAAGTCTATTGTAAAATGCCTGGATAGTGGTGGCAGTTAGAGCCTCCAGTTTGACCGCGCCCAGTGCTGGCTTGATATGGTTTTTAATGTGCCCCTTGTAGGCTATCACTGTATAAGGCTTTACGCCGCCCAGATACTCCTTTGCCCAGATGTCAAGCCATTCCCCTACGGTCATCTTGCTGGGCACTGTGTAGGTGCCGGCATCCAGGGCGGCGGTGGCCGCCTTGAGCTTCTGGGCAACCTCTTTTTGGGTCTTGCCGGATATGCTCCGCTGTATCTGCTTGCCCGTGCCGGGGTCAGTGCCCGCAGAATAACGGGCCTCCCAATAGGTGTATTCTTTGCCGTTGCGGGTGACGGTTTTCTTGCGGATGGTCCCCGTGCCGGACGCCGCTTTTCTTGCCATGATGCTACTCCTTTCGATGTTGCACCACAGCGCCGAATATGGTATAATAATAGGCGCAATGGTGCCTTGGTTTGGTTGCCGGGTTATCTTTGCACTCGCCGCCTCTGGTGTTCGTAGCACCGGGGGCGGTTTTTAATATACTGGGGTGTATGCTGCCGCTCTGGCCTTATGGCTGGGGCGGCTTTTTTGTATTTGGACGAAAACGACTTGCGTTCTTATTCTTCAATTCGTCCAGTTTGAACCGCAAAAAGGCGTTGGCGCTGTCATTTAGCTCTTTTAATTCATCTTCTGATACTTCAAGAGTACCATCTGGATAGTTGAGCCATGTAAATATTTCCTCATGGCCCTCGCCTGTTCCGATGCCATACCCAATTTGTTTTAGCTTTTCGCCCAGGTCAACTGTCCAAAAGCACCCGGATAAATAGCGTTTCCCATCAGCATCCTCCATAAGGGTATATACAGGGACACCCAGAGCCTTTGCAATTCTTTGGAGTGTTTCGGTTTTAGGAATTTGAGAGCCGGATTCATATTTTCTTATAGCTGAATCCGCCATTCCTGCGGCCTTACCAATTTCTTTTTGGGTTTTTCCTTGCGCTACTCTTGCGGCTCGTATTTTTTCACCAACGGACATTAGCATCACCTCCCCTAATATTGTAACACGCCTTTTATATTTTGAACAGACCTAAATAAATCTTTTATTTTTGTTGACAGACCCAAATGGGGTATGATATATTATAAGCAGACCCAAATGGGTCTAACTGGAGGTGAGAACGATGAGCAAATCCGAGGAGCTGAACATGGAACGCATGGCCATTTCCGTGCCGGAGGCCGCAAAGCTGTTGGGCGTATCAAAATTCAAGGCTTATGAATTGGCCAAAATGCCAGGGTTTCCCGCTGTGCAGATTGAAAAGCGTATTTTGGTCAGCGTGAAGGGACTGGAGCGTTGGCTGGATGCCCAGACGACCGCAAGCGCGGGGGTGAGCCTGTGAACACCCGGAGAAAAAAGAAATGCCGCCCGGTGCTGACACACCAGAGCGGCAAGGGCGAAAGCCCAAACAATTACACTGCTATTTTAGCAGAAACAAAGGAGAATTGCAACCATGAAAACAACCCTTGAATTGCATTTGAGAACCTACCCCATTGAAGCAGTTGACACCCGGACGGGTGAGCATCTGCTGGACACCATTACGCTGGACAAGACCAGCTTGCAGGCTGCCCAGGTTGTGGGCGCAGATGATAAGGCGCTGATCTATTCCCAGTACAACCGCCATGGCTACCGGGTGTTAAATATCGGAAAGCCCACCAAGAGGACGGTTGCCGTTGACCTTGGTGAACTGGCTGCCCAGCAGGGAGGCGCGGAATGATGACCGGTATTGCATTTCCTATCTCCTCCGCCCGTTTCCCGCTGTCTCTTGCCGCTTTTATTGAGGGGCAGGAAAGAGGGCTGGGGCGCAAGATGGACAGCGTAGAGCGCACCACAGCCGCCCAGGCGGTGGAGTTTATCAACTACGCCTATGAGGCTGGACGCGCGGGAGCTGATGCCCCAGAGGTCACCCCGGATGGAAAAGCCGACACAGCCCGCTTTTACACCTCTCTGGCAACCTGGACGCGGGCGGCATGGCTGACCGGGTGCAAGGATGCCAAAAACGACCGCCGCGCGTTTATCCGCACTTTGGGGCGAAAGCCGGACAGCCATGAGGAGCTTGCCGAATGGATGGAAATTTTGGGACGCAAGGAAGATACAGCAAGGAAGTGAGAACTTGGAAGGTACATACAGCGAACAGGCGCAAGCCTACGCCGCTTTGGGGCTGCGGGTGTTCCCAATTACGCCGGGGAAGAAAAGCCCGCCAATGGTCACAGACTGGCCCCAAAAGGCAACCACGAAAGCCGCGCAGGTAAAACGCTGGTGGGGCAGTATGCCAGATGCCAATATAGCGGTTGCCACCGGATCCGATAGCGGGATTGTGGATATTGAAACAGACGCCAAGGGTAGCGTGAGCGGTGAGGACAGTCTGACCGAATACGCCGACACCCAACTATTTGAAATACCTGCAACATGGAGCTTTCGGAGCGGGAGCGGGGGAATACACAGGCTTTTCCGCAACAATAACCCCGGTGTAGGCAATAGGGCGGGTATGCTCCCCGCCGTTGATGTCAGAGGGGCGGGCGGCTACGCTGTTTTTCCTCCCAGCCTCCACCCGAATGGGGAGCGGTATGAGTGGCTGCCGGGTTGCTCCCCGGAGGATATGCCGGACGGTCCCGCCGAGCTGCCATTTGAGTTGTTTTGCCTCATCATGGAGGGCAAAACAGGCAACGGGCAACCGCTGGAAGTGCCGGAGGAAATCCAAGAGGGCGGGCGGAATGATATGCTTTTCCGTTTGGCCTGTAAGCTCCGCCGCACGGGCCTTTGCGAGGCTGAAATACTGGGAGCGCTCCAAAAATCCAATGAGCAGCGATGCAACCCACCTCTTGAGAATGGTGAGCTTGAGCTGATATGCCGCCAAGCTGCCAAGTACCAAGCGGGCGAACTGCCGGGGGGCGAGGAAAAGCCGAGCGAGGTTGAGCCGCCCGACTACTCTGATGCCGGAAATGCCACCGTTTTCAGCCGCACATATAAGGGGCGGTTGATTTATGTGGACGCTCTGGGCTGGCTCTGGTGGGACGGAAAGCGCTGGGCGAGGGATGACCATAAGGCTACCGCCACGGCCATTGAGTACACCGGGCAAATGTATGAGGACGCTCTGACCCGATATTCTGCCGCGCTTCACCATGAGGCAGATATAAAGGCAGACCCGGACGCGGGGCAGGACACCACCAAGCAGGCCAAAGCAAGAGTTGAGGCCGCCAAGGTATATTTACGCCACGCACAGCAAAGCCGGAACAACAACCGAATATTGAATATGCTGGCACTCTCCCGCCCCGCTCTGGTGATGAAAGCGGAGGAACTGGACAGCAACCCCCTTGACCTCAATACCCCGGCCGGCATCGTAGACTTAAAAACCGGGGACATCCGCCCGCATGACCCAGAGGCATATTGCTCCCAGATCACCAAAGCAAAGCCGAGCGGGCGGGGAAAGGCCTTGTGGACATCCTTCTTGAATACCGTTGCTTGCGCGGATGAGGAGCTAATTGACTTCCTCCAGCAGGTGGCGGGCATGGCACTCATTGGCGCGGTGTATGAGGAGGGTATCATCATTGCCCACGGTGGCGGGCGCAACGGCAAAAGCACCTTTTTCAACGCGCTGGCGGATGCCCTGGGCGATTATTCCGGCGGCATAGCCATAACTACCCTAACCACGGACAGAGGCGCTAAAGGTGCGTCCTTGGCCACGCTGCGGGGTAAGCGGCTGGTGGTCACGGGTGAGCTGGAGGAGCACCAACGGCTTTCCATCGCCACGCTCAAGCAGTTGGGCAGCACTGACAAGCTGACCATTGAGGAAAAATACCACGCGCCGGAAACCATAACCCAGTCGCACACCCTTTGCCTGTTCACCAACCACCTGCCCCGTGTCGGCTCTACCGATGGCGGCACATGGAGGCGCTTGACCGTTATACCGTTCAACGCCACCATTGAGGCGGCGGCCGGCGTCCAAAACTATGCGGAGGTCCTGGCCCAAAAGGCAAATGGAGCAATTCTCTCTTGGGCGATAGCCGGAGCGGTGAAGTTTTGCCGCAACGGCTACAAGCTGGACAAGCCCCAGGCGGTGGAGCGGGTAACACAGGACTACCGGGAGCGGGAGGACTGGCTGGGCAACTTCATCAATGAACGGTGCATCAGAGAGCCAACTGCCCGTGTCCGGGCTGGTGTGCTATACACCGAATATCAAGAATGGGCAGCAAAAGCGGGGGACTATGTGCGGCGGCTCAATGACTTTTCCACCGCTATGGAAACAGCGGGTTTTCAAAAAATCAGCCCCAAAAACAAAAAGACCTATATAGGACTACGCATTGATTATGGGCAGGAGTTTGAAAATCCTTGCGGTGCAACGGGTTAGACGGTAAGGGTTAAGGGGCTTTAGGGCTACGGACATACTTTTTCTAAAATAAAAAATAGTGTTCTCGTATAGAAAAGTTATGTTTTAGCCGTAAAGCCCCCTAACCCATAGCCGCAACGGCCTTGAAATCCCCGCCCGCAAGCGTTTGGCCAGATAGGCCGGAAAGGATTGATTGAGAAATGGAACATGAGAAAACACCCAGCGCCTTGGCGGAGGCGGAGCGCCGCTTGTATTACCTTGCCGCCTCTGTCCGCTGCCTGGAGGCAAAGCTGGAACGGGTTGAGCCGTTTAGCGCGGACTTTGAGCAGACCTTGGCGCAAATCTTTGAGGCGCAGGACGAAATTAACGCCCTCGCTCCCACTACCGCGCGGCTACGGGTAGCAGAACGCCGCCCGGATTATTTGCAAGGGTATGGGCGTGAATAGCGCCCCTCTGGAGCAGGTGGAGCGGCAAATATATTGCCGTGACCGCCTCGCCCGGTGCTTATCGGAAAAGCTGGAGCGGCTTGCACCTGCCTCCGATGAGTACACCCGGACCGTAGAGGAAATTGCCCGCCTCAAGGCAGAAATGCGGGAGCTGCTACCCACCTGTGAGGAGCTTTGGCTGCGGTGGGAATTAAAGAAAGCCTGTCAAAACTTGACTTCTACGCGCGTGTGCGCGAGGGATAGCATTTACTAACATTTCAAGCAAGGGGGTTGATACCGTGACAAATGAGGAGCTTGTGGCCGCTGTGCAAGCCGGGGACAATGATGCCGTGCTCATCCTCTGGGGGCAAGTTGAAAAGCTAATTGCGATGTGGGCACGGCGTTGGGCCCATACTTGGGGCAGCCGTACCGGCACCACGGCGGAGGACTTTGTGCAAGCGGGTTACTTGGGCTTTGATAAGGCGGTAAAAACCTTCGACCCAGCGAGGGGCGCATTGTTCGCCACTTGGATGGCCTACCCAGTCAAAACGGAGTTTTCCAAGCTGGTGGGTTGCCGGACCGTCACAAGCGAAAAGGACGGGAGCAGCGCCCTCATTGGCCCTAATTCCGTCATGGCCGGGGCGGTTAGTCTTGATGCACCGCTGGGCAGCGGCTTGGAGGATATAACCCTTGCGGGTGCCATAGCAGACCCCTCAGACCCCTATGTAGAGGTAGAGAGGGGCATTTATGCCGCCCAGCTTCACACCGCCTTGGAGCGGGCGCTGGATGCGCTGCCACGGGCGCAGAAGAAAATATTAACAAAGCGGTATTATGAGGGGCAAACGCTCAAGGCCGTAGCTGATGAAATAGGGACATTCCCGGAATCCATACGGCAACGGGAGCGCAAAGCGTTGCGAAAACTCCGCAATGATGCCGCCCTGGAGCAATTTGTTGATAGCCGCACAGATTTTTACCGCCATGTAAGCCTCGCCCGGTTTACCAGCACAGGCAGCTCCGCCGTGGAGGAAATCGTGCTAATGCGCGATAAGTGCCGGGGGGAGCGCCGCCGCAAACTTGAGAGGAGTGATGCCGCTGTTACATATCACAAGCCCACCCAAGCAGAACACCAAAAGAGAGCCAACAAAATTTTGAAGGGAGATTTACCAATTATGAACACCAATCAGCTTGTAATCAAAGAATGTATTTCCACCTGCTTCACGGTGCTGGGGCGCTATGATAAAGCCCTGGCCGCCTATGGGGCAGAGAAAAAGAGAATTGACACCTCCATGTGGAATGATGAGGAGAAAGCCAGACAGCGCTCTAAGGCGCAGGAAACGGCCGCAGCGGCCGCCGTGCGTTGCTATGAGGATATTGCCAAGGAGCTGGAGAATATCCGCAACATTGCAATGGCCATGGAGAGTGAATTTGGCATCACCCCGGAGCTGACCGCCGCCATTACGCTTGTTTCCAGCGCTGGGGCAAAGCTTCCTTGGGAAACCCGCTGTAACCTGGTCAAGAACTTCGCCGGACAGAAACAGGCGCTTTTAGCCCTGTGCTCCATCTTTGAGGCAAACAACATTGAAACCAAGGAGGCAAAGGCTCTCATTTTTGATGCTGAGAGACGATGCACAGAAATGGATGACGCGGCCTATCGCTTGGTTATGCAGCCCGGTAGCAACCTGGGCGCGGCGTACTCCTTTGCCAAGGAGCTGGAGAAGTTTGCCCAGCTTGAGGGCGTGGAGCTGACCACCGCTTTCACCAGCGAGAACGAGCAGGAATATCTCAACGCCCGTATGCGGGAGAGCATGGGCCTGGCCCCGGCTCTGTAACCATACACATAACGCAAAGAGCACCAGTAGGACTTATTACTGGTGCTCTTTGCGTTATTCCACGACTTTTCTAAGAGGCAATCCCAAGTTTTGTGTAAACCTTCGATGTGGTGTAGAATAGAAGCACCACATCGGAGGTTTTTAATATGGCCAGAAGAAATCGCAGTCCCGAAGAAAACGAGCGCAGATCAAAAATCCG
>JAQVCU010000032.1 GCA_028689635.1 Oscillospiraceae bacterium
TTCTTTCAGGCGCTGCGCCTGCGGAACCTTCGGCGAGAGGCCGGTAATGTTTCATTCCGAGGTCACCGGCGCAATGGTAACATCAAAAAGCCCGCCAGACTCCTCCCCATAGCGCCGGGAACGGGAGAGCAGGTCAAAGGCCCGCTGCGAGACCTCCACCGGCTCCTGACCCGCCGCCCGGTTGATCTGGGCGACCACGCTGTCCTCCCGATGGGCGGAAAACTCCTCTTCAAATTCCCTGAGGGCGTCGTTGATCCGGGCGGCCGCCTCCTGAGCTTGTCGGCCATAAAGCCGCTGTTCCACAAAGGTATCCATGATAAATTGTGTGGAAACAGCGGGGGCCGCCGCCGTTTGGGCGCTGTCCCACCACGCCCCCGCTCCCAGCAGCGCCAGCAGGCACAGCCCGCCAAGGATCGCCACCCGGCCAAGGCGAGGCCTGTAATGCGGCGGATCCTCAAAAGGGCCCTGGCAGAAGAAGCCCGTGAACGCCTTTTTAAGGCGGTTTGGTTTTGAACCTGACTGATTCATGGAAAAACCTCCGGGATCATTTTAACGGTTTGCGTCTGCCGCTTTTTCCCGACAGTGCGAAAAAAAGCAGTGTCGTAAAACACTGCTTTTTTTAAAATTCGGGGCCGGTGTTTATTCCTTATCGCAACCGCCGTCGCAGCCTTCTTCGCCGCAATCGCAGTCCAGGTCGAACTCCAGCAGCTCGTCGCAGTTGGGGCAATGGATGGACCCTTCGTCAAGCATCTCCTCGTTGACGCAGATCGTATCGCCGCAGGAGGGGCAGGTCACTTCGTAAAGCTCTTCGTCGTCGAAATCGTCCTCGTCGGCGTCATCGTCGTCTTCGTCGTCATCGTAATCGTCGTAGTCGCCGTAAAACTCCTCTTCCAGCGCCTCCAGATCCTCATCGACCGCTTCGACCTGATCGCCAAGCTCCGCGATGTCGTCCTCCATATCGGAAACAGAGATCGCCAGATCGTCCAGAACATCGATGATCGCTTTGATCACCCTGCCCTCTTTGCTGGTGTCGTCAATGCCAAGGCCTTCGCTGAGGCCGCGCAGGTAAGCAACCTTCTCAGTAGCTGTCATAGTAGTATCCTCCTTCGCAATTCAAGTCGCAAAATATCATTCAAGGGTTAGTATGGGCCTTATGCACGCTCCATATACTCGCCGGTACGGGTATCTACGCGGATCATATCGCCCTCGTTGATAAACAGAGGGACATTGATCTGGGCGCCGGTCTCCAGAGTGGCGGGTTTGGTCGCGTTGGTAGCGGTGTTGCCTTTAAAGCCGGGATCGGTCTGGGTCACTTTCAGTTCCATAAAGAAAGGAGGCTCCACGCCGAAGATATTGCCTTTGTAGGACAGCACTTTCACGTCGGTGTTCTCGGTGACGAACTTAAAGTTGTCGCCCAGGGTATCGGCGCTGATCGGGATGTTCTCGAAGGTCTCGTTGTCCATGAAATAGTACAGGCCGCCGTCGCTGTACAGATACTGCATATCTTTGCGCTCGATATAGGCCGTGGGGAATTTGTCGGTGGGGTTGAACGTTCTCTCCACCACCGCGCCGCTGATGACATTGCGGATCTTGGTGCGGACAAAAGCCGCGCCTTTTCCGGGTTTTACATGCTGGAACTCGATGATCTGGAATACGTTCCCATCCATGTCAAAGGTGACGCCATTTCTAAAATCGCCAGCAGAAATCATATATACATCCTCCGTAATAAATTTCCTGAGGGAACCAAATCCTCACAGAATATAACACTTTAATTTTATCGGAAACCAAGGCGTTTTTCAAGGGGTTGCGCAAAAATAGTTGCTTTTGTTTGCCGTTTTTGCCCTAAAACAGCTGTTAATACAGCAGCGACTTGATGGCGCGCACCGCCAACAAATAACTCTCCTTGCCAAAACCCGCAATCTGCCCGGCGCACACCGGCGCGATGACCGATTTCTGCCGGAATTCATCCCGCCCGTGGATGTTGGAAAAATGCACCTCCACACAGGGGATCCGGATGGCGGAGATGGCGTCCCGGATGGCATAGCTGTAATGGGTATAGGCCCCGGCATTAATGATGACTCCGTCGAATTCGTTCATGGCGCGGTGCAGCTCATCGATGATGGCGCCCTCGTGGTTGGACTGGAAAACAGAGCATTCCAGCCCCTCCTCCTCTGCCAGACGGTGGATCTCTTTATTGATATCCTCCAGGGTCTCTTTCCCGTAGACCCCGGGCTCCCGCAGGCCGGTAAGGTTGATGTTGGGCCCGTGGATCACCAAAATGCTTTTTTTCATCACGTTCATGGATACCTTCATGCCTTTTCGCTCCTCTCTGCCGCCGCACGGTACATATCGCGCATGGCCGCGGCGTCCTCCGCCTGAGTCCCCGCCGATTCGCAGATGATGGTGGGGGTGCAGGATCTTTGACAGATCAGTTCCGCCACCGGCTCAAAATTCGGCCCAAAAACCTTGTCTTCAAAGGTGAGATGCCGTTTCTCCCCGCCGTTTTCGGTGTATTCGATGCGGCTGAAATGGGAGTGGAATTTCCGCATGCGTTCATTGCCCAGACGGTCTTCCATGGCGTCGAACACCGCCTTAAAATCCGCAAAATCACGCAGGCCCCCAAAGGTGCGGGCATTGAGGTGGCCAAAATCGATGCAGGGGACGAAGCGCTCGTCCACCCGGCAAAGTTCCAGCACCTCTTCCAGCGTGCCCAGCTGGTTTATTTTCCCCATGGTCTCCGGGCAGATATGCACCTGCCCCAGACCGTTGTCGTCCAGGGCGGCCTGCGCTTTTTTCAATGTGGCGCAAGCCAGCTCCAGCGCCTGCTGCCGGGACATTTTAGAGCAGGAACCGGAGTGCACCACAATGCGGTTGCCGCCCATCTGCGCTACCGCCCGGGCGCTGTCCAGGATGTACTGGATGCTGTTCTCCCGCTTTTCCTCTTCCACGCTGGAAAGAGAGATAAAATAGGGCGCGTGCAGCGAAAGGGCGATGCCCCGATCCGCCGCCAGCTTTCCCAATTCCTCCGCCGCCGCGTCATTGACGCGCACGCCGCGCCCGCACTGGTATTCGTAGGCAGTCAGGCCCATTTTCTCCAGATATTCCGGTACCTGGACCGTTTTTTTATAGCCCATGGCCGAAAAGCTCTCCGAGTTCCCCGCCGGGCCAAAACGTACCGTTTCCATCCTATCCCTCCTTCAGCGTTTTTGGATCCTGCGCAAGACCGGGCGTTCCAGCCACCGTTTCAGGCGGAACCCCCAGTGCCGTTCCATCTCAAAAGGCTCCACCAGGATGCTTTTGGCGCCGGCCCGGTTTCCCCCCGCAATATCCGTAAAGATCTGGTCGCCTACCACGGCGGTCTTTTCCACAGATAGCCCCAAAAGCTTTGCCGCACGGTGGTATCCGCCCGTCATGGGCTTAAAAGCGCCCGCCTCGAAAGCAAGGCCCAGCTTTGCCGCAAATGGCGCCACCCGGGCCGCGCTGTTGTTGGACAGCACCGCCATTTTCACCCCGCAGCCTTTCATTTCCTCCAGCCACGCGGTGATCTTCTCATCCACATCCGGATGGTTGTGCCGGGTAAGGGTGTTGTCCACATCTAAAATGAGCCCTTCCACGCCCAGCCGATCCAGATCCGCCCGGGTGATCTCCCAGGCCTTTTTCCGGCACAGATTGGGCACAAAAACAGACATGACCTCTCCCCCTTTCCTTCTCCCGGCGCCCCTCCTGTATAAAGGAAAAAGCGAGCTAAAAAGCTCGCTTTTCGCACCGTTTCAGTCTGCAAATTATTTGAATTTGCGCTTACGAGCAGCCTCAGACTTCTTCTTGCGCTTTACAGAGGGTTTCTCGTAATGCTCTCTCTTGCGAACCTCGGCCAAAACGCCGGATTTCGCGCAAGATCTCTTAAATCTCCGCAGAGCGCTGTCGAGAGATTCATTATCTTTAATACGAATTTCTGCCATTTCTTATTCCCTCCCCACGCCATGCGGCAGGAGTAATCAATGATCAAACCCCAAATAGAGACCAACCGAACCGTGGAACCGGACCGTCTGCTTCCATTTCAACCGGCTAACGCCGAAGGGCTGTTCAAAGTAACGAAACAGATTATACAATAAAACCCACGAAGATGTCAAGCCCGACCTCTTCCCCGATCTATCATAAGATCCGTCGTCTGCGTATCTATTATAACCTAAAGCGCCGGAAAGTGCAATCGTTTCTTGCAATTTCACTCTGTTTTTCTTTCGGCCGGGCGATCCGCCGGGCCAAAACAGCAAAGCAACTGTTTCGCCGCCATTTCCCCACCGCAGCAAAACAGAGGCGGGAGCGCCGCCACCGCTCTGCCCATAGGGCGGCCGTAGAAATCAAATAGAATAACCACAATGTGGTTATTACCCCATAAGCGCGAAGCGCAAATGGGGTAATTGGCCATGCCCATAGGGCGGCCATAAAAATCAAGTAAAATAACCACAATGTGGTTATTTTACGACAAAGTTGACCAGTTTTCCGGGAACGCAGATCTCTTTGACCACCGTTTTGCCTTCCAGGGCCTGGGCCGCCGCCTCTTTTGCCCGGGCAATGGCGTCCTCCTTGGGGCAATCCACCGGCAGGCTCAAGCGGCATTTGATCTTGCCGTTTACCTGGACCACGATCTCTGCCTCGGCGTCCACGCATTTTGCCGGGTCAAAGGAGACCCATTTCTGCTGATTGATCATGCCGCCGAAAGACTGGGCCTCCCAGATCTCCTCCGTAACATGGGGCGCAAAGGGGTTGAGCAGGATCAGCAGCGTGCGGTACTCGGCCTCGTTGACGCTTCCGGCCGCTTCGATCTCGTTGAGCAGGGCCATCATCGCCGCAATGGCGGTGTTGAACTTGAGCTGCTCGATGTCCTCGGTCACCTTTTTAATGGTTTTGTGCATGGAAGATTCCAGCGACGGACGGTAAGCCTTCCCGCCCTCCAGGACATTCTGCAGCGCCCAGACGCGATCCAAAAATCGCTTACAGCCTTTGATCGAGGACGAATTCCAAGGCGCGGCCTTTTCAAAATCGCCGATGAACATCTCATAAAGGCGCATGGTATCCGCGCCGTATTCCCTGACGATCTCGTCGGGATTTACCACGTTCCCGCGGGATTTGCTCATTTTTTCGCCGTTTTCACCCAGGATCATTCCATGGCTGGTGCGCTTGGCGTAAGGCTCCGGCGTGCTTACCACGCCGATATCGTACAGAAACTTATGCCAGAAGCGGGAATAAAGCAGATGCAGGGTGGTATGCTCCATGCCGCCGTTGTACCAATCCACCGGCAGCCAGTAATCCAAGGCCTCTTTGGAAGCCAGCGCCTCACTGTTAGTGGGGTCGCAGTAGCGCATAAAATACCAGGAGGAACCGGCCCACTGAGGCATCGTATCGGTCTCCCGGCGGGCAGGGCCGCCGCAGTGCGGGCAGGTGGTGTTCACCCACTCGTCCATATGCGCCAGGGGGGATTCTCCGGAATCGGTAGGCTCGTAGGATTTGACCTCCGGCAGGCGCAGCGGCAGCTCGCTCTCCGGCAGCGGCACCCAGCCGCATTTTTCACAGAATACCATGGGGATCGGCTCGCCCCAATAGCGCTGACGGGAGAAAACCCAGTCGCGCAGCTTAAAGTTGACCTTGCTTTGGCCTTTGCCGTTTTCCTCCAGCCAGGTTTTGATCTTTTCCTTCGCCTCTTCTACAGAAAGGCCGTCCAGCATTCCGGAATTGACCATGGTGCCGGTCTCGCAATCGGTAAAAGCTTCCTTTTCCACGTCGCCGCCCTTGACCACCTCGATGATGGGCAGGCCAAATTTTTTGGCGAAATCCCAGTCGCGGGTATCGTGGGCCGGCACCGCCATAATGGCGCCGGTGCCGTAGGTCATCAGCACATAATCGGAAATATAGATCGGGATCTCCTTCCCGTTGACCGGGTTGATCCCCTTGACCCCTTTGAGCTCCACGCCGCTTTTGTCCTTGACAAGCTCGGTGCGCTCAAAGTCGGATTTTCTGGCCGCCTCGGCCTGATAAGCGCGGATCTCCTCCATATTGGAGAGTCGATCCGCCCATTGTTCAATATAGGGATGCTCGGGGGAAAGCACCATATAGGTGGCGCCAAAAAGGGTATCCGGACGGGTCGTGTATACAGTGAGGGCGTCTCCGGTAGTGGTGCCAAACTCCACCTCGGCGCCGGTGGAACGGCCGATCCAGTTAATCTGAGAAACCTTGACGCGGTCTATGTAATCGACCAGATCCAAGTCGTCGATCAAGCGCTGGGCATAAGCCGTGATCTTCAGCATCCATTGGCTCTTCACCTTGTGGACGACCTCAGATCCGCAGCGCTCGCAAACGCCGCCCACCACTTCTTCGTTGGCCAAAACGCATTTGCAGGAGGTGCACCAGTTGACGGACATCTCTTTTTTGTAGGCAAGGCCTTTCTTGAAGAGCTGCAGGAAGATCCACTGGGTCCATTTATAGTAATTAAAATCGGTGGTGTTGATCTCCCTGTTCCAATCAAAGGAAAGGCCCAGGCTCTTTAGCTGGCTTTTAAAATGCGCCACATTCTGCCGGGTCACGATCTCCGGATGGATATGGTTTTTAATGGCGAAGTTTTCTGTCGGCAGGCCGAAAGCGTCCCACCCCATGGGGTATAGGACGTTATAACCCTCTAAGCGGCGTTTTCTCGCCACAATATCCAGCGCGGTGTAAGAGCGGGGATGCCCCACGTGCAGGCCCTGTCCGGAAGGATAGGGAAACTCCACCAGCGCATAATATTTGGGTTTGGTGTAATCATTGGTGGCGGCAAAGACGTTTTTGGCGTCCCAGATATCCTGCCACTTTTTTTCGACCTGGGCAAAATCATACTTTTCGTATTTCAACTGAAAACCCTCCCACCGGAAAAACCGGCTTTATTCATCGCGGAAACTTATTCCGCAGTAATGGCGCTGATATCCACAGGCTCGCCGTCGGCCCAAAGCCTGTCCAGGGAATAAAACTGACGGGTCTCGCCCGTAAAAATATGCACCAGCACATCATAATAATCCAGCAGCACCCAAGTGGCGCTGTTGTAGCCCTCCACACGCCGGGGCTCCACGCCGAAAGAAGACAGCTTTTCTTCCACTTCGTCGGAAAGCGCCTTTGCGTGGGGTTCGCTGGTGGCGCTGGCGATTACGAAATAATCCCCGATGGAGGTCAGCTCCTTCACACGAATGGCTTTGATATCCGCGGCCTTTTTGTTGTCGAGGATCTTGACGATCTCTTTTGTCATTTCTAAGGATGTCATCTGTTTGTTACCCCTCCCCCGCTTCCGGGTTCAAATTTAAAAAAATATATGTGGGAGGCGGCCGTGACGGCCGCCCGCGCAAAGCACAAGGGTCATTCCAAAAAAGGCGGGTCATGCCAGACCCATTCCGGCTCGTCTTCCCAATCCAGCCCCTGTTTGGGGCCCGCTTCCTCCGACGGGGCGTCCTCCTGCGTCTCCCGCTCGTTTTCAGGCGAGACAGGCTGGGTGGATCCCTGGGAAGAGGCTTCCTCCGGGAGAGACGGCAAAAGAGGCACCTGCGGGATATCCAGACTGTCTATCTCTGGCCCGCCCGGACGGAAATACTCGTTTAGCAGCGCCGCCAGCGCCGGGCCGTCTATCTCATAGACCGCGCGGCTGCCGTTCATCACGCCGGTTCCCGGCGCCATATGCGCCCGGATCTCCCCGGGCTCGATCTCAAAGGCCTCGTTTGCCAAACAAAGAGCGTCCAGCAGCGAAAGATCGGTCTCCACCTGGCTATAATACTGCGCGGCAATGGAAAACAGTTTGGCCCGTCCCCTCTCCCGCATCCGGCTCGCCGCCGCGGCAAGAAACAGCTGCTGGGCCCGGATCCTGCCGAGATCTCCCGAGGCATAGCCCTTTCGATATCGGACGAACCATTCCGCCCGCTCGCCGTCAAGGGTCTGCGGCCCGGCTTCCAGCACCTTGCCCGGCAGAAATTCGATCCGCCCGGGCACCTCCATGGGGATCCCTCCCAGGGCGTCCACCAGCTCCCGAAAGGCCGAAAGCCCCAGCACCAGATAATGGTCGATCTCCAGCCGGTACTGCCGTCGGATCACCTCTATCAGCCGCTGCATCGGTTCCAGCGACGGATCCCCGCCGGAATAGACGGCGTTGATCCTGCCGGTGGGATATTCTTCCCCCACATAGGCGTCCCGCGGGATCTGCAGCAGATCCGCAGCCCGGCGCTCCAGATCCAGGCGGGCCAGAAGGATCACATCCGTCAGCTGCGCCGCGTCATCCACGCCGCAGAACAGCACCGTCACGGCGTCTGCTTCCACAGGCGGAAGGGAAACGCCGCCGGGGCGGCTTTGTGCCCCTGAGGATGCAGGCGGGGAAACGGACAGGGACGGATCCTGTGGGCCATGCGCCACGATCTGCACCGCAGCTGCCGCCGCAGCCGTAAGAATGGCCGCCGCCGCAAGGATAAGCCGTTTAAACGCTTTGGACACAGGCATGCCCCCTATTTTTTCAGGGCATACTCGTTATAAGCCTCCCAAGTAAAGGCGCAGACAGGGCTGCGGCGCTTGACGAGATCCCCCATGATATACTGTAGGGCGTACAGCATCGCGCCCTCCACAGAGGTATCCGCCAGCTCCCGCATCACGGCTACGTCGGGATAATCCCGCTCCGCACTGGTCAGATCCGCCAAATAGACGGTCTGCTCCAGCAAAGCCATGCCCCTGCGGGCCGAGGTATGATACCTAACTGCGTTTAGTATGCCGGGATCCGTCACGTTTAATTCACAGCGAAGGTATTCCGCCGCCGCAAAGCCGTGCCAAATCTGGGGCTGGCTCAAAACCAGCTCGTCAAAGATTATATCAGACTTCCCCATCCATTGCAACTGCTCTTCCCGGGGCAGTTCTTTGCAGATATCGTGAAAAAAGCCCGCAAAATAAGCTTTTTCCGGGTCTGCTCCCCAACGCAATGCCAGATGCCGGGCCTGTTCCGCCACGTTGCGGGAATGAGCCTGGCGAAAAGGCGAAAGCCGCTGCCGCAGCAGCCGCTCCCATTCCTGCTCCTGTGCCATTTTTCTCACCTGCCGTAAAGATGATGTTCCAAAATATAGTTCCACACGCCCGCTGGAAGCTCCTCAGAAAGATCTTCCCCCGCCGCGGCGCGGCGGCGCAGACCGGTGGAGGAACATTCCATCACCTGGCAGGGCGCCAAAAGGCACCGGCCGCCGGCGGCCTCTATCTCCCGCGCCGCCGCCGCCAGCGCCGCTTCTTCCCCATCCTGCCTCGCGCCGGCGCAAAAGGTGACCTGGGGCAGAAACTCCGCGCTGTTTTTCCATTGCAGCAGCGTAAGCAGCATATCCGAGCCCACAAACCAGTACAGTTCCCGTTCCGGCTGCTCCTTTTTCAGCTGCCGGACGGTGAGATAGGTGTAGCTGGGCCCCTCCCGCCGGATCTCCATATCGCTGACAGAAAGACGAGGGTCGCCCGCTGCCGCCAGACGGCACATGGCCAGACGGTCCGCCGCAGGGGCCAGTTCCGGCGCCGGCTTATGCGGCGGCATCCTGTCCGGCATCAGCCACACCTCCGGGATATCCAGCGCGTCGGCCAGCTGAATACAAAGGGAGAGGTGCCCCCGGTGGATCGGATTAAAAGTGCCCCCGAAAACCGCCAGCTTTTTCATGTTCCTCTCTCCTTATCCCTTTGATCAGTCCAACTCGTAGATCGGCTTTTGGGGGTTGCGCTTATAAAGGACAAACCGGCTTCCGATGACCTGTACGATATCCGCGCCAGTTTTTTCCGCCAGATCCTGCGCTGTCTTCCGGGAATGATCCGGGGCGGTTTCGAGCACCCGCAGTTTGATCAGTTCCCTTGCCTTCAGGGCGTCTTTTACCTGCTGCACCAGCTCGTCGCCGATGCCGCCCTTCCCCACCTGAAAGATCGTATCCAGGCTGTTGGCGCTGGCTCTCAGCTTCGCCCGTTGTTTGCTTGTAATCAAATCAAATTCCTCCATTGCCCGGCCCCAGGGCCAGGCCGTTCATTTTATTTATCCCGCTGCGACGCCCTGTAAGCTTCCAGCTCCCGGCCAAAAAGCCGCAGCGCTTTGCCACGATGGCTCAGCTCGTCTTTTTTTTCATCAGAGATCTCCGCAAAACTTCCGAAAGGGGTTTGAAAGACCGGGTCGTAACCAAAGCCGTTCTCCCCCTTTTCCTCATATCCGATGCTGCCCTCGCAGACCCCCTCGGTCTCGATCCTGTCCCCGTTGGGGAAAACACAGCAGATGGCGCTGACGAAACGCGCCCCCCGCTGGGGCTGCGAAACGCCCTCCATGTTTCGAAGCAAAAGGGCGGTGCGTTCCTGATCCGAAAGGCCTTCGCCGCCGTAGCGGGCGGAGTAGACCCCCGGATCCCCGCCCAGCGCGTCTACGCAAAGGCCGGAATCATCGGCAATGGCGGGCATTCCCGCCATTTTTGACATGGCAGAGGCTTTGAGGAAGGCGTTCTCCCGGAAGGTCGTCCCGGTCTCCTCCACGTCGGCGCGAAGGCCCAGCTCCTTCAGGCTGTACACCGTAAAGCCCATGGGCTCTAAAATGCGCCTGAACTCCCGTACCTTGCCGGGGTTGTTGGTGGCGATCAAAAATTCTTTGGCTTCCATCTTCTCACGCCTCCCCGCCTTCGGCGGCGGGGTCTGCCCCGTCAAACAGCGCCTCGATAAACTGCCGCGCGTCAAAGGGCTGCAGGTCGTCGATCTGCTCGCCGACGCCGATGTATTTGATGGGCACGCCCAGCTCCTCCTTGACGGCGATGACCACGCCGCCCCGGGCGGTGCCATCCAGTTTTGTAAGCACGATGCCGGTGAGCCCAGCCGCCTCTTTAAACTGCTTTGCCTGGCTCAAAGCGTTCTGCCCGGTGGTGGCGTCCAGCACCAACAGCACCTCGGTGTCGCTGTCCGGCGCTTCGCGGCGGATGACGCGGGAGATCTTGGACAGCTCGTCCATCAGATATTTTTTGTTGTGCAGCCGCCCGGCGGTATCGCAGATGATCACATCCACCCCCCGGGCCTTTCCGGCGGTGATGGTATCGAACACCACGGCGGCGGGATCCGCCCCCTCGGTGTGCTTTACCATATCCACCTGGGCGCGCTGGGCCCAGATCCCCAGTTGGTCGATGGCGGCGGCGCGGAAGGTATCCGCGGCCCCCAGCAGGACCTTTTTCCCGCGCCGGGTCAGATCCGCCGCCATTTTTCCAATGGTGGTGGTCTTGCCCACGCCGTTGACGCCGATCACCAGGATCACCGACGGTTTGGTGCTGATCTGGAGTGCTTCGCCCCCGGACATCATCTCCACCAGGATATCTTTGAGCAGGTCTTTTGCCTTTGCCGGATCCTTGCAGCCGGTCTCTTTCACCAGGCCGCGCAGCCGCTGGCAGACCCGCGCGGAGGCGGCCGCCCCCACGTCGCTTATGATCAGCAGATCCTCCAGTTCCTCATAAAAAGAATCTTCGATCTTCCCTGCGGAAAATAAATTTTCAATATTCTTAAAAACACCGCCCTTGGTCTTGCCAAGGCCCTCTTTCAGCTTTTGAAAAAATCCCATATCAACCGGCTCCTTTTTTCCCTGCCCGGGCTTATTCCTTAAGCCCCAGCTTGCTCTCCAGCTCGCTTACCTCAAGCTCTAGCAGCTTGGAAACGCCTTCCTCCTGCATGGTCACCCCGTAGAGGACGTCCGCCTCCTCCATGGTGCCGCGGCGGTGGGTAATGGCGATAAACTGGGTCTTATCGTTGAGCTTTTGCAGATAGGCCGCAAATTTGGCTACGTTGACGTCATCCAGCGCGGCTTCGATCTCATCCAGCAAACAGAAAGGCGACGGACGCACCTTCAAAATAGCAAAATAGATGGCGATGGCCACAAAGGCCTGCTCCCCGCCGGAAAGGGCCGCCAGATGCTTGATGATCTTTCCCGGGGGCTGGACATAGATCTCGATGCCGGCTTCCAGCACGTCTTCCGCATCGGTCAGACGAAGTTCCGCCTTGCCTCCGCCGAAGAGCTCCACAAAAATGTGGGAAAAATTCTCATTGATCTTAATAAAGTTTTCGCTGAACCGCTGGCGCATTTCCACCGTGAGCTCCCGGATCAGCCGGGTGAGCTGATCTCTGGATTTTTCCACGTCCCCGATCTGAGCGCTCATAAATTCATAGCGCTGGGACACCTGCTCATATTCCTCGATGGCCTCTAAGTTGACTGTTCCCAGGGCACGGATGCGCCCGCGCACCTCGCCCAGCCGCCGTCCGGCACGGGCCGGATCTTCCAGGGGCTTTGCCACCGCCTCGGCTTCGGACCGGGTCAGTTCGTATTCGTCCCAGAGCTTTGCCACCACGTCGTCGTAATTTTTTTGCAGCGCCGCCTGTTTTTCCGCCAGGCGGTCGATATCAGCGGTGATCTGCTCCTTGCGCACGATCACTTCTTTTTCCCGGGCGCGCAGGCCGGTGGACTGTTTTTCCGCCTCCCGTTGCTGCCCGGAGAGCTCCTCGATCCTGGCCCGGCAGCTGTCGGCCTCCTTCCGGAGCGCCTCCTTCTTCTGCCCGATGGCTTCGATCTCCCGGGCAATGGCCCGGTTCTGCTCCTGCAGCGTCTGGATCTCCCCTTCCAGGGCCTCCATCCGCTCCCGGCTGTCCGCCTGGCGGTTTTGCTGCTCGGCGACAGCCTGCCGCAGCAGCTCCTCATCCTTTTGCAGGGTCATGGCCTGCATCTGCAGCTCGCTGCGCCGGCCGGCCGTTTCCTCCCGGGCGGCTCGCAGGGCTTCGGCTTTTTGCCGCAGCGCCTCCAGGCCCATTTCCTTCTCGGTTAGGGCCGCCGCCGCCGCTTCCAGCTTCTCTCCCGCTTCCCGGGCAAGGGTCTCCTGCTCCGTCAGTTTCTGTTCCAGGTTTTCCCGCTCCCGGCGGGCGTCCTCCTGCCCGCGGGAAAGGTCGGCCGTCATCAATTCCAGCCGCCTCTGCTCCGCTTCATACCGGATCTGATCCTCATGGCAGGTCTGGATCTCGCCGCGGGCGCCGCTGAGCTGGGCCTCCATGGCGGAGAGCTCCGTCCCCATCTGGCGCAGCTTTTCCCGCTGCGGGGCCAAGGCCTTTTCCATCTCCCCGGCTTCCCGGCGCAGGCGGTCGACCTCGTTTTGACGGCTAAGCAGGCCAGAGGCTTTGCCGATAAAACCGCCGGTCATAGAACCGCCGGTGTTGAACTGCTGCCCGTCCAGGGTGACGATGCGGAACTTATATCCGTAGGCCTTTGCCATGCGGATACCCTCGTCCAGATCCTCCACCACGGCGATGCGCCCCAAAAGGGAATCCACCACCGCGCTGTAGCGGCTGTCGCATTTTACCAGATCCGCCGCCAGACCCACAAAACCGGAATAGGCGTCCAGCCCCTGCACCGTCAGGCGGCTGCCCCGCACGGAGGAAAGGGGCAGAAAAGTCGCCCGGCCAGATTTGGCTTCTTTGAGCAGGTTGATGCAGCGCCGGGCCACATCCTCGTTATCCACGACGATATTTTGCAGCGCGCCTCCCAGGGCCACCTCCACCGCAGTGGTGTAGCGGCTCTCCACCTCGATAAGCTTGGAAACGGCCCCGTGTATCCCCTTCACCGCGCCGCTGCGCCCCTGGCTGAGCACAAATCGGACGCTTTGGGCAAAGCCCTCCATGCTTTTTTCCATGTCCAGCAGCAGCGAAGCCCGCTGCTCTTTCTCCCGGATCTTCCCTTCGCCAGCGGAAATTTCCCGGGAAAGCTCCTCCCGCTTTTGTTCCCGGCTGGCCTGTTTTAGCTCCAGGCCCCTGACCGTATTTTCCAGCGCCTGCAGCCGCTCTCCAATGCCCTGCAACAGCCCTGCGCAATCCTCTTTTTCCTTCTTGGCCTGTTCCAGCTGCCGGGAGCGTTCCTCCCGGGAAGATTCCATCAGCTCCATGCGCCCGCGGATATCCTCTTGGGCGTTGCGGGCGGTAATGGACGCCACCTTAAGCTCCGACTGGGCCATGGCCAGCTCCGCCGATTCCCGGCGGACCCGCTCCGTCTCCAGCTGCAGCCCTTCCAGCTGCCGCTGCTGTTCCCCGTCGCCCAGGGCGGCCTGCTGCATTTCTTCTTCCAGTTTTGCACGCTGCTGGGCCAGGCGGGCGATCTCGGCGTTTTTCTCCTCGATCAGGGCGCCGGTATCCTCCCCGGCGTTTTTCTGCTCCTCGATCTCGCCCTGCAGGCGCTCGATGGATTTTTCATTGTGGAAGATGTTGTTGTTTTCCACCGCCGCCGCGTTTTCCGCCCCGGCGATCTCTTCCTCCCGCACGGAAATGGCGCGGCGCAGCGCATCCATACCGGCAGAAGCCTGCTGGATCTCGGCGAACAGCGCTTCCAGGCCCTTCTCGATCTCTTCGAGCTCCTGGCCGACGCTCTCCCCATTGCTGCGGGCCAGGGCCAGTTTATCCTCTTCCCCGCGCAGCTGCTCCCGGATGCGTTCCAGGTCATAGAGCCAAAGCGAAACCTCCAGTTCCTTCTTTTCCCCGGCCAGCACCACATATTCCTTCGCCTTCTGCGACTGCGCCTTTAAGGGCCCGATTCGTTCCTCCAGCTCTCCCATGATGTCCTTCAGGCGCAGCAGGTTTTCCCCCGCCTGCTCCAGGCGGCGTTCCGCTTCTGTTTTGCGGTAACGGTATTTTGAGATGCCCGCCGCTTCTTCAAAGATCTCCCGGCGCTGGGTGCTTTTGGCCCCCACGATCTCGGAAATACGCCCCTGCCCGATGATGGAATAGCCGTCCCGCCCCAGGCCGGTATCCATAAACAATTCATAGATATCTTTCAGGCGGACATTGTTGCCGTTGATGCGGTACTCGCTCTCTCCAGAACGGTAAAGCTTGCGGGAGATGACCACCTGGTCGGCGTCCAGCGGCATCTCCCGCTGGCTGTTGTCGATAATAAGCTGCACCTGGGCATAGCCCATGGCATGGCGAAGCTGCGTCCCGCCGAAGATCACGTCCTCCATGCGGTTTCCGCGCAGGGTTTTGGTGGATTGCTCCCCCAAAACCCAGCGCACGGCGTCGCTGATGTTGCTTTTTCCGCTTCCGTTGGGGCCCACCACTGCGGTCAGGCCTCCGCCGAAATCCAGCTTGGTGCGGTCGGGGAAAGATTTAAAGCCGTGAAGTTCCAGAGATTTTAAATACAAGGTCCCGTTTCCTCCTCACCGTGTTGTCTGTTTGATTGCCGGTCTATAAGCCTGACTGTGCGGGGCGGCAGCCCTTCCTTCGGCGTCAGCCGAACCTGCCAGCCCTGTTTTTCAAGCTTTTGAAGGTTGCTCCGCCGCTGCCCCGCAGCTTTGGATATTTCCCGCGGATTCACCGCAAATTCCACGCGGCCGGGCGGGACGCCCGCTTTCTGAAGCTGCCGCTGCATGCCTTGGAAAAAGATCCGCCCCTCCGCCAGCTCGCGGAAAGCAGGGTGATAAGGCCCCGCCACCAGGTCCTTTTCCAAAGTTTCCGAAGGGTGCAGCCCCAAACGGATCACCGGGATCTGCCGCTCTTCTTCAAAAAAACACAACAGCTCGGCGCAGAGCGCCACAGCTTCCTCCAGCCCCAGCGGACGGTACAGGCCCCGCCGGTAAAGCTCCGCCAGTTTGGTGCCTTCGATCACCACCGTGGGATAAATGCGCACAAAATCCGGCGTCAGCTGCGCCGTCTGCCGCGCGGTGGACCAGATCGTCTCCCGCGTATCCCCGTAAAGCCCCGGCATGATCTGCAGGCCCACAGAAAAGCCATACCGGCGCAGAAGCGCCACCCCGCGGCGCACCGAGGCACTGTCGTGGCCCCTCCCGTTTTGGGCAAGGATCCCATCGTCCATGGACTGAACCCCCAGTTCCACCGTCGTGACGCCATAAGCCTTGAGGATACGGCAGATCTCCTCGTCCAAAGCGTCCGGCCGCGTGGAAAGACGGATCCCCAGACAGAGCCCATCCCGCACAAAGGGAAACGCCGCCGCCAAAAGGGCCGTCATCTGCCCTCGAGGGATGGCGGTAAAACTGCCGCCAAAAAAGGCGATCTCCGCCTCCCTCCCCTGCAGGCCCGCCAATGCCTCACGGCACTGCTGCTCCACCTGCCGGGGATCCGGCGGCTCCTCCGCCCCGGAGATTCGCCGCTGGTCGCAGAAGCTGCACCGGTGGGGACAGCCCAGGTGCGGCACAAAAAAAGCGATGTTGGCGTGTTTCATTCGCCCATCAGGGCCAACGCTTCCTTGGCCGCCATCTGTTCCGCATTCTTTTTAGAACGGCCCTCTCCGCGTCCGATCACGTTGCTGTTGAGCCGGACCTCCACCACAAAGCGCTTGTCGTGGTCGGGGCCGGTCTCTTCCACCAACGCGTAGGAGACATGCTCCTCCGGGTTCTGCTGGATGATCTCCTGCAACATGGTCTTATAATCCTGAAAGGTCACTTTGCCGTGGTCTTCGATCACGTCCTTGACAAAGCCCATGACAAACTCCCCCGCCGGCTCCATGCCGCCATCCAGATAAATGGCCGCGATCAGGGCCTCAAAGGCGTCCGCCAAAATGGAGGAGCGTTCCCGTCCGCCGGTGTTTTCCTCCCCGCGCCCCAGCATCAGATAGGAGCCGAGGGATATCTGCCGGGCAAACTGGCACAGGGCCTTTTCACACACCAGGGAAGCCCGAAGTTTGGTCAGTTCCCCCTCCGGAAGATGGGAGTAGTGCCGGAAAAGGTAATCCGACACGATGATGGAGAGCACCGCGTCCCCCAAAAATTCCTGCCGCTCGTTGCTCTGCAGGTTTTTCTTCACCTCGTTGGCGTAGGAAGAATGGGTCAGGGCGTTGCGGAGATATTTTTCCTGCTGGAAACGATAGCCGATCACCTGCTCCAGTTCCTTCGCAGGGAGAACCCCCTGCTGGTTTTCCACTGTCATTGACGATCCTCCTCCGCCTTAAGCCGGGCCAAAGACCGCTCGATCTCTGGAATGACGCCTTCCCCGGCGATCTTCGCAGCCTGCCGGACGGCGTTTTTGATGGCCTTGGCGTTGGAGCTGCCGTGGGCCTTGATCACAGGCTTTGCAATGCCGATGAGCATGGAGCCTCCATATTCCGTGTAATCCATAGTCTTTTTAAATTCCATCATGCCTTTTTTCAGGCACAGGGCGGCCAGCTTGGTTTTCAGGTTTTGATAAAAGACCCCTTTGATCTGCCCGATGAGGGCAGAGCTTAGGCCTTCCGTAAGCTTGAGGATCACATTGCCGGTGAACCCGTCGCACACCGCCACGTCGCAGCCGTTTTTCGGCAGATCCCGCGCTTCCACGTTGCCGATAAAATTGACCGGGGCGGTTTTCAGCC
Organism: Oscillospiraceae bacterium; assembly: GCA_028689635.1. Lineage (GTDB taxonomy): Bacteria > Bacillota > Clostridia > Oscillospirales > Ruminococcaceae > JALELV01. Next base: position 17,360 of record JAQVCU010000032.1, read on the forward strand.
GCCGGTAGGTCTCCAGCCGGAGCTCGTCCCCCTTGGTGTCCTCCACGCCCACGTTGACAAGGCCGACCCGCGGGTTTTTGACCCCCAGGATCTTCTCCATATAAATAGCGCCCATAACGCCAAACTGCACCAGCATCTCCGGGCGGCATTCCACATTGGCGCCGCAGTCCACCAGGGCAAATTTCCCGCCCGCCGATGGGATCACCGGCGCCAGGGCCGCGCGCTTGATGCCCTTGATGCGCCGTACGATGGTGGAAGCCCCCACCACAAAAGCGCCGGTGCTGCCAGCGCTGACAAAAGCGTCCCCCCCCCCTTCGGCAAGCAGGCGCAGCCCCACCGCCATGGAGGAATCTTTATACACCGTGCGGATCTCTGTGGGATCCGCCTCCATATCCATTATCTGTGGGGCGTGGGCGATCTCCATTCCGGAAAGGGAGATACCGTTTTCCTCCGCGGCGCGGCGGATGGCGGCCTCGTCGCCGGTGACGGTGATCTCCACCGCCAGCTCCTCGATTGCCATTTGGCAGCCCTTTAAAATCTCTACCGGGGCGTTATCCCCGCCAAAAGCGTCCACAATGATCCTCATGGTAGCTCCTCCTTATCATTTTCCTGTTCTTCTCTCCCGCCGCCGCGTCCTATCGGACGTCCATGGGCGGCGGCAGATGATCCCGATCCCGCAGATAATCCTCCAGGCTTGCCAGGGCCCGCTGGGCCACCTGCCCGTAGCGCTGGGCCTTATCCCGGATGCGCACCGGCGGCGCGGGCAAAAGCCCCATATTGCAGCCCATGGGCTGAAAATTTTCCACCGCCGCGTCGCTGATGTAGCGGGCGAGGGCCCCGATCATGGTATCCGGCGGAAGCAGCAGCGGCTCCTGCCCGGAAAGGGCCCTGGCGGCGTTTGCCCCTGCCAAGATCCCGGAGGCGGCGGATTCAATATACCCCTCCACGCCGGTCATCTGGCCCGCAAAAAAAATACGCGGATCAGTTTTCAGGCGTCCGGCGGGATCCAGCACCCGGGGGCTATCCAAAAATGTGTTTCGATGCATCACGCCATAGCGCATGAACTCGGCGTTTTCCAGCCCCGGGATCAGCCCGAACACCCGTTTTTGCTCCGGGAATTTGAGGTTTGTCTGAAACCCCACCAGGTTGTACAGCGTCCCGGCGGCATTTTCCCGCCGCAGCTGCACCACCGCCCAGGGACGGCGGCCGGTACGCGGATCGGTCAGGCCCACCGGTTTGAGGGGCCCAAAGCGGATAGAATCCTCCCCCCGCTTCGCCAACACTTCCACCGGCATACAGCCTTCGTACACCCGGAAGTCCTCTTTTTCAAAGGCCCTGAGCTCCACCGATTCCGCCGAGACCAGCGCTTCATGGAACCGCTCATACTCTTCCCGATCCATGGGGCAGTTGATGTAATCCGCGTCCCCTCGGCCGTAGCGGGCCGCAAAAAACGCCTTGCTCATATCCACGGATTCCGCAGCGACAATAGGCGCCGCCGCGTCAAAAAAGCTAAGGCAACGGTTTCCGGCCTTTTCGGCAATGGCCTGGGAAAGGGCCTCGGAGGTAAGGGGGCCCGTGGCCACAATCACCACGCCCTGGGAGGGCAGGGCCGTCACTTCCCCCTCCGACACCCGAATGCGCGGGTGGGAACGGATCTTCGCCGTGACCAGATCGGAAAACGCCGTGCGGTCAACAGCTAAAGCGCCGCCGGCGGCGACGCTGGTTTGTTCGGCGCAAAAGAGGATCAATGACCCCAAACGCCGCATTTCTTCTTTCAGGAGCCCCGCCGCCGATTCCACCCGCATGGCTTTGAGAGAGTTAGAGCACACCAGCTCCGCCATACCCGGATAAGAATGGGCCGGGGAATATTTTTGCGGCTTCATTTCGCAAAGCAAGACCTCAAAGCCGCTCTGCGCCAGCTGCCAGGCGGCCTCGCAGCCCGCCAGGCCCGCGCCGATCACCGTCGCCGTCAATCCTTCAGGCCCCTTTCATAATCGCAGCCTTCCTTGGCGCAATAGATTTTACCGGCGCGCCCTTTCTTTTTAAACAGCGTCGCGCCGCATTTGGGGCAAGGCTCGTTCATGGGCGTATCCCACGTCATAAAGCCGCAGGAGGGGTTCTTTTCACAGCCAAAATAGGATTTTCCGGTCTTGCTCTTCTTGGCCAGCACCTTTCCGCCGCACAGCGGGCAGAGCCCGCCGGTCTCCTGCACAATCTTCTTGGTGTTTTTACATTCCGGGAAGCCGGGGCAGGCCAGGAATTTGCCAAAACGGCCGATCTTGATGACCATTTTGCGCCCGCAAAGCTCGCACACCACGTCGGTCTCCTCGTCGGGCACCTTCACCCGGGTACCGTCCATGTTTTTCTCCGCGGTCTCCAGGGTTTTGGCAAAATCATCGTAAAAAACGCCCAGGGTCTTTACCCAGTCTTCCTTTCCTTCTTCCACCTGATCCAGCCGTTTCTCCATCTGGGCCGTAAAGGCGGCGTCGACGATTTTGGGGAACTGATCGATCATCAGCTGGGTCGTCACTTCGCCCAGGGCCGTCGGCTTTAGTGCTTTTGCGTCCCGCTCCACATAACCGCGGGCGAGGACGGTGGTGATGGTGGGGGCATAGGTGCTGGGGCGTCCGATACCGTTTTCCTCCAGGGCTTTGATGAGGGAAGCCTCGGTATAGCGCGCCGGGGGCTGGGTAAAGTGCTGCGTTCCCTCCAGGCTCTTGAGCTTAAGGGCGTCGCCTTTCGTCAAAGGAGGCAGGGCCCCGCCCTCCTTTTCTTCTTTCTCTTCGTCCTCTTTCTCATGGCTCTCTTCATAAAGCGCCGTAAAGCCCTCAAAGCGCACCGTATAGCCCGAAGCCTTGAAAAGATAATCCCCGGCGGTGATATCCACCGCCACGGTATCCAGCAGGGCGTTGGCCATCTGGCTGGCGATAAAACGCTCCCACACCAGCTTGTAAAGCTTGTACTGGTCGATGGTAAGATAAGCTTTCACGCTCTCCGGCGTCTGCCCGGGCATGGTGGGTCGCACCGCCTCATGGGCGTCCTGGGCATTGTTTTTGGATTTATAGACCCGCCGTTTTTCCGGCAGATATTCCTTTCCGTAGCGCTCTTCCACAAAGGCGGCCGCGTCGGCGGCAGCTTCGTCGGAAATGCGCAGGGAGTCGGTCCTCATATAGGTGATCAGACCCACCGCGCCCATGGAACCGACCTCTACGCCTTCATACAGCTCCTGGGCGGCTTTCATGGTGCGCCGCGCCTGGAAGCCCAGGCGGCGGGAGGCCTCCTGCTGCAGGGTACTGGTGGTAAAGGGCGGGGCCGGGCTTTTGCGGCGCACGCTTTTTTTAACGCCGGAAACGGCATATTCCGCGCCCTCCAGCTCCGCCAAAATGGCGTCGGCCTGCTCTTTGTTTTTGATCTCGATCTTCTTATCCTTGCCGTACAGTTTGGCGCCGAAGGCTTTTTTTCCGGATTTGGGCAGGAATTGGGCGTCGATGGACCAGTATTCCTCGCTGACAAATTTTTTGATCTCGTTTTCCCGGTCGACGATCAGGCGCACCGCCACCGACTGTACGCGCCCTGCGGAAAGGCCCCGGCGCACCTTGCGCCACAAAAACGGGCTCAGCTTGTAGCCCACGATGCGGTCCAGGATCCGACGGGTCTGCTGGGCGTTTACCAGGTTGATATCGATCTCCCGGGGCTGCGCCATGCCGGACTGTACGCCGGTTTTTGTGATTTCGTTGAAGGTGACCCGGTTTGGCTCCTCCAGTTTAAGACCCAGCAAATGGGCCAGATGCCAGGAGATCGCCTCTCCTTCCCGGTCGGGGTCGGTGGCGAGAAAGACGGTATCGCTCTTTTTGGCCTGTTTTTTCAGGGAGGAGATCAGATCCTCCTTGCCTTTGATCTCTACATAGGTCGGCTCAAAGCCGTGATCCACATCCACGCCAAGCTTGCTTTTGGGCAGATCCCGGATATGGCCCATGGAGGCGATGACTTCATAGCCGTCCCCCAAATATTTTTTAATGGTTTTTGCTTTCGCCGGCGACTCGACGATGACTAAATTCGACATAGGCTCTCCATTCTGCCGCGTCCACGGCATCTTGATGAATTGATCGAAAGCAGCAAAGGAGCTGTTCGCTTTTCAGCGCACAGGGCCCCGCGCGCCCTTACCGGATGCTGTAGCGCCTTCCCGCGCTTGCAGATACAAATCCCATTATTTCAAGTTCTGACAGCGCTGTCAAGACTTCCTGGGTATTTTTTCCGGTTTTCAGGGCAATTTCGTCCAGGTTCGCGGGGATCTCTGTCAGGACGTCGTAGACCTCCTGCATTTCCGGCGTAGCGCCCTGCAGCAGTTTCTTTTCCCGGACAAAAACGTTCTGCTCCTTTTTCTCCACCTCGGTGGCGATCTCGTCGATATTTATTCTATCAGAAAAGCGGTAGCGATATTCTTCCAGGATATCCGCCGCCGAAGCCACCGGGATGGCGCCCAGGCGAAGCAGCCGGAACGTGCCCCGGGAGTTGTCGTTGAAAATATCGTTGGGCACGGCAAAAACGTCCCGGCCCTGCTCCAGCGCCAGGTTGGCCGTGATGAGGGAACCGCTTTTCAGATCCGCCTCCACCACCGTCACCCCCATGGAAAGCCCCGAGATGATGCGGTTTCGAATGGGAAAATGAAAGCCCACGGGCTCCGCGCCCAGGGGAAACTCGGAAACCACCGCCCCGTTGTGGGCAATGACCTCCATCAGCGCGGCGTTTTCCCGCGGATAGGGCACATCCAGGCCGCAGCCCAGCACGGCGATGGTTTTCCCTTCCGCCTTTAGGGCCGCTTTGTGGGCCACGGTGTCGATGCCCTTGGCCATGCCGCTGACCACCACCGCCCCCGCCTTCGCCAGCTCAAAAGCGATCTTTGAGGCGGCGCGAAAACCGTAGTCGGAATAATTTCTAGTGCCCACCACCGCCACGGCCGCCTCGTTGTCGATATCCCCCAGATCCCCGTCCACATAAAGCACCGCCGGGCGGGCATAGATGCTCTGCAGCCTATCCGGATAATCGCGGTCCTCCGGGGTCAGGATGCAAAAGCCCTTATCCAGGGTACGCTCGCACATGCGCAAAGCGTCGGACAGGGACGCGGCCATGAGCCGCCCACGCTCCCGAGCGGTAAGGAATCCCACCGCTTCAAATCCGTTTTTCTTCTCTGCGTAAAGATATTCCGGGGTCTCAAAGGCCTCGATGACCTTATCCACCGCTCCGCTTCCCGGGCCCAGCGCGTTGGAGAGCCAGACCCAATATTCCGTTTTTGCCATGCGTTTTCTCCTTCGTTCCAAACTCGTTTCGCCCAGGTTCAGCCGCGGCTGAGTTCCCACATCAGCACCGCTGCCGCCACTCCGGCGTTAAGCGACTCCGCGCCGCCTTTCATGTCGATAAAAACCGTCTTGTCACAGTGGGAGAGCACTGGCGGGGAGATCCCGTTCCCCTCGTTTCCCACCACCACAACGCAGCTTTTGGGGAAAGCTGTCTCGGAAAGGCGCGCCGCCTCCCGCCGGAGGGCCGCGCCGTAAACTGCCAGCCCTGCTTCCCGCGCCGCTTCCAGCGCCGCCTCCAGATCCTGCGGCGTCCACACCGGCAGGCGAAACGCGCTGCCCATGGTGCTTCGCAGCACCTTGGGGCTGTAAAGGTCGGCGCAGCCAGGGCCGAGGATCAGCCCCGAAAGGCCAAAGGCGTCCGCCGTGCGCACAATGGTGCCCAAATTGCCCGGATCCTGCACTTCATCCAGCGCAAGGTATTTTCCACCGGCGGAAAAATCCGGCCCATGCGCTTTTTCCGGCAGGCGGCAAAGGCAGAACACTCCCTGGGGGGCCTGTTGTCCGCTGATTTTTTTCTGCAGCTCTTCCGCGATCTCAAAAGCGGATTCCGCCCGCTGGGCCAGCCGCTCCACCGCTTCTTCATACCGCTGTGCGGCGCGCCCGGTCACCAACAGGCAGCGGATATCCACCCCGCAGTCCGCAGCTTCCATGCACAGCTTGGCCCCTTCGGCCAAAAAAAGCCCTTCCTCACGGCGGACGCTGCATTCCTTCCCCAGGGCGCAGGCCAGCTTGACGATCCGGTTATCCCGGCTGGTGATGCGTTCCATTTTTCTCCCCCCACGGTCTTTTGATTTTCCGGGGCAGAAACCCCCGGAAATATAAAAACAAGCCCGTGTAAAAGATACACGGGCTTTGCCTTCTTTTAAAGGGCGGCTTTGGACTTCTCAACGAGAGAAGCAAAAGCGGCCGCGTCGTGGACAGCGATCTCGGAGAGCATTTTTCTGTTCAGCTCTACGCCGGCCTTTTTCAGCCCGTTCATGAAGGTGGAATAGTTGATCCCGTTCATGCGGCAGGCAGCGGAGATTCTGGTGATCCAGAGGCTGCGGAAGTTTCTCTTCTTCTGTTTTCTGCCGATATAAGCGTAGTTGCCGGATTTCATAACGGCCTGTTTGGCCATTTTAAAGTGTTTGCTCTTTGCGCCAAAATAACCTTTTGCCAGCTTGAGAATCTTTTTTCTTCTCTTGCGGGTCATCATTGCCCCTTTAATACGAGCCATATTCTTAATCCTCCATTATCAACTAAAATGATATCTTAGTGGTTGGCAAGCAGCAGCTTGATTGCTTTCAGGTTGGTCTTATCGGCATAAGCTGCTTTGCGCAGACCTCTTTTTCTCTTGGTGTCCTTTTTGTTGAGAATGTGAGATTTGAAAGCATGAGCACGTTTTACCTTGCCGTTTTTGGTGAGCTTGAAGCGCTTTTTCGCTCCGGTATGTGTCTTCAACTTAGGCATTTGAATTTCCTCCTGTTTTGGTTACTTAACGGGTTTGGGAGAAAGGAACAGCGCCATACTGCGCCCTTCCATTTTGGGCTGCTTTTCAACGTTGCTGGCCTCCGCACAAAGGTCGGTAAATTTCTTCAGCAGCGCTATACCCAACTCGGGATGAGCCATTTCACGCCCGCGGAAGCGGACGGAAACTTTCACTTTGTCCCCGCCGTTGAGAAACTTGATGGCGTGGTTCGCCTTGGTCTCAAAGTCGTGGGTATCGATATTCAGAGAAAGACGCACTTCTTTAATATCGATGATCTTCTGATTCTTTCTGGCTTCCTTCTCCCGTTTGGCCTGTTCAAACCGGTATTTGCCGTAATCCATAATGCGGCATACCGGAGGCGTGGCCTGCGGGGCGATCTTGACCAGATCGAGATTCTTGTCGATCGCGATCTTTTGCGCGTCCTTTGTAGCCAGGATGCCGAGCTGACTGCCGTCAGAATCGATGACCCTGATCTCCTTGTCCCTGATTTCCTCGTTGATAAGCAGTTCCTTGCTGATAGGAAAGCACCTCCAAAACCCAAATTTCATAATAACAACAAAGTGCGGGACAAATGAAATCGTCCCGCACTTCAACACAAACCATAACCGGCGTACCGGCTGTTTTCTGTATTGACCAACGTCGCAACAGGCGCGCTGGTGAGAACGATAACTCGATCCTACTTTGTTTTCTAATTGATTATATCAGGCCTCCGGGGGGTTGTCAATAGCTTTTTTCTCAAAATCCAAAAGCAGATCCCGGCCCAGAGCGAACGAATATATTCTACATTCTTTTACCGGCATTTGCAAGCTGCTTTGCAAAATATCCCGATAGATCCGCAGCTGCCCGCCGTACCC
>JAQVCU010000033.1 GCA_028689635.1 Oscillospiraceae bacterium
TCCTGGACGCGGTCAGATTTGTAGTCCACCAGGACAAGGCCGCCCCCTTCCTGGAAAACGCAGTCCGCCACGCCCTGAACGGTGATCCGGTCCTCCGGATCTCCCTGCAGGCCCAACTGTCCCGGGGCTGCCTCCCACAAAAAGCGCAGTTCCCGGCGCACCTCTCCGGCGGCTTTCATGCGCCGGTAAAGGGGCGAAGCGAAAAAGCGCTCCAGGGCCCGCAGATCCAAACTGTCCGCTTCGGCCTGGGTAAGGTATTTCTGCCGCAGCAACCGCAGCGCTTCCGCGGCAAGGTCTTTCTCCGCCGCCTCATAGCGGGAAAACTGCATAAATTTATGGATCGCCTGCCCGCGCTGGGCCCCCGTCAGGCTTTTGCCCTCCAGGCATTTCGGCGTCCGGGAAAAATCGAAGCGCCGCCTGGCGGCGCCCTCCGCCACGGCGGAAACGCCCAGCTTGGATGGAGTGGAAACAGCCGCCAAATGCGGGTAGACAAAGCCCGCCTGGCGGCGCAGCCGTTCTACCTGCTGCGGATCCGGCTCCGCCGTGACCGCAAAAACCTGCCGCTGCGCCCCCTGCGATCCCTCCGCCGGGTCTTCCACCGAGATCTGGAAACGCGCCTCCTCCTCGAGGATCTTTGGCAGCGCCAGCCCCGCCTGCTCCCGCAACGCAGCGGCGTCCGGGTGGCGGATCAAGCTTTGGAGCATCCACTGGGCATAGGAGCCTCCGGCCCGCACCACCGCGGGGGACAGGCGCTCCCCCGTCTCCACCGGCAACCGCGCAAGGGTCTGCCACGGTTTTTTCAGGGCGGCGGTGATGATGATCTTTTCCCGCGCGCGGGTAAGGGCCACATACAGCACCCGCATCTCTTCGCTGAGCATGGCGCGGTCGTTTTCCAGCCTCAGGGCCTCCATGGGCACCGTCGTAAACTGGATGCCCAGCTTCCGGTTTCGCCGCATGGCGGCAAACCCCAGCTGGGAATGAAGGATCGTCCTATCTTTCAGATCCTGTTTGTTGAAGTTTTTGCCGGTATCGCACAGCAGCACCACCGGGAATTCCAGCCCTTTGGAGCGGTGGATGCTCATGATCCGCACCGTCTCTCCCCCGCCCGGCGTCACCGACGCCGCCGGAAAATCGGAACCGCGTTCCTGTACCCGGGTAAGATAGCGCAGAAAACCTGTCAGCCCGCCGCTCCCCTTGTCATAAGCCTCGGCATATTGTGCCAGCAGCAGCAGATTGGCGCGCCGCTCTTGGCCGCGGGGCCCCGCCAAAACCATCGAGGGATATTCCGTCTCCGCATAGATCTTCATCAGCAAGCGGCCCACCGGCAGGGTGGCGGCATCCCGCCGGAAACCGTCCAGCAGCTCTAAAAAGCGAGCCGCGGCGGGGTCTTTTTCCTCCTTTGCCTCCAAAAGCGAGAGATACAGCGCCTGCCGGCGCTCCCGCAGGCGCAGACAGGCCAGCTGATCCGGCGTGAATCCCCCCAGGGGCGAAAGCAGCACCGCCGCCATGGGGATATCGGCAAGGGGGTCGTCGATCGTCTTGAGCAGGGAGATCATCAGGGATACCTCCCGGGAGCCGAGATAGCTGCCCGACCCTTCCGACCAGGCGGAAACGCCCGCCTCCTGCAGCGCCTTGACATAAAGGGCCGCCTTGTTTTTGGGGGAGCGCAGCAGGATGCAGATATCGCTGGGGCGGATGGGCCGCGGCCCGGCCTCCCCCTGCACCGTCATGCCGCTTTCCAGCAGGGTTTTGATCCGTCGGGCCGCAAAAGCTGCTTCTGCCGCCGCAGGGTCGTCTCCCGCTGGCAGCCCCTCCAGGTTGAGAATACAAAATTCCGTGGCGCAGTCCCCGCTTTCCGGGTAAGAGGCCCGGGGCAAAAGCCGTTCGTCGCTGGTATAATCAATCTCTCCCATGTCGCGGCTCATCAGCTGGGAAAAGAAAAAGTTTACCGCGTCCGTCACCTCGGCGCGGCTGCGGAAATTACAGCCCAACGTCAGCTTTGCCGGGAAATCCCGGCCGTTCCAGGGCGCAAAACGGTCTTTCTTTTCCAGGAAGATCTCCGGCATGGCCTGCCGGAAACGGTAAATGCTCTGCTTGACGTCCCCCACAAAGAAAAGATTCCCCTCCTGTTGGGAGACGCCGCGGAAGATCATATCCTGCACCTCGTTGGTGTCCTGGTACTCGTCGATAAATATTTCGGCATAGCGCAGGGACTCTTCCTTTGCCAAGGCCGTGGGCCCATAGCTCCCGTCGGGCTGCCGCTCCATCAAAATGGAAAGGGTCAAATGCTCCAGGTCGGAAAAATCCAGCAGCTTTTGCTCCTCTTTTTTCTCCTCTACCCGTCGGGCAAAATCCTTCGTCAGTTCGAACAAAAGCTTTACCTTTGGGTATAGATCTGCCATATCCCCGGCAAATTCCTCCCCGGTGGCGCAGAACTGTCGTTTGGCAAGGTTTCCCACCGTGGATTTCACCTGTTCGCGGATGCCTTTCACCGCGTCCTTGACCGGGCTCTCCCCCCGCAGGGCGCCAAGCCGGCCAAAGGCTGGATTTTGCAGGGCGCCGCAAAGCCCGTCCCAATCTGCCTGCTGTGCCAGCCCCAGCAAACGCCGGATCAGGTCCAGATCCCCTTCAAGGGTGGGGGCATAGGCCTTAGCGGCCGCCTCGTCCTCCCGCGCCAGGGCAAGGGCCTGTTCCAGGCTGTTCTGCAAATATTGGATGGTCTCTTCTACGTAGCGGAGGATCACCTTCCCCCAGACGGAATCCGCCACCGGCCCCGGATCCCGATACATTTCCAGCTTCCGATCCAGCCACTGTTCGTAAAAAGGATGGGAACGGATAAAATCGTAGAGTTTGAAGATGGTCTCCGTCAGCTTTTTATCGTCCCGCCCGGAGGAGAGCAATTCCACAAGCTCGGAAAATCCACCGTCTTCGTCGGCGCTGTAAAAGGCTTCCACCGCTTCCGCCGCCGCTGCGTCCCGCAGCAGCGCCAGCTGGTTTTCGTCGCCGATGGCGCGATCTGGCGCGATGGAAAGACGTTCAAAATGAAGACGGATAAAATCGAGACAGAAGGCGTGGATGGTGCTGATATGGGCGCCTCCCAACAGCATATGCTGGCGGCGCAGCCAAAGGTTCTGCGGATCCTGCTCCATCATTCCCGCAATGCGCGCGGCAATGCGTTCCTTCATCTCCGCCGCCGCCGCGTTGGAAAAGGTAACGATCAGCAGGCGGTCGGCGTCGATCGGGTCGTCCTGATCCAGCAGGCGCTGTACCACCCGTTCCACCAGCACCGCGGTTTTGCCGGAGCCCGCCGCAGCGGAGACCAGCAGGGAGCCGCCCCGGCTTTCGATGGCGTGGGCCTGCTCCGGCGTCCATTTTTTACTGGCCAAGGCTGTCGTCCTCCTCTATCCTCTCAAAAAATTCCTGACGGCTGATGGCGGCGGCCGCCTGATGCGGATCGTCGTCCTCCCGGCCGCACACGGGCCTGAATTCGCAGTAGCGGCAGGGATCAAAATCCCCGTGGCGCACAGGCAGCGCTTCCACCCCGCCCCGGCGCAGGTTATCCGCCATATCGCAAAGCAGCTTTTCCACATGGCGGCGGATCTTTCCCAGCTCTTCCAGCGTGGCCACCGAACTGCGCGGATCCAGGCTGCCGTCGCTTTTGAGTTTGGCCGGGATAAAGACCCCCGCCACTTCATGTTCCATCCCCTGAAGCACCGAAAGATCCTGCAGCAACAGCCCGTTCATCCGCAGGGTCTGCCGCTGCATCTGCCGCGCCGTTTCCGGGGCGGTGCCGCGCTCCGCAGAGAGGAACCCCGTCCGCGCCGGCATGTAGAGCACCCCCGCCGGGATTGTCCCCTCAAGCTCTCCCCGGCCGTTTTGGCAGATGGAAAAAAGGTAGATCAGCATTTGCAAATTGATGCCGTAATAGACGTCGCTGAGATCGAAAGTCTTGGCGCCGGATTTATAATCCACCACCCTGACATAGCTGCGGCCGTTTTTCTTCATCACGTCCACCCGGTCGACGATCCCCTCCACCAGCACCCGCGCCCCCGTGGCGGTAAGAAATTCCTGCGGGGCAACCTGGGCGTCCTGGGCGATGGGCATTTCAAAGGCCAGGGGTTCAAAATCGCTGGCAGCAAACTCTTCCGCCAGACGGCTCACCAGCTTTTGCAACAGGTCGGAAAGACGCCGGAACAGATAGCGGAAGCGGGCGCTTTTGCCGTCGTCTCCGCCCATGGCCGTCATCAAATAATCCTCCAGCAGCCGGTCGATCTCTTCCTTTGCCTGCCCGGGCCCCAGGCTGGGAAGGCCCTTTCCGGAATATTTGGACACCATGCACTGCAGCACATAATGGATCACCGAACCGGATTCCACAGGGGATAGCTCCGCCCGCCGCGGCTTTTTCATCCCCAACCCGCCGGAACAAAAATAGGCAAAATGGCACTGCTCATATCGCTCCACCCGGGATGGAGTCAGGCGCATGCGCTCGCCGAATAGTTTTCCCGCTGTGGAGGCGTCCTCCATGCGCCATTCCCCGCAAGGAGAGGGGTTCAGGCAGCGCAGCGCCTGCTCTCCCCGGCCGCGCTCCCGCAAGAAATCCAGCAGGGACGCCGCGCGCACACTGTTTTCCCGCGCGCAGCGGGCAAAGGCCTCAAAGGCCGTCTTTTCGTTCCAAACGCCGTCCAAGATCCCCGCGCCGTCCTGCCGCTGCGCGGCCTGCGGAAAAATCTTTTCGATCTGCCGCACAATGGCGGAAGGATACAGCGCCGTCCCTTTCAGATCCGCCGCCGGATAGGAGACAAACACCCGCTCCCGGGCGCAGGTAAGGGCCGTATAGGCAAAATAGATCTCCTCCAGGCTGCGGCTTTGGAGGGTATCCGATAATTCCAGCCCGGCCCCAGCCATGGCCTCCCGCTCGCTGTCGGAAAAAAAGCCGCCTCCGCCGCCCGGGGCCGGGAACACCCCTTCATTGGCCCCAAAAACAAACACCGCCCGGGGCGCGTCGGGGCGCACCCGCCCGGCGTCCCCCACGTTTACCTGATCCAGCGTCTCCGGGATGCGCCCCATATCCGCTGTGGATACCGCCAGGCGGAATAGCTCGGCGTGGCGGGCCAGGGGCAGCCTTGCCGCGCCAATGGCCCCGGCATACTGATCCATGATCCCCAAAAGCAGGTCGTAAGCGGCGGATTCCCGCTCCATAAATTCTTGATCCTGCCCCAGGGCGCTTTCTTTGAGATTTTCCACCAGGCCCGCCTCTTCCAGATATCCGAACAGCCCGCGGATAAATTCCGTTCCAGAACAAAGGGAAGCGCACTCCAGCAGGCGGCGCAGAGGGGCGGCCACCCGCTCCCTCAGGGCGTTGAGCTCCTCCAGGCGCTGTTCGTCGTCCTCGGCCGGCGCGCCGAAGCCGGAGGGGTTGGCGCGAAAGGGCTCCGTCCACATGGCCCCGCGCACATCCCATACAAAGCAGTAGTTTTCCAGGCGGCTTGCCTGGCCCGCGTCAAAGCCCAACAGCGGCGTCTTTACCAGCCGCAGCACCGTATCGGTATCAAAACGCAGGCGCACCGCGTCCAGGGCGCAAAGCATGGCCTGGGCCAGGGGACGGGCGCTCAAAGGCTCCCGGCGGTCCAGGAAAAAGGGGATGCCGCGGCTTTCAAACACGTCGCAAAGGGGCTGCTCATACCGCGACAGATCCCGTCCTATCAGCAGGATATCCCGATAACGGCATCCTTCCTCCCGCACCAGGCGCCCGATCTCCCCGGCGATCTGACGGATCTCATCGTAAAGATCCTGCCCGCGGTAAAGGGAGACCGCCTGCGCGGGCCCCTTCCAGGGCCCATCCTCGCCGCGAAACAGCTCCCGCTCTAAAAAGGCGAGCTCCGGCGCGGCAAAGCGCAGCGGTTCCTCAAGCTTCACCGGGCTTGCCACGGCGACGCCGTTATCCCTGGCCAGGCGGATCATTCGGGCAAGGGTATCCGTCACCGGCACAAACAGGCCAAAACCATGGCTGCGGTCGTAAAGGCTGTCGGCGGTGGCCGCCATCCACACTTCCTCCGCCTGGCGGAGGATATGCTCCAAAAGGCCAAATTCCCCGGCGGTAAACCCTTTAAAGGAATCGATGAACACATGGGCGCCCGCAAAAAAACGCTGATCTTTCAGCATTTCGCAGGCACGCATGAGGTCGTCCTGGGGGTCCAGCCCGCCGCGGTCGATATAAGCCTGATACACCTCGTAGATCAGGGCCAGCTCGCCGACTTTTTCCTTTAGCGTTCCCTCCGGCGCCCCGTCCCCAAAACGCTGCAGATCCGCCGGGCGCACCCCGGCGTTTTTAAACTCGCTGACCTGCCGCACCATCTCGGAGATAAAGGCCGGGCCGTGAACCCGCCCGGCGTAGACTTTCAGCCTGTCCTGGCATTCCGAAAGCGCCAGGCTCATATACAGGCAGCGGGAGGCGTCCTCCAGCGTGTCCCCGGCCAGGCCTCCGTACTCCCGAAAGATCAGGTCGCACAGGCGGGTAAAGCTGAGCACCTCCACCCCCATGGCTTTTTCCGCCCCCAGCAAACGGTACAGCGCCTTCTCCGTGCCAAAGGAATACTGCTCCGGCGCCAGCACCAGGGCCCGCTTTTCCTCCCGGACCGCGGCGCAGACCTCCTCCTGAAGGCGCGTAGTTTTGCCGGTTCCCGCTGTCCCGATCACAAATCGAAGCATTCCCGCTCTCCTTTCTCTGCTAAAAACAAGCGATTGCACAGCCGAAGCCGACTGTGCAATCTAAGCCGCCGCAGGCATTATCTCCCCGGCGTAATATGAGTCGATCCCTTTTGCCGCTGCTTCAGGCGGCGTTTTTCCTGCCGGGCCTCATAGCGCTCTTGCCGTCTGCGGCTGCGCGCTTCTCCGCGCAGTTCTTTCCCCGCCTGTTTCAGCTGCCGCATCACGGTGTCGTAATCCACAACGCCCAGGTCAAAGAGCCAGCCGGTATAGGGCTTGCAGTCCAGGCTCAGGGCAAAACCGCCCAAATTTGCCTTATTGGCCCCTTCGTTGTTCCACTGCAGACGGTAGCGGCCCCATTCCTTCTTTAGAAATACGCCTTGCCCGCCGCAGCTTTCCAAAATATCCACACAGACCGGCTGCCGCAGCCAGTCCTTTCCCCAAAGATAAAGCCTGCCGTCTTTCAGCACCAAAAAGCAGCGCATCTTTTTGGAGATGGAATAAAAGCGGAACAGGGCGAACGCTGGAACAGCCAGCTGCACTTCCCCCAGCGTCTCCCGCAATTGTTTTGGCAGGCGGCGGCACACCGGCGGCTGCGTTTTTTCTTTTTTGAAAAACCGCTGTACCGAATGCCACGCCGTTTTGACATAAAGCGTATCGTAATAACGGATGGTCTGATAAGCTTTTTTATACAAGATCAGGCAAAGAGCCAGGACTCCCGCCCCCACCAGCACCCCTGTCAGGGGATCCACCTGGGAAAACCAGACCATCACCGCGGCGACGGCGCCTTTGATCAACGCAAAAAGGAAGTTTCCCAGGGGAATGGGCAGGGTAAGGATCTGAAGGAAGCGGCGCACGGTCTTAATGACCGTATAAACCGACGTCCCCAAAACCATGGCCAAAAAGGAAACGCAGAATACCACGATCACCGCCAGCGGGCGCTCCAGCCCCATCAGCAGGGGCACGGGCCCCGCAGAGGGCGCCGCCGCCACAGCCACCGCCGGCGCTTCCAAAAAGAAATCCACCAGGTTGATGACGATAAACAGCACCACCAGGGTATAGCCTGCCAGGTTGCCCAGCCGGTTGGAAAAATAATTTTCGATGGGGCGGCTCACCGCCAAAAGCGGCGGGCAACACAGCTCCCCAATGGCCACCGACAGGTTGATCAAAGCCCAAAGCGCCAAAATAGACAACAGTGTGACCACCGCCGAAAAGGTGGCGATGGGTAGGCCAGATAGGTCGATGAGCCTGCGGCTGGCCTGGGCTCCCTGCGTAAAGAGCTCCTGTGCGCGGGGCGCCCATGCCAGCAGCTGCTGCGCCGGAAGAGATCCGTTTTGCGCCGCGCCTACCACCGACATCGCCGCCATGGCGATCAAGGGGCTTGAGGAGACGGAGATCTCGGCGCTAAAGTTTCCCAGCAGCTGCTCGGAGGCGTTTTGAAGCATCGTCTCGCCCACCGTCTCGCCCACCGGCGCCCCATCCGACATCCCCTCTGCCCGGGCGGGCACCCCGCAGATTGCCGCCGTCAGCAAAAGGGAAAGGGCCATGCACAGGCACAGGCCCCGCAGGATGCCGCTGCGGTTATCCGCCCAAAGCTGTCTGTAAAAATCCATGTTATCTGTCACCACTTTTGCGTTTAGAATCAGTCTTCTCCGTCGCAGGGGAAGGTCACTCCCGCCTCCTGACGGATCCGGTAGAGCATATCGCACACCTGGCAGGAAAGGTCCTCCAGATATTTCCGCCGCTGCCGGTTCTCCTGCGGGTGCAAGATAAACTCGGCAAAGCTGTCCGCTTCAAAGCTCATGGCTTCGGGATGAGGGGTCTTCCCGTTCAGGATCTCCTCGCTGCCGTCCCGCCAGATGATCTTCATGTCGTTAAACACCGACATATTTTCGAATACCAGGGTACCCTTATCCCCCTGGATCTCGTTGACCGCCATGCTCGTCCCGATCTTGGACGCCGAAAGCACCGCGATCTTATCCGGATAGGTAAAAATCGCTTCCGTCACGCCGTCGGCGCCGGTGTCCATCACCACGGAGGCGGCGGTCATCCTCTGCGGAAGACCAAACAGGTGCAGCGCCGGGTAAACGCAGTATACGCCCATATCCATCATGGCCCCGGCGGCAAAGCGCGGGTTGTAGATATTGGGCAAAGCCCCCGCCTGCAGGTCGTCATACTTGGAGGAGATGCGGTCGAAAAAGAACTTGGCATAAGAGACACGCCCCAGCCGCGCGATCCCGTTTTCCAGGTTTTGCAGCGTCGGCATGTGCATGGTGGTAATAGCCTCCATCAGCACCACGCCTTTTTCCCGGGCCAGATCGTACAGCTCCCGGGCCTTTTTCAGGCTTGTGGTAAAGGGCTTTTCGCAGATGACGTGCTTGCCCGCCTGCAGAAACAGGGCGGTCTGCTCGTAATGCAGGGCATTGGGGCTGGCGATGTACACCGCCTGGATCTTTTCGGAGGCCGCCATGGCCGCAAGGCTGTCAAAGGTCTCCGCAGCGCCCACCTTGGCCGCAAACTCCCCGGCGCGCTGAAGGGAACGGGAATAGACTGCCCGGCAATTTAATTTTCCGGTCTGGGACGCCCCTTTGATAAAATCCTCCGTGATCCAGCTTGTCCCCACCACTGCGTATTCGATCATGGTTTTGCTCCCCCTTTTCCTTTCTCCCCCAAGGGGGAGCTGATTGTTTTTAGTATAGCATAATCCCCAACAAAAACGAACCCTTCCCAGACAAAAAAAGAAGGAGCCCCGCGGCTCCTTCTTTTTTCCGTTTTATTCTTTTTCCTCTTCGGCGCGGCCTCCCAGCACGCGGATAAATTTGATCATCAGCGGGACATAGGTGGCCAAAAACACCAGCACGGTAACGACCAGCACCGGCTTTTGCGCCTTTTTTGGCACACACAGGCCCAACACTACGCCAACGGCGCAAAGGCAAAATTTCAGCAGCGCCATATCCGCCAGGTTCATTTCCGCCAGATAGCTTTTTCCCGCTTCCAGGAACTTATTCATAAGCCATGCCCCTTTCTGTTTTTCTTCCCCCCGCGGCACGCCGCAGGATATTTCATAAAAGGGCCGGGGAGATTCCC
Organism: Oscillospiraceae bacterium; assembly: GCA_028689635.1. Taxonomy (GTDB): domain Bacteria; phylum Bacillota; class Clostridia; order Oscillospirales; family Ruminococcaceae; genus JALELV01. Next base: position 9,793 of record JAQVCU010000033.1, read on the forward strand.
GGCCCTTCTGAATATGATCAGTCATCTTCCGGGATCAGAAGCCCGTAATCGCCGTTTTTGCGGCGGTAGACCACGTTGATCTCATTGCTCTCCGCGTTGCGGAACATATAAAAGGCATGTCCCAGAAGATTCATCTGCAAGATCGCCTCTTCCTCGTGCATGGGTTTTACCGGGAAGGTCTTGGTCTTCACCACATGCATGCCATCCTCCGCTTCCAGTTCGTCGTGATAATCCGGGCTGAATGCGGAATCGCGAAGCCGCTGTTCCAGCTTGGACTTGTTTTTGACGATCTGTTTAAAGAGGGAATCCACCACGGCTTCCAGAGAATCCATCCGGTCGGCGGTGGTCTTTTCCGCGCGGAAATACATCCCCTGCGACTGGATCGTGACCTCCACGGTCTCTCTCTCCCGCTCGTTGGTCACAACTACCGTTGCGGCGGCGTCCTCGCCGAAAAAGCGGTCCAGCTTGGAGAGCTTTTTCTCAACGCGTTCTCTGAAAGAATCCTTTACAGTGGTCTTTCTGGCTGCGATCGTAAACTTCATACCTTCAACCCCTTTTTTGTTGGTACCCTTCCGGGCTGTTGCCGCATTGCTCTACTGGACAGGCCCCCTTTCTCTAAATTTGTATATATTATAGCATCTTTGCGTGATATTTACAAGAAATACTATGAATTTTGTTGTAATATTTTCCACATAGTAAGGATAAAAGCCCCAAAAACGGCGCGCCCGCCCTGCCTTTGCAGAAGCGGACGCGCCGGATGATCTCATTTAAAGCACCGCCGAAGCGTGTCTGGTCACATGGCATCCCATGTTGACGGCCACCGGCAGCCCGGCAATGTGGGTGGGATACCATTCCACATTGACGCCCAGCGCCGTGGCGTCCCCGCCAAAACCCTGCGGGCCCACGCCGGTGCGGTTGACCCTTTCCAGCAGTTCCCGTTCCATCTGTGCGTAGTATTCGTCCTGATTGGGCTCATCGCAGCTGCGGCAAAGGGCCTTTTTGGCCAAAAGCGCCACCTGCTCAAAATTCCCGCCGATGCCGACCCCCACCACCACAGGCGGACAGGGGTTGCTTCCAGCCAGCCGGACGCTTTCCACCACGAAATCCATAATGTCTTCCCGGGTGGCTGCGGGGGTAAACATCTTAAGGCGGCTCATGTTTTCGCTGCCAAAGCCCTTCGGCGCCACGGTAATGGCGCACTCATCCCCCTCCACCAGTTCCAGATGGATCACCGCCGGGGTGTTGTCCCCGGTGTTGACCCGGCGCAGGGGATCACCGGCAATGGAGCACCGCAGCAGCCCTTCGGTGTATCCGCGGGAAACGCCGCGGTTTACCGCGTCGGAAAGAAGCCCTCCCGTGATGTGCACCTCCTGGCCCAGGCGGACAAAAACCACCGCCATGCCGGTATCCTGGCAAATGGGGATATCCAGGTTTTTCGCCTCGCGGCAATTATCCAGCAGATCGCCCAAGATCCCTTTGGCCAGGGGGTTCGTTTCCCTCTCCCCGGCCTGCCGAAGCCGCGCTTCAATATCGCAGGGCAATACCTTGTTGGCACGGATGCACAGGTCCCTCACCGTATCAGAGATCCTGGAAGCCTCAATTTCTCGCATACTGTACGCCTCCCTCAAACAATGCGTTCTCCGCCGCAAAACACCATCTCCGGGCGTCCGCCCAGGGAGAGCGGGTCTTTGCGGAACACCAGAACATCCGCGTCCTTCCCTTTTTCCAGCGAGCCCAGCCGGGATGCAAGCCCCAGCATACGGGCCGGGTTGATGGTGATCGCCCGAAGCGCTTCTTCATAATCCATCCCGGCGTCCACCGCAAAACCGGCGCACAGGGCCAGCTGTTCGATGGGCAGTTCCGGGTGGTCGGTGCAGATCGCTGTCAGCACGCCCGCCCGGGAGAGCACGCCGGGGTTTTCCACCGTCATATCGTGCAGTTCCGGTTTGCTGCGGGTGCCGGGACAGGGCCCCGTCACCGCGGCGGCCTTTTCCTGCGCCAGCTCCCCGGCGATCAGATGCCCCTCGGTGCAGTGGATCAGGACATAGTCCAGATCGAACTCCCTGGCAATGCGGATGGCCGTAAACACGTCGTCCGCCCGGTGCGCATGAAAATGCGCCTTTACCCTGCGCTCCAGCAGGGGGATCAGGGCTTCGCATTTAAAATCGAACTCCGGCTCGTCCAGATCCTCATCCAGCTCGGCGTCCCGTTTATCTTGCAAATAACGCCGGGCCTTGAACAGCTGCTCCCGGATGATGGCTGCCGTGGCCATGCGGGTGGCAGGGCCGGTGCTTTTGTCGTGGTAGCAGCCCTTGGGGTTCTCCCCCAGGGCAAATTTGATGCCGGCGCAAGGGTCAAGCAGCATGCTGTCCACCCGGCGTCCCACCGTCTTCATGGCGCACATCTGCCCGCCGATGGGGTTGGCGCTGCCGGGGCCCGTCACCACCGTGAGCACACCTGCCCGGGCGGCGTCGGCAAAGCAGCGGTCCCGGGGGTTCACGGCGTCGATGGCCCGCAGCTGCGGCGTAGAGGGGTCGGTCTCTTCGTTGCCGTCCTCCCCTTCAAAACCCAGGGAATCCTCCCACATGCCAATATGGCAATGGGCGTCGATAAAACCGGGCAGCACCATGGCGCCCTCCAGATCCACCGTCTCCCCGCTCTGGGCAGGGGCCTCTTCCATGGGGCCGACGCCGGTGATGACGCCGCCTTCCATGGCAAGATAGCCGGACTGGATCGGCGCGCCCGCCATGGGATAGATCTTTCCGTTGATCAGCAGCATGAGCGTTCTCCTTTTTACGCGCAAAAAGAAAGTGCCTCAAGACATTTCATTCCGAAAGGCCCCAAAGCACCCAGGCGCTTTTTTATTTGGACGGGCCTCTGCTGCGGCCGGTGCCGCGCTTGCCGTCATTGTAGCGTTTGAGATCGGAAATCTTATCGTCGCTGGTCTGTTTAAATTTGCTGAGCATGTCCTCAAAAGACATCCCCTCGTTTTTGCGGGCGCTGTTCCATTCGTAATTGTCCGGGCGGCCGGGGGCACGCCGGGGTGCCTGCTGCGGCGGACGATCCAAGGCGCGTTTCATGGAGAGGCTGATCTTGCCTTCCTCCGAAATGCTGAGGATTTTCACCTTGACCACCTGGTTTTCGGTAACATGATCTCGAATTTCGTTGACATAAGTCGGCGCTATCTCAGAGATATGGACCATACCGGTCTTTCCCTCTGGCAATTCGATAAACGCCCCGAATTTGGTGATACCGGTTACTTTGCCCTCAACAATTTTTCCTACTGCAAGCTGCATATTGCGAAACGTGCCTCCTTAAAATATTTCATCACCGGAAAGCTACTCCGCCGAACGGTCGATGTAGACGTGTTCGTCAGGGTAGGCATATCCCAGCTTTTCTTTGGCAATCCGTTCGATGTATTCCTCGTCGTCCCCCAAGGTCAGCAGCCGCTCCGCGTCTTTGTTTTTCTCTTCCTGCTGCATGATCAGGGCTTCCACCGCGGCAAGCTCCTCGCTGCGCTCTTTGATCTCCGCCTGCTGTGCGATCATGGCATAAGCCACGTAAACGGCAAAAAACGAGACGGCGACCTTAAGAAATGTCCCCCGTTTTTTGGGAGTTCCCTTTTTTTCTTTCTTCAAGCCGATTTCCCCTCCTCGACTTTACCGAAACCTGGTTCCCCGATACAATCGTTTTATTAGATTGATTATACAATAAAGGACTTTGTCTTTTCAAGCGTATTTTAAGAATTCTTGCAAACTTTCCTGTTTTTTGGCGCAAAAAAATAAGCGGCGCCTTTATTTTACCCCCTATCCGGCAAAATTGCCGGTACAGTGGGGCCAAAATGGCCCGGCAAAGCAACCGCAAAGCCCTTTCGACGGCGCTGAAAACAGCCTGCGCCGCCTTGACCACGGCTGCCCCGACGGTAACATGATAGACCGCCCCGCCGATGGCTTCCCCGATCAGCACAAAAAAGCGCACCTGGCCGTAGACGGATTGCATCATAAACCAAAAGGTCGCCAGGGCGCAGAGAAGGGAATAAAGCAGATCCTGCGCGCATACCAGGGCTGGCGGCGCCGGCGCCGCCAGCCTAAGGACGCGGAAAATATCGTAAAGCGCGCCCAGCGCCGCCCCCAGCAGCAACGACTGCAAAAAAATAAGCGTCTGGGCATTGACGCCGGTCATACCGTCCCCCCCAGCCTTTTTTGCGCCCGTTTATTTGAACAGGCGGGCAAACAGCTTTTTATTCGGTTGGTCGTCGGTGTAGATCAGCGTGTGGATCTCCCCTTCCAGGGTAAGCTCCCCGGTCTCTACGTTCAGCCTGTTGATGTGCAGGTCAAGGCCCCGCACCGTCAGCTCACCCAGGTCGGTAAAAAGCACCACCGTTTCTTCATCAAAGCTGTCGATATCCGACACCCCTGAAACGCTCAGCTTCCGGCGATCCTCCAAAATCACATTGTGGGGGGATTTCCCCATTCTTTTTTCCTCTGGCATTTTCCATGGCCTCCTTTGCCGTCGAAGGGCTTTTCCGGGCGGCGCCCGTCCGGTTTAAGTCTATGCCATGGAAAACCGGGTTATGACCGCAGCTTTCTTACTCCAGAACGACATAATGGGACGAGGCGTCCTCTTTGGGGACATATTCGCTCACCTTGACCACCCGCACCTTCAGCGGCCGCGTACCCATGTTGATCTCGATGACGTCCTCCTCCTTCACTTCGTAGGAGGCACGGGCCGCTTTGCCGTTTACCAGCACCCGCCCGGCGTCGCAGGCGTCGTTGGCAATGGTGCGGCGTTTGATCAGCCTTGTCACCTTCAGGTATTTATCCAGTCTCATAACGTTTCTCCTTTTCCCGAGAAAATCTTCCTAAAACAAACAATGAGTAAACACAGCGTGTTTACTCATTGCCCCCGCCGTGCCCCGATATCCGGGACGCGAGCCATTTCGTTTTAAATGCCGCTTATTTGGAAACGGAATCTTTCAGAGCTTTGCCAGCTTTGAAAGAGGGCAGCTTGGAAGCCGCAATGGTGATCTCTTCCTTGGTTCTGGGGTTGATGCCTTTTCTCTCGCCTCTCGTTTTCACTTCGAAGGTGCCAAAGCCAACCAGCTGAACCTTCTCGCCCTTTACCAGAGCTTCGGTGATGGTCTCGATAACAGCGGCGACAGCTTTCTCGCCGTCTTTCTTGGAAATCTCAGCTTTCTGTGCCACAGCAGTGATCAATTCAGTCTTAGTCATTTGATTGCCTCCATTGTTTTTTACATAGTTTTATTAAAACAGATTGCTATTGATCTGTTATTAATGCATCTTCTTGGCTTCCCGCCACAGGGCGTCCAGCTCCTGCATCGAGACCGCCTGCATGTCCATGCCTCTGGACAGGGCCAGCTGCTCCACCCGGCGAAACCGGGCAGTGAATTTTTCGGTGGCGCGGGTCAAGGCCTCCTCGGCGTCGGCGTGCAAAAAGCGGGACACATTGACCGCCGCAAAAAGCAGGTCTCCCAATTCCTCCGCCTGGGCCTGCGCGGGCTCCGCCGCAATGGCCGTCTCCAGCTCGGCGCATTCGCTCTTCAGGTCTCCCACAGCGCCTTCAAGGCCGTCGTAATCAAAACCGGCCCGAGCCGCGCGCTGCTGCACTTTGGCGGCCCGCATCAAGGCCGGAAGAAGCTTCGGCACGCTTTCCAGCGTATCCGCCGCCGTCTCCTGATGCTTTTCCTTTTTCTTGATGGCATCCCAGTTTTTCAGCACCTGCTCGCTGTTCTCCGCCTTGACGTCCCCAAAAATATGGGGATGGCGCAGGATCAGCTTCTGGCAGATCCCATCGCAGACGTCCTCCATGGAAAAGCCGCCGTTTTCCTCCTCCATCCGGGCGTGGAACACCACCTGCAGCAGAACGTCCCCAAGTTCCTCCCGCAACAGCGCCTTATCTCCGGAATCGATCGCTTCCGCGACTTCGTAAGTCTCCTCGATAAAGTTTTTGCGGATGCTCTCGTGGGTCTGTTCCCTGTCCCAGGGGCAGCCGTCCGGGCCGCGAAGGATTTCCATGATCCGGAGCAGATCCTCATAGCCGTACCGGTTTTTGAGGGAAAACTGTTCTGTCATATGCTTTTTCCACCTTCGAAATATTCCTGAAAAGCGCGGAATGTATTCATATTACCCTATCAATCGGTATTTTTCAAGTAGTTTTACAATTTTTTCTCCTTTGGGAAGCATTAAAAGGTCCTCCCGCGTCATGGCGCGCAGCAAAACCAGGGCTACGGCGTATACGCCGCCGCCGATCAGCATGGCAAGCAAAGTGACGGTGCGCCCCGTCCCCATCTGTTTTGTCAGCAGACCGCTGGCCGCCCAGGCCGCCGCGCCACAGAGCAGTCCCGCGATCATCGGCTTGCCGAATACCTGGAAGATCCTCACCCGGACCCCCGCCGTCCGGCAGAGGATGGGGGCGGAAAGGAAAAAGATGATCCCATAGCACAAAAGAGTCCCGTAAGGCGCCACCTGGATGTTGATCTTCGGCACCGCCACCATGGTAAAGTTCAGGATCAGCTTAGCCGCGCCGCCGATCAGCATCATTTTCACTGGGACATTGAGCTTGCCCACCGCCTGCAGCATGCTGTTGGTCGGCAGCGTAAGGGAGACAAGGATCACCGCGAGGCCCAGCACCCGCAGGATCGGCGCGGCGATGACCACAGCCTCCGGCTCGGTGGGAAACAAAAACAGCAGCACAGGCTCCGCCAGGGCAATCAGCCCAAACCCGGCAGGCATGGCGATCAGCGAAGTCATGCGCCAAACCGATTCGATGTTGCGGCGAAGGCTTTCGCGCTGCCCCTCCACCCAGGCGGTGGTCACCGCGGGCAGGGCGCTGATGCCGAAGGTGGTGGTAATGGCGGGCACCAGGTTAAACACCGTCACGGAAAGGTTATAGGCTCCAAAAAGATAATTGGGGATCTCCACCAGCTCCATAGCCTCAGGGATCAATCCCTGGTACATGCCCATCACGACGTCGTAGCCCCTCTCCAGGGCTGTGGAAAGCCGGTTGGTCACCGAGGTAACGTCCACCAGGGTGGTGATATTGGTGGCCAGGGCCCCCAGGCAGATGGGGATGGCGATATAGATCAGTTTTTTGAGCAGCACCTTCTTTTCCCGCGCCGGCGGGGCCGCATGCAGCTGCTGCCGGGTAATGCCGTCCCCATGGAACTTGTGGTACAGCCAAAGGTACAGCGTCCCGCCAAAGGTGCTGATGACGATGCCGAGGATGGCGCCGGCAGAGCCGTAAGCGAGGGTCATCAGGCGCGCGCTTTCCGGAGAAGCCGCCGCGCGGCCAAACACCGTCCCCAGCTCCTCATATTCCTTCATACCGGCATTGATCGCCAAAAAGGCCAAAGCCAGGCCAAAGACCAGCTTGACCAGCGCTTCCACCACCTGGGAGATCCCTGTGGGGTACATGTTCCGCAGGCCTTCATAATACCCCCGGAAGGAGGACGTGAGACAGACGAACAGGATGGCCGGGGCCATGAGGATGACGGATAAAAAGGCGCTGGGGTTTTTGGCGAAGGAGACATAGGGCTGCGCCCCCAGCAGCATGATCAAAGTACCCACCGTGCCGGTGACAAGGAAAGCCGCGGTGGAGATCCGATGGATCCGGCGGATATCCCGATAACGCCCGCTGGCAGCGCATTCCGCCACCATTTTAGAGACCGCAATGGGCAGCCCCGCCGTAGAAAGGGCATAAAGGGTGTTGAACAGGCCATAAGCGGTGTTAAAATACCCAAAACCGCTGACGCCGATGATCTCTTTCAGGGGGAGCTTGAACAGCGCCCCGATCACCTTGACGATAAGGGTCGCCGCCATGAGGATGATCGCGCCGCGCAAAAAGCTCTGCCGTTGTTTTTTTGCCAAACTAACACTTCCTTACCGATCCGGTCCTGCCCGCGGGGCGCAGCCCCTGCCTTCTGTGCTATCTCATTGCCGAAATGGAACCTTCATGCAGCAAAGCGGGCGGGCCGAAGCTGGAAATACTTTATCATCATACTATATCCTGTCGTTTTATTCAATGCGCTCTCCCTTAGTTTTTTGTGAACACTTTGTAAGGACGCCCTTTCTTCCTTGTTTTCCCCGTGACAAAGACGCGTATCCCCGCCTCTTTTTTCCCTATGACGCGCAAAAACGGCCGGGGCAAAAGCCCCGGCCGTTTTATCAGCTGGACAATACAGATGAAAAATCAATAATTCTCCGCTTTGATCTGGAAATAAGCCTTGGGGTGGGCGCAGACGGGGCAGACCTCGGGAGCGGTGTCGCCCACGTGGATGTGTCCGCAGTTGGCGCACTGCCAAATCACAACGCCGGTCTTTTTGAACACTTCATCGGTATCCACGTTGTTGAGCAGGGCGCGGTATCTTTCCTCGTGCTCTTTTTCGATCTTGCCGACAGATTCGAACAAGAAGGCGATGTGGTCGAAGCCCTCAGCCTTGGCGTCTTTGGCGAACTGGGCGTACATATCGGTCCACTCGTAGTTCTCGCCCTCGGCAGCGGCTTTAAGGTTTTCGGCGGTGGTGCCAATGCCGTCCAGCAGCTTAAACCAGATCTTGGCATGCTCTTTTTCGTTGTTCGCAGTCTCGGTAAACAGGGCAGCGATCTGCTCGAAGCCTTCTTTTTTTGCCTTGGAAGCAAAATAAGTGTATTTATTTCTGGCCTGGGACTCCCCTGCAAACGCGGTCATCAGATTGGCTTCGGTTTTGCTGCCTTTTAAATCTTTCATAACATTCAACCTCTTTCATCATCATTATTTTTTAAAAACGTCGCAATGACGTTTTAACTCGCTCTTGCACGATTTAGGCCTCTTTGCCTTCCCCACATTTTTGACAGATCCCCCGGAGGATCAGCTGGCAATTGGCCACCCGAAAACCGGTCTGTTCCATCACATGCTCCCGCAGACCCAGCAGGTATTCGCTTTGGATGTCAAACACCCCGCCGCACCGGTCGCAGATCATGTGGTAGTGCTCATGGGTACAGCCGTCAAAACGATCGCTGGAGTTGGCCACGGCGATCTTGAGGATCTGCCCGTTTTCCGCCAGCTGGCTAAGATTCCGGTAGACCGTTCCAAGGCTGATATTGGGGTTTATCTGCCGCAGCGACGTATAAATGTCGTCCGCTGTGGGATGCTGCCCGCATTTTTCCATCACCGCCTGGAGCACCTGCTCCCGCTGTTTTGAATACCGCATGGCCCTCACCGCTCTCTGATATTGATAATCGTTACTTTTATAATATACTATTTTTTTGAAAAGTCAAGGGGGCGGCGGATACTTTTTTTATTTTTGTGCAAACCGGGCGTAGAAAGCGGCGCAGCTCTGGGGTAAAAATGCCCAAAAACCACAGAAACGCCGCTTCTGGCCGCGAGAAGCCTTGCGAAAACGCCGCAAACTGGTTATAATAAAAGTACAAAGCGTCCCCTTTTCCGGGGGACCGATCAATCAGGAAGGGCCGTTTCATTATGATTCTGACCATCGATATTGGAAACAGCAATATTACCATCGGCGCTTACCGCGACGACCAGGAGCAGCGCCTTTTCCTTTCCCGCATTGGGACAGACCGCAAAAAAATGCCGGACGAATACGCCATTATGATCAATTCTATCCTGCGGCTGCACGGCCACCGCGCGGAGGATCTTGACGGCGCCATTATTTCCTCGGTGGTTCCGCCCCTTTCCGCTTCCCTCAAAAGCGCCATCCGCCGCTTAAAGGATATCCGCATCCTCACCGTGGGCCCCGGCATCAAGACCGGCCTAAACATCCTGCTGGATAACCCGGCGCAGCTGGGCGCGGATCTGGCCTGCGTCTCGGTGGCCGCCATGGATAAATACCCCCTTCCCTCCATCGTGCTGGATATGGGCACCGCTACCACCATTTCCGCTTTGGACCGAAGCGGAAACTTCCTGGGGGGTTCCATTATCCCCGGGGTACGCATCTCTTTAGAGGCCCTTACCGCCCGCACAGCGCAGCTGCCGCAAATTGAGCTGGATCATCCCCCTCAAAGCGTCATCGGCTCCAACACCATCGATTCCATGAAATCCGGCGTCATGTATGGCACCGCCGGCATGATCGACGGCATGATCCGCCGCTACCGCGCACAGCTGGGCGATGATCTGACTGTCATTGCCACCGGAGGCCTTGCCCCCGCCATCGTCTGCCTGTGTGAGAACAAAGTCATCCTGGACGAAGATCTTCTGCTGGACGGCCTGTATTTATTGTACCGCAAAAACACCAAATGATCCGGTATGGATTCGCGGGGCACTCCGCTTCGCGCCTCTATAAATAATTTTGCGCTGCATTCGTCCCGGTGGCGAAGCAGCAGCAAGGAGGAACAATTGAATATGAGTAAGAACACCAAGACCCTTGTCGGCCTGGCCCTGTTCACGGCTATTGTCGTGGTGCTGCAGTTTGCAGGCAGCTTTATCCGCGTGGGGCCCTTCTCCATCTCCCTGGTGCTGGTGCCCATGGTCGTGGGCGCCGCGGTTTACGGGTACAAAAGCGGCGCCTGGCTGGGCTTTGTTTTCGGCCTGGTCGTGCTGCTCTCCGGGGACGCCGCCGCTTTCCTGCCGGTCAACCCTGTGGGCACCGTAGCCGTAGTGCTGGTAAAAGGACTGCTGGCTGGGCTCTGCGCCGGGCTCGTCTACAAACTGCTGGAGAAATATAACGTCTATGCAGCTGTAGCTGCGGCGGCTGTGGCCTGTCCCCTGGTCAACACCGGCGTGTTTCTTTTGGGCTGCCGCCTGTTCTTTATGCCCACCATCTCGAGCTGGGCGGAGGGAGCCGGTTTCGGTTCCGAAGTCGGTACTTATATGATCGTCGGGCTGGTCGGCTTCAATTTTATCTTTGAGCTGCTGGTCAATGTGGTTCTCAGCCCCATTATCGTTCGCATCATCAACATCGGCAAAAAGATGTGATTCCCCTCAAAACGCGCCGCAGCGGTAGGAACCTGTTTCCTGCCGCTGTTTTTTTGCGGCATCGGGCAAGTCGTCGCCGGCAAAATTTTCCCCGGCGATGATCCGGGCAAAACGGTCTCCCCCCGCTCTGCGGCCGTTTCCGTGCGTCCCTTTTCCCAAGCGGAAATATCCCCTCGTCTGCCGGAAAAACGGCCCCAAGCCCCAAACAGCCCTGAGCCAAAACCGGCTCAGGGCTGTTTTGTTCCGGCGCGCAGATTATGGCAGGCCTCTGTCCCATCGCTTTGCAGGGCCTTTTTCCTGCCGCGCAGCCCGGATCTAAAGCATCATACAAAAAAGCCTTCCCGCCGCCGGCGGAAAGGCTTTTGAAGAAACATCGTGATTTTATCTGGCCAATTTTTTCGCTTTATGCTCCTGCCATACGACCCACAGCTGGGGGGCAACGCAGATGGAAGAGTAAACGCCTGCCAGCATACCGACGATCATCGGCAAGGCAAAGGAGATGATCGAAGTTACATTGTAGACATAGGCGACAATGCATACGACGGTCATAGCCAAAACCGTCGTTACCGCGGTCATGATGGTACGGTTCAGGGTCTGATTGATGCTGGCGTTGACCAGCTCGCCGACCGGCACATCGTCCCCCATCAGCTTCCGGTTCTCACGGATACGGTCGTAGATCACGATGGTATCGTTGATGGAGTAACCGAGGATGGTCAACGCCACGGCGATGAAGTTATCGTTGAGGGAGATGCCGCACAGCAGGAAGGTGGCAAACACCATGATAACGTCGTGGATCAGGGCCACTACGCACATAACGCCCGCGGACCAGCCGCCGATACGGCGGAAGCGGAACGCGATGTAGATGACCATCAGCAGGGCGGAGAACGCCACTGCCACCATGCATTTGGCAAAGAACTCTTTTCCGATGGTGGGGTCGACGTTATTGACCTGTACCACCGCCAGCTGGTTTTCCGGGAACTGCGCTTCCAGAGCCTCCGTCATAGCGGACTGCTGCTCGGCAGTCAGGCTTTTGGTACCGGAAAGCGAGACGATCACGCTGTTGGTTCCGCTGGCCACGTCCTGGGTCTTCTGGACGGTAGCCCGGCCCGCAGCCGATTCCACCGCCTTGGCAAAAGCGTCCACGTCCATCTCCCCAGCATAGGAATAGGTGACCATGGAGCCGCCCTTAAACTGGATGTCCATATTCACCCCAAAGACCAGGGCAAAAATCAGAACAAAAAGCATAAACACCGCGGAGATTGCAAAATAAATCTTTCTGTATTTTATAAACTGAATCATTATTTCACACCTCCGTAAAGCCACAGGTTGCGGAAAGCCTTGAATTTAGACAAGGACTTGAGCATCAGGCGGGAAGCCGTAACGCCCATGAGGAAGTTGAGGATAACGCCCACCAGCAGGGTGTAACCGAAGGAATACACGGTTCCGGCGGTAGACTGTCCAAACATGAAGAAGATGGGGCTGAGCATCTTGGAGAAGAAGCTGGAGGTCGGCCCGAAAGCGCCCATCAGGATGATCGCGACAAAGATCACGGTGATATTGCCGTCGAAGATGGCGCTCCAGGCGCGCTGGAAGCCGACGTCAATGGCATAATCCAGGGATTTTCCCGCTTTGAGCTCTTCCTTGATCCTCTCGGTGGTGATGATGTTTGCATCCACGCCGATGCCGATCGCCAGGATGATACCGGCAATACCGGGCAGGGTCAAAGTAAAGCTGGGGATGGTGGGGGCAAAACCGGAGATGCAGGCGATCGTACCGGCCGCCTGACCCGCCAGGGCAATGACCGCCACAAGGCCGGGAAGACGGTAGTAGACGATCATCAGCACAGCTACCAGGGCAAAAGCGATAAAGCCCGCCATGACCATGGCGTCCTTGGCGCCAACGCCCAGGGTGGGAGACAGGGAGTTGTAGTTCTCTGTCACCAGTTTAAAGGGCAGCGCGCCGCCGTTGATCTTATTGGCCAGGTCGGTAGCCTGCTCCAGCGTAAACTGTCCCTCGATAACAGCGCGCCCGTCGGTGATCTGGGTGCTGACGGTGGGGTAGCTGATGCAGGTATCATCCATCCAGATCGAGATCGGGACGTTGGTGCCCGCCAGCCGTCCGGTGGCCTCGCTGAATTTATCGACGCCGGAATCCTCCAGCTCCAACGACACCACGATGGAAGTTCCTCTCTCATCGCCAAAAGCGGGAGCCGCAGATCTGACGTCAGAGCCTTCCAGGATGATCTTTTCGGCGGTGACGCCGGTCGGAAGCCCCGCCGCGTCGACCTCGATTCCCTCACGGAAGGTCAGCATCGCGGTTTCGCCCAGCTCCTGAATGGCCTTTTCCGGGTCAAAATCCTTCTCGTCCACCTTCCAGGGGAAACGGACGATGATGCGGTCCTTGTTCAGGTCGGTGTACACTTCGTAATCGGTGATATTCTGGGTAACCAGACGGGTCTTGATGACCGATTCCGCGGCCGACATCTGTTCGTCAGTGGCGTCAAAACCCTCCGGCGGGCAGAAGGTCACGTCCACCCCTCCGCGGATATCAATGCCCCAGCGAATATCCTGCCCGCCCTTGATGATGGTTGTTTTCTCATCACCAAAGGTGGTTGTAATGCCGAAAAACGACAAATACGTCAGGAGGGCGATCAATATTACCACGATGAAAAATACTGGTTTTCCAACTCTTTTCATGTGCAATCCTCCAATTGTTCTTCCTTCGGAAAGCCGTTTTTCATCCGCGTTTACCAGACATCCGCACCCAAAATGATAGACAGTTTCCGACATTCATAAAGCTTATTATATGAGGAATCCCGGTAAAAGTCAACAAAGGATTCTGGCCGGCGGAGAGGCAAAGAGGCCCACCATCCCCGGGCAACGCAAATGGGCGGACAGCATCCCAAGGATCCTGTCCGCCCGGCTTTTGGTCGTGGTTCCTTTGTTTTAAACGCTCAGCTGCGCTTTTTCACCCAGAATATCTCGGTTCTGCTCCAAAACAGGCTCCACCAGATCCTGGACAAAACGCTCGGTCTGTTCCGCGCTGCGGCCGATAAAATGCTCCGGCACCAAAATCCCGTCCAGATCCTCCCGTTTGAGCATGAAGGCCGGGTCGGCCAGCACCCGCTCGATCAGGTCGTTGTCCTCCCCTTCCTCCTTGACCCTGCGGCCGGCGGCAATGGAGTGCAAGCGCAGCTTTTCATGCAGCTGCTGACGGTCCCCGCCCTTTTTGACGGCGCTCATCATGATGTTCTCGGTCGCCATAAAAGGCAGCTCCTTCATCACCCGCTGCCGGACGACTTTGGGGTACACCACCAGGCCGTCGCAGACGTTGAGCATGATGTTGAGGATGGAATCCACCGCCAAAAACGCCTCCGCCACGGCGATGCGCTTGTTGGCGGAATCGTCCAGCGTACGCTCAAACCACTGAGTGGCGCTGGTAAAGGCAGGGTTCAGGGTGTCGATGATCACATAACGGGCCAGGGCGCAGATGCGCTCGCTGCGCATGGGGTTGCGTTTGTAGGGCATGGCGGAAGAGCCGATCTGGTTTTTCTCAAAGGGCTCCTCCATCTCTTTAAAGTTTTGCAGGATGCGCAGGTCGTTGGCAAACTTGCTGGCGCTTTGGGCAATCCCGCCCAAAGCGGAAAGCACCTGGGCGTCCATTTTGCGGGAATAGGTCTGTCCGGAGACCGGCACTACCTTATCAAAACCCATCTCCGCCGTGATCAGCTCTTCCAGGCGGTTGATCTTCTCGTTGTCCCCGTCAAAAAGTTCCACAAAGCTGGCCTGGGTCCCGG
>JAQVCU010000034.1 GCA_028689635.1 Oscillospiraceae bacterium
ATTTGCCATGAATGCCGCACACTGCCTGCGCGCTCTTTTGCGCCTGCTTCTACAACTGCTGTTCCAGCCGTTTGGAGTCGTTATTTTGGCATAGGATTAAAAACCAAGTCTTTCAGTAGAACCTATATTATTTCCAATTTACCACATTTTGGGGATAGCGGCAAGATGCAGCAGAAAACTTTACAATTTCATGCGAGAAAAAGGCGAAAAAAGCGGGATTTGTTTTTTGCGGCCGTCGCTGGAAAGGTTTATTTGCCTTTCATAAAAAGAAAGCGGAGCGGGAACCTTAACACAGGAGAATGAAAAAAGAAAGGCGGGGCAAAAATGAAGCACAAAAAAGGGATCAGGCGGTTTTTCTGTTTTTTCGTCGGCGGCTTGACGGCAGGGTGCGCGCTGCTGTTGGGGACGGCCTGCTATCTGGGCCGCACTTTGCCGGACCGCTTTTATGTGGCGGAGGGAGAGACCCTTGCCATCCGATCCGGCTTGCCTGTCCAGGCCGTTTCTCCGGCGCAGGAGCCGCTTTGTACGGCTTATGGGAGTTCCGGCAGCACCTATATTGCCGAGCTGCGGCTTTGGGGCGGCGTGGCGCTAAAGCCGGTGACGGTGGAGGTGGTGGACAGGATGGTGCTCACCCCCGGCGGGACGCCCTTTGGCATCAAGATGTTCACCCGGGGCGTCATGGTGGTGGGCCTGAGCGACCTGGACACCCCGGCGGGGGAGAAAAACCCGGCGCGGGAGGCGGGGCTGCGCCTGGGGGATATGATCCTGCGCCTGGACGGTAAGGAAGTTTCCGGCAACGGGGACGTGGTACGGGCGGTGGAACAGAGCGAGGGAAGGGAGATCCTGTGCGAATACAGCCGCGGGGGAAAAACAGAAAAGGCCGCCCTGCTTCCAGTTAAAACGGAGGCGGATGGGCGGTACCGGATCGGGGTCTGGGTGCGGGATTCCTCCGCCGGGATCGGTACCCTGACCTTTTGCGACATGGAAGAGCAGGTTTTTGCTGGGCTTGGCCACGGCGTCTGCGATGTGGATACCAGAAAGCTGCTGCCGCTTTTGCAGGGCGAGATTGTGGACGTGACCATTTCCGACATTGTGCGCGGACAGGCGGGGCGGCCCGGAGAACTGCGCGGGGTGTTTCGAAAAAACAGCAAAATGGGGATATTGTGCATCAACAGCGAGGTAGGCGTCTTTGGCAGGCTCAGCCCGGATTATGCCGCCCCGGAGCAGGTGCCGCTGGGGTACCGGCAAGAGGTGGAGACCGGCCCGGCTGTTATTTTGACGACCATCTCCGGCCGGGAACCCCGGCAATACCAGATCGAGATCGAAAAGGTGAATTTTTCCGACGCGAGCCCCACCAAAAACATGGTGATCCGCGTCACCGATCAAGAGCTGCTGGAGGCGACCGGCGGCATCGTACAGGGGATGAGCGGCAGCCCTATCCTGCAGCAGGGAAAGCTGGTGGGGGCGGTGACCCATGTCTTCGTCAACGACCCGGCCCGCGGCTACGGGATCTTTATCGAAAATATGCTGGCGGCGGCAAAGGGGGTGCCGCAGGACGGGGCGGCATAAAAGCCGCCGTGCGGGGAAACTTTGCGCCCCGCACGGCCGATGCGGCCCCCAAAAAGGTAGGAGAAATTGTGTCTTATAAGGGAAAAGTGGAAATTGACAGAAAAAATCGCGAAAAAACTTGCCATTTGCAAGAAATCCTGCTAAAATTATAGCAATTTCTGCAAAAAGTTTTTTGAGCCAAAACCGGCGCCGTAGCTTTAGGCGGCGCTTCGAGCTCCCCAGAATGGCAAAGGCCAAAAGGCCGGGCGCAAAATGGAACGACGGACGCTGCGGGAAACCGCGGCGGAAAAATCGCCTGGCGGGCGTGCAGACGGCGTCAAGGAGCGGCGGCGGACAGGCATACCGGCAAGTTTATCTGTAAAGGAAGAGTGTATGATGAGTACCAAAGCGGAAAAAAAAGATCTGGATTGGCAGAACATTGGCTTTACATACCGGGTTACCGATAAGCGGTATGTCTCTGTGTATAAAGACGGGAAATGGGACGAGGGGCAGTTGACCTCCGACCCCAACGTCGTTTTGAACGAGTGCGCCGGGATCCTGCAGTACTGCCAGGAGATTTTTGAAGGCCTGAAGGCCTATGAGACCGAGGACGGCAGCATCGTGACCTTCCGCCCCGACCTTAACGCGGAGCGGATGGGGAATTCCGCGGTGGGGCTCGTCATGCCCCCGTTCCCCAAGGAGAGGTTTTTGGAGGCCGTCGACCAGGTGGTCCGCGCCAACGCGGCCTGGGTTCCCCCCTATGGTAGCGGCGCTTCGCTGTATCTGCGGCCTTATATGTTTGCTTCCGGCCCGGTTATCGGCGTAAAGCCCTCTGATGAATATCAGTTCAGGATCTTCTGCACCCCGGTGGGCCCCTATTTTAAAGGCGGCGCCAAGCCCCTTACCCTCTGCGTCAGCGATTACGACCGTGCGGCGCCCCATGGCACCGGCCATTTTAAAGCCGGCCTGAACTATGCCATGAGCCTGCAGGCCTATGTGAAGGCCCATGCGGACGGCTTTGACGAGAACATGTTCCTCGACCCGGCCAGCAGGAACTTTGTGGAGGAGACCGGCGGCGCAAACTTCCTCTTTGTGACCAAGGACAACGAGGTGGTCACCCCGAAATCCGATTCGATCCTTCCCTCCATCACCAGAAGATCCCTCGTCTATGTGGCGGAGCATTATCTGGGCCTGAAAGTGACCGAGAGACCGGTGCGCCTGGCCGAGATCGCGGATTTTGCAGAGTGCGGGCTTTGCGGTACCGCGGCGGTGATCTCCCCGGTGGGCAAGGTAGTGGATCACGGAAAAGAGATCTGCTTCCCCAGCGGCATGGAGAAAATGGGCCCGGTCATCCAGAAGCTCTACGATACCCTCACGGGGATCCAGCAGGGCAGGGTGGAAGCGCCTGCGGGTTGGATCAGAAAGATCTCCCTGTAAAAAACCATCGACGGCGCGCCGGACGCGCCGGTAACGATCAGCAGCAACAGCCGGGCGGCCTTTGGCCGCCCGGCTTTTTGCGCCTTGTGCAAGAGGGGAAAGGGCGCGAGTACCGCTGCTTTCAACAGAAAAATGGGAGAATTTGCGAAATATGTCGAAATCCAGAAGGAAAAACTGTAAAATATTGACCAAAAAATCCGTGGAATATTATAAACGCGAATTGTGACAGGGCGCTTGCGAAACCGGGAACATTGTGGTAATATATGGAAAAGAGAACGGATGGTTAGGAGAATAAAGGTTATCTGGAGGCAGAAATTTCATGGATAAAAAGCGCAAAGTAATGATCGCTGACGAAAACAGAGATTTTGTGGTTCCCTGCTCCAACCTGCTCAAAACCTACGGGCTGGAGGCTGTTGTCGTCCCCAAAGATGGCCAAAAATTGGTGGAAGCCATCGCCCGGGAAAAGCCGGATGTGGTTTTATGCGATATTTTTATGCCGAAGCTGGATGCCATCGGCGTAATGACCCATGTGAAAAACCAGGGCGTCACCCCCAGGCCGCTGTTTATGGTGCTCTCCAGCTTCGATAACGCCGTGCTGCAAAACGAAGTCCTTTCCTCGGGGGCGTCCTATTATTTTCTGCGCCCTTTCGACGATGAGATGCTGGCGGAGAGGATCGTCCAGCTGCTGGGGGCGGATAAACCGGCCGCGATCAATGTAAAGACTTTGCGCTTTGGCGCCGGAGCGCAGGATCTGGAACTGATGGTCACCGAGATCATCCACCAGATCGGCGTGCCCGCGCACATCAAGGGGTACCATTATCTGCGTGAAGCCATTATCCTTTCGGTGGAAACGCCGGATATCATCAATTCGGTCACAAAGCTTTTGTACCCCGCCGTGGCGAAAAAATTCGACACCACTTCCTCCAGGGTAGAGCGCGCCATCCGCCATGCCATTGAGGTGGCGTGGGATCGGGGCGATATCGATACGCTCAACTCCTATTTTGGATATACCATCCACAATTCGCGGGGCAAACCAACCAACAGCGAATTCATCGCCATGATCGCAGACAAGCTGCGTCTGCGGATGCGGGTGTCGCAGTGATCAGGAGACCGTCGAATAGGATCCTCCGCCGGAAACGGGGCGGAGGATCTTTTGCGTCTATCCCTTTGGCGGGAAAAGCGCTTCTGGGGCTGATGCCTTCCGGAAAAATAAAAGGCCCCCGGCAAGAAGGCGGGGGCCTTTGGTCTTTTGGCGCGCGGCAGGGCCGCGATCGGTCATTTTTGGTTTGATTCAAACACGTCCGCCACCTCGCTGATCGAGATATAGGCGGCGGGATCCACGGCGTGGACGATGTCCTTCATCCGCCCGATCTGAAACCGGTTGAGGATCAGGTGGACCACGGTTTTCTCCAGGCCGGAATAGTAGCCTTTGGCGCTGATCATGGTCATCCCCTGTTCAAAGGCGGAGGAGAGCTGTTCGCACACCTCTTGAGGGATCATGGTGACGATCATCACCGATTTGGAGCGATCCAGGCCTTCGACGATGTAGTCTACGGTTTTCAGGGCCGCCATATAGGTGACGATGGAGTAGAGCGGCAGGATCCAGCTTCTGATGACGATACCGCAGATGATGTAGAGAATGACGTTGTAGATCATCACAAAGGTGCCCACGGTGATGCCCAGGCGTTTGGCAAAGATTACCGCCATGACCTCAATGCCGTCCATGGCGCCGCCAAAACGGATGGCAAGGCCGCTGCCAAGGCCGGATATGATGCCGCCGAAAAGGGCGCAGAGCAGCAGGTCGGAGCCGGCGAGGGGGGAAGCGATGCTGACGTCTACCGGCAGCACGTCGGTGATCAGCCAAGCGCTGACCGAATAGACGGCGACGGTGAAAATGGCATAGACCGTAAAGGCGGGGCCCTGCTTTTTCAGGCCGTACAAAAAAAGCGGCGTATTGAGCAGCAGAAGAAAAACTGAAAGGCTCATCCAACTTGGTGTGACCTGGGAAAGCAGCATCGAAGTGCCGGAGATGCCGCTGTCATAAAGCTCCACCGGGGCGAGAAAGATCGTCACGCCGATGGCGTTGACGATACCGGCGGCGGTAAGCAGCAGAAAGTTTAGGGGGCGAAGTTTCCCCAAAGCGCTGTTGTTTTTCACGGGCAATCCTCCTTCGGTTTGGTCTGGGGGAAAAGGCGGCTTTCGCCGCCGCGGATGGGCCGGTGCGCTATTCCAGCGGGGGCTGCTTTAAAAGCGCGGAGTAATATTTGTACGCGCCGGGAATGGCATAGCGCTCCAGCAGCTGCTCCGGCGTTGCCCAGATAAAGCCCTGGGGCGCTGGGCCACCGGCGACCTCGGCCAGATAACCGGTCATGTGCCATTCCCGATGGGTAAAGATGTGTTTTGCGCGCCCGGCGCTTTTTAAAGAGAGTGGGAAAAGCCCCTGCTCCCGAAGCCAGAGCGTCGCTTCTTCCGGGGAAGCCTGCCCCGAAAGGCAGGGATATTCCCAGAGCCCGGCCAGAATGCCAGATGCCGGGCGGCGCGTCAGCAGCACGCCCTGGGGGGAACGGCACAGCAGCACGGTGCGTTCCTCGATCATGCGGGGCTTTTTTGGCGCTTTTACCGGCAGGGAGGCCGCCGTCCCCGCCTGATATCCCCGGCAGAGCCCCTGCAGAGGGCATTGTCCGCACAGCGGTTCGCCGTTGGGCAGACAGACGATGGCTCCCAGTTCCATAAGGGACTGGTTAAAATCTCCGGGGCGGCCGGCGGGGACGAGAGCCGCCGCCAGGGCGGTAAACTGTTTTTTGACTGCGGGAGAGGCGATATCCAGGGGGGAATCCAACAGCCGGGCAAACACCCGAAGCACATTGCCGTCCACACAGGGCACCTGCCGCCCAAAGGCGATGGAGGCCACGGAGCCCGCGGTGTATTCCCCGATGCCGGGCAGGCGGCGCAGCTCCTCCGGGGTGGAGGGGAAGACCCCGCCATACTGCTCTACAATGACCTGGGCGGCTTTTTTCATGTTTCGCACGCGGCTGTAATAGCCCAGCCCCTCCCACAGCTTATTGAGGCGGTCGTCCGGGGCGCAGGCCAGGGCTTCCACTGTGGGAAGCGCCTGCAAAAACCGGTGAAAATAGGGGATCGCCGCCGAAACGCGGGTCTGCTGCAGCATGATCTCCGATACCCACACCCGGTAAGGCGTGGGGGAGTCCCGCCAGGGCAGGATACGCTGGCTGCCATCGAACCAGCGCAGCAGCAGAGGGACGATGGGGGAGAGTTCCTCCGGGCTCGTCATGAAGATATCCTCCTTTGGGGGATTTTAGGGGCGGTGGGAAGCCTGCCCTTCGGGAAACAGCAATTCCAACAGATGCAGGGCCCGTTTCCCGCCGGAAGAGAGGCCGTCCCGGCAAAACTTGCAAATACACACCACGTTTTCGGTCCCGATCTTCCGGCAGTATTCCCGCAGATAGGCGATTTGCGCTTCCTTTTCCATGGGATGGAAAAACTGGGCGGCTTCGGGCCCATAGCGGCGGGGGGCCAGCTTTTGGTTTGCCGGGCTGGGCGGGGAGAGAAGCTTTGTCCCGCAAAAAACGGTCTTTTCAAAATTTTCCGGAAGCTCTATTGTGCGCACGTTCATTTTTTTCAGCAGAGAACGCACGGTTTCCTGTACTTCCCGGCGCTCCCGGGCGGTCCAGCAGTCCTGCACGGTCATCGCCTGGCCATGATAATCCGGAAAGGGAAACCCCTCGTCCCGGTCGATCACTTCCCATAGAAAATCGACGCCGCCGGCCCGGGAGCTTTCCTCCACAATAGAAGCGCAGGTGGGACAGAGGACGATGGCGCGATCCTCCGGGCCCAGCCCGGAAAAACCGGCCCGGCAGCAGCCCATGGGCTCGATGCCGAAGCGGGCGCGGAGATATTTTGCGGCGCGCTCGCTCTCCCGGGGGAAGTCTGTTTTCGCCTTACAACTGGGAAAAAACACAACGCTCATGGAAAAGGCCTCCTTCTGCGGAAAGGCACGGCGGGCCTGCAGGCAAATGGATACAAGCCGAAAGCCGGGATCGGGGGATCCTGACCGCGTTAGGAATATTATACCTGATCGGCGGGCCGATGTCATTTTGCTTTTGTAAACAATCCCAGAAGAAAACAAGTTTTTGGGGGGCTTGTTGAACAAAAGCCCTTGTGATATGATAAAACGTAATACGGATCTGCCGTACTGCTGTGAGAGGACTGTATCCAACGAAAGCGAGGAGAGAAACCATGGAATTTAAAATGCCTGCCTATACTGCGCCGGATTTTTCTGACGGACGGTTTGCCGCCGCGGGGGAGATCGTAACCGAGCCGGTGGAAAAAGACGGAGTGGCTCCGGATAATTACCATGCCACCTCTATTTTTCCGGAATATTTCCACCTGGATGGAAAATGGCGCCTGGCCAAGGAGAGCCGCATGGACTGTGTGGCCGTGGTGCGGGAGGACGGCTCTATCGCGGTCAAGGAATTCCGCAATCTGAAAAAAGGGGAGCGCGTGGTGTTGGGCCGCACAGAGGATGGATCTGAGGGGATCTATGTGCATACCCACGGCTTCGAGAGCGGCGGCGCAGGCGGGGACGCCTTTGCCTTCCGCACAGGCCGCTCCCGGGAGACCGCCTATTCCAAAGATTACGACCATCTTTATGAGCTGCTAAAGCACGAAAAAGAGCATGGCTTTGTGGTGTGGGTCATGGGCCCGGCCTGCGTCTTTGACGCCGATTCCCGCGCCGCCATGTCCGCCCTGATCGCCAACGGTTATGTGGACGCGGTGCTGGCGGGCAACGCCCTGGGCACCCACGACCTGGAAGGCGCCTTTTTCCGCACTGCCCTGGGGCAGGATATTTACACCCAGGAGAGCTGCCCCAACGGGCATTACCATCACATCGACGTGCTCAACCGGGTGCGCCGCAGCGGCTCTGTCCGGCAGTTTATCGAGGATTATGACATCAAGGACGGCATCCTTTATTCCTGCGTCAAAAACGATGTTCCCTTTGTGCTTACCGGTTCGATCCGCGACGACGGCCCGCTGCCGGAGGTGTTTGCCGACGTCTACGACGGCCAGAACAACATGCGCAAATACGTCAGCCAGGCCACAACGGTCATTGGCATGGCCACCCAGCTGCACACCATCGCAACCGGCAATATGACGCCCTCCTACCGGGTGGTGGACGACACGGTGCGCCCCACCTTCTTCTACAGCGTAGATATTTCCGAGTTTGCCGTCAACAAACTGCGGGACCGGGGAAGCCTTTCGGTGACCACCATCGTCACCAATATCCAGGATTTTCTGGTCAACGTCCAGCGGGGGCTGGGGCTGAAATAACCGAAAACGGGAAGCGGTTTTCTTCGGGAGAGCCGCTTTTTTCCGTTTTGTTGCAGAAATTGTCTGTATTTTGCCTTCCAACGCGGAGTGCTGCGCCTTATAATTAGGGGGAAAAAAGAACGGGGAGGAATTTTAGTGGCACTGCTCAACCTCAATTTTGAAAGCGAATATCTGGCCGGAAACACGGAGGTCACGGTGATCCTGCCGGACAAAACCGGGAACAAAAGCCCGGCGGATTTTTACGGCTCCGGGAAAAAATATCCGGTGCTTTGGCTGCTGCACGGCACCTGGGGCGACCACAGCGACTGGCTGCGCCGCACGCGCATCGAGCTATACGCCTATGAGCGGGATGTGATCGTGGTGATGCCAAGCGCCCTGAATTCCAACTACGCCAACTGGCCCGCTTTTTCCCTGGGATACCGGATGTACGATTATCTTTTTGAAGAGCTCATGCCGCTGGTCCACAATTGGCTTCCGGCCTCCGACCGGCGGGAGGACAACTATGTCGCCGGCCTGAGCATGGGCGGGATGGGCGCCTGCGTCTATGCCTTTGGCCGTCCGGAAAAATTTTCCGGGGCCGCCGTGCTCTCCTACGCGCCGGTCAATTTCGATACCCTGGGGGAGACGATGCCGGATCTGATGGAACGGATGTCCGGCAGCTTTGCCAACTACGGCGGGCGGGAAGGTTTTATGGATTCGGTGGAAAACACCTGGGCGAGGGCGGCGGAGAAGGCGAAAACCGGGGAGCTGCCCCCATTGTACGTCGCCTGCGGCGAAGAGGATAAACTCTTCCCCCTGTACCTAGAGTTTAAAGCCTACGCGGAGAAGATCGGGCTTGCGGCTACCTTTGAATCGGCGCCCGGTTACCGCCACGAATGGCGTTTTTGGGATCAGTACATCGAAAAGGCCATGGACTTTTTCGGCCTGGCCAAACAGCGCAGCGAAGGGATCTTTTGACCCCTGCAAAGAAGAAGGCCCGGTGCATCGCACCGGGCCTTTTCGTTTTGTGTGCTTTTAGAAGAGGAAAAAATGGATCTGACACGGAACATAAAAAATTCTAAAAAGCCGCAAAAAACAGAAATTTTTACCAGCTTTAGTTTTGATACAAGAAATTACTATTGGAAACTGCAAAAAAACAGAAAAGATATGACTAGGGAAAAAGTGTGGAATTTTCACACTTTCTCGCCGCCGCGGCAGAGTAAGATAGTGGCTTTTTACCACAGCTTCGCCGTTGTGGCGGTGCGAAAAAAGTGTTATAATGATTAGACATAATCAGGATATAGTAAAACAGGGACAAAAGGAGGGTCTATATGTTGGAAAAGCTGGGCCGGATCACAGTGGTGACCGGGCATTATGGAAGCGGCAAGACCAACCTTTCCGTCAACCTGGCGGTGGATCTCAAGGCCGCGGGCCACGAGGTGACCCTGGTGGATCTGGATATCGTCAACCCCTATTTCCGTTCCGCCGATTTTTCCGCGCAAATGGCGGAAAAAGGCATCCGGGTTATGGCGCCGCAGTTTGCGGGTACCAACCTGGATATTCCCGCCCTGGGGCCGGAGGTCGCCTCTGTTTTGGAGGAGGACGGCGGGCGCCGGGTGATCATCGATGTGGGCGGGGACGACGCCGGGGCTTTTGCCCTGGGACGCTATGCCGCCCAGATCGCGGAGCAGGATTATCGCATGATCTATGTGGTCAACGCCTTCCGCTACCTTACCCGCAGCCCCGAGGAGGCGCTGCAGGTGCTTTTGGAGATCGAGACGGCTTCCCGACTGAAGGGGAGCGCGCTGGTCAACAATTCCAATCTGGCTTCGGAGACGTCGCCGGAGGATGTTTTGGGCTCTGTAGCCTATGCCCAGGCAGCGGCGGAGAAAGCCGGCCTTCCCCTTTGGGCCACCGCCGTGCGCAGGGACTTGGCCCCCGCCCTGCCCGGGGACGGTTTTTATCCCGTGGACGTTTACGTCCGGCCGCCTTGGGAGAGAACATGACAAAACCACCGTTTGGTGTGAATTGAAAATTTCGTGAAACAGGAGGAAAAAGGTATGGCAAAAGTTACCATTAGTGAGAACGTTTGCAAAGGCTGCGCCCTGTGTACTGCGGCATGCCCCAAAAAGATCATTGAGCTGGCAAAAGACGTGATCAACGCCAAGGGATATCACCCGGCGCGGGTCGTCGATATGGAACAGTGCATTGGCTGCGCCATGTGCGCCTCCATGTGCCCTGACTGTGCAATCAAAGTGGAAAGGTAGTGACAACATTGGCAGAAAGAATTTTGATGAAGGGCAACGAAGCCCTGGCAGAGGCTGCCATTCGGAGCGGCTGCCGCCATTTCTTCGGTTATCCCATTACCCCTCAGACCG
This sequence comes from Oscillospiraceae bacterium, assembly GCA_028689635.1. Lineage (GTDB taxonomy): Bacteria > Bacillota > Clostridia > Oscillospirales > Ruminococcaceae > JALELV01. The sequence continues at coordinate 10,692 of JAQVCU010000034.1, forward strand.
AGGTGGCCGCCTATATGGCCAAAAGAATGCCGAAGATCGGTGGGACCTATCTGCAGGCGGAATCTGAGATCGCCGCCATCAATATGGTATACGGCGCGGCTTCGGCCGGCGTACGGGCGATGACTTCTTCCTCCTCTCCCGGCATTTCCCTGAAATCCGAGGGGATCTCCTACATAGCGGGCGCGGATCTTCCGTGTCTGATCATCAATGTACAGCGCGGCGGCCCCGGCCTCGGCGGGATCCAGCCCTCCCAGGCGGACTATTGGCAGGCCACCCGCGCCACCGGCCACGGGGATTTCCATGTGCTGGTGTTCGCCCCTTCCACCATCCAGGAAATGGTGGATCTGGTGGGGATGGCCTTTGAAAAGGCTGACGCCTACCGTATGCCCGCCATGATCCTGGCGGACGGAATGCTGGGCCAGATGATGGAGCCCGTCTCTTTCCCGGAGGAGGCCGCCGAGGTAAAAACGGTGGCAAAGCCCTGGGCGACCAACGGCCATGAGGGCAAACGCGCCCACAACATCGTCAATTCCCTGTATTTAAAGCCGGATCAGCTGGAAAAGACCATTATCGACCGCTTCCAGCGCTATGAGACCATCAAGGCGACGGAGGCCAGGGCGGAGGAATATCTGGTGGAGGACGCCGAGATCGTGCTGGTGGCCTATGGCGCCACGGCGCGTATCGTCAAGAGCGCTGTCAACACCGCCCGCGAAATGGGGATCCGGGCCGGTATGATCCGCCCCATCACCCTGTGGCCGTATCCGGTCAAAAACATCCAGAAAGCGGCGGAGACCGCAAAGCACTTCCTCTGTGTGGAGATGAGCATGGGACAGATGGTGGACGACGTCCGCCTGGCGGTAAACGGCAAAAGGCCGGTGGATTTCTTCGGCCATACCGGCGGCGTGATCCCGGCTCCCGGCGAAGTGCTGGAGAAGATCAAAGCGATTGCGGGAGGTGCGAAATAATGGCGGTTGTATTTGAAAGACCCAAGGCGCTGCTGGACGTGCCGACCCATTACTGCCCCGGTTGTACCCACGGGATCATCCATCGCCTGGTGGCGGAAGCGATCGACACCCTGGGCATCGAGGATAAAACGGTAGGTGTGGCCCCGGTGGGCTGCGCTGTTATGGCTTACGATTATTTTGCCTGCGACATGGTGGAAGCGGCCCATGGACGGGCCCCCGCTGTGGCGACCGGGCTCAAACGCTCCCTGCCCGACAATGTGATCTTTACCTATCAGGGCGACGGGGACCTGGCCGCCATCGGCACGGCCGAGACGGTCCATTCCGCCACCCGCGGCGAGAACATCACCGTGATCTTTGTCAACAACGCCATTTATGGCATGACCGGCGGCCAGATGGCCCCCACCAGCCTGCCCGGACAGGTGACCCAGACCACCCCCTACGGGCGCGACGTCAAGACGGCCGGTTATCCGGTGCGGGTGTGCGAGATGCTCTCCACTTTATCCGGCGTTGCTTATGCCGAGCGCGTGACGGTGGATACCCCCGCCCATGTGCGCCAGGCCAAAGCGGCCATCCAGAAGGCTTTCCAGAACCAGATCGACAAAAAGGGCTTTTCCATTGTAGAAGTCGTCTCCTCCTGCCCCACCAACTGGGGCCTTACCCCCAACGAGGCGCTGCAGTGGCTGCGTGACAACATGCTGCCCTATTATCCTCTGGGCGTTTACAAAGATACGACGGGAGGGGACAAATAATGGCGTTACAAAATATTCTGCTGGCTGGTTTTGGCGGACAGGGCATCCTGTTTGCAGGGAAGGTTGCGGCGTATGCCGGCCTGATGGACGGCAAAGAAGTCTCCTGGCTGCCCTCCTATGGCCCCGAGATGCGCGGCGGCACTGCCAACTGCAGCGTCTGCATTTCCGACGAGCCGATCGGTTCCCCTCTGGTGCTGGCGCCCGGGGCGCTTTTGGCCATGAACATCCAGTCCTATGATAAATTCATCGACGCGGTGATCCCCGGCGGCGTCGCCGTGATCGACAGCACCCTGGTCGATAAAAAATGCTCCCGCACCGATATCACCTGCGTTTATGTCCCCGCTACGGCCCTGGCCAATGAAAAGGATCTGGCGGGCCTGGCGAACATCATCCTGCTGGGAACTTTGCTGAAGCACACTGGCTTTGCCGCGGAGGCCGCGGTGGAAAAAGCCCTCTCCAAATGCGTGCCCCCCAAAAAGCAGCATCTGCTGGAGCCCAACATGCGGGCGATCCGCCTTGGCATGGACTATTGATCCGCTTTTAAAAACCGCCCGGCCCTCTTTGAAAGGGCCGGGCGGTTTTTTTATGGGAAAGCAAGAAAAACTGAAAAGAAAGTCAGGCGCGGGGCAGGACGATGCAGTCGTATCGGATCGCCTTGCCCGCAATGGAGTAATCCGGCTTTCGCCCGGCCAAGTAAGGGCCTTTCAGGGGCCGCTTGATGACGATTTTTCGGGGGGCCGCGGCAACGGCGGCCGCCAGCATTTCCTCCTCATCGGAACAGGGGCGTTCCAGCTGCTGAAGCAGCTGGAATTTTTTCTTGATCAGCGCGCTTTTTTGCCGCGAGGGGAACATGGGGTCCAGCAGGACGACATCCACGGGGCTTTGCAGGTTTTGCAGCGCCAAGAGGCTATCGCCCTCGGTCAATTCCATCCGAGCTGCGGCTTCTGAAAGGGCGGGAGAGGCGGCGGCCCTTTGCAGGGCGTTAGCCAAAAGCGCCGCGATCACGGGATCCCGTTCGTAAAGCCGGACGGAGAACCCAGCCGCCGCCAACAAAAGGGCGTCCTCTCCCAGGCCGGCCGTCGCGTCGATGGCGGTGGGCGCAGGGGGCGCGCCCTTGAGACGGGCAGCCTTGACCAAAAGCTCTTTTTGCAGATTGGCCGTTTTGAGCCGGGGCAGCATCCGGATAAAATCCCCCCGCAGCACCTGTCCGTTTCCCGTCAGGGCAAGGCCATCGCTGTCCCAAAACAGGGCCAGGGGGCCGGGTTCCGGCCTGCCCTGGATAGCGCTTATCTTTAGCCGCGCCGCCAGCCCTTGCGCTTTTTCCAGGACGTCGTCCCCTTCGGCGTAAACGGCCAGGCCATACGGCAGCCTTGTTTGCTCTGTCATCATTTCTTGTCCGGGCGGTAGAAGCCGCCGTCGCCTTTCTGTTTTTTCATACTTCGGCGCATAACGGCCCTGCCGCAAGGCGGCCATAGGGATCAGGGACGGCCGAGCGGGAAAGCTCTCCTCCCATTGAAAAAGCTGCGCCGGATCATTTGCTATTATACTACAGGCGCGGGAAAAATCATAGGGGCGCTGAAGCCGCCGGGGGAGCCCTATGCTGCCCGCAGGAAAAGGAAGGTTGATTTTTTTCAGAGCCGTGCTAAGATAAGGACAGAGCCAAAAGGGGGAATCGATATGCCGCTGACAAAGCAGGAGCAAGAGCTGTTTCGGCGCTGCGTTGACCCAGTGCTGCGCGACGGCGCAGTGCAGAGTATGGAACAATATCTTCAGCATGGAAGCGTCACCTGCCTGAGCCACTGCCTTGCCGTGGCGGATGTCAGCTTTCGCTGGTATTGCCGGCTGCATCTGAGCGGGGATGTGCAAAGCCTGGTAGAAGGCGCGCTGCTGCACGATTTTTTCCTCTACGACTGGCATCAAAAAGGGGATAGAAAGGGCCTGCACGGTTTTACCCATCCGCGGGCGGCATGGGAAAACGCAAGCCGGAGGTTCCCCCTGACCCCACGGGAGAAAGACATTATCCTGCGGCATATGTGGCCCCTGACGCCGGTGCCGCCCCATACCCGGGAGGGCCTGCTGGTGTGTCTGGCGGACAAATACTGCGCGCTTCGCGAAACGCTGTTTCAGCGCGGCAAAAAGCGCCGATGAGAAGAGGGAAAATACATGGATGAGATCAAAGTGGAGCCGGGGCGCTACCGGCATTTTAAGGGACGGGAATATCGGGTGCTGGGCATGGCCACCCATTCGGAGACTTTGGAGCCCATGGTGGTTTATCAGGCGCTGTATGGGGAGCATGGCGTTTGGGTGCGCCCCGCCGCCATGTGGAACGAAACGGTGGAGCGGGACGGCAAGACCTTTTTGCGCTTTGAAAAAATTGACGGCGAATAAGCCGGGAAACAGGGCAAAAACAAAAGAGGGACGCCGCCGGCGCCCCTCTTTTGTTTTTGGGGAAGTATCTTATGGAAGAAGTAGGTCGTAAAAAGGGTTACAGCTCCACTTTGGCTTTCAGCTCCGCCAGATATTTTTGACGGTAGGGCTGGCCGGGATGCAGGGCAAGGTCGGCTTCTACGGCGGCCAGGATGCGATCCACCGCTTCTTCGACCTCTTCCAGGCACTGGTCGGTAAAGGAGTTGAGCAGTTCCGCCGCCTGAGCGGCTTTTCCGGCGGCCAAAAGCTCCGCCGCTTTGCTCTCTGTTTCACTGGCACGGATGCGGAACGCCTTTTCCATGGGAGTACGGGCTTCCTGGATCAGGCCGATGTACTTGCCATAGTTGGCCTCAACGCCCATGTTCAGGCGGTAGACCTTCCACCAGAAGGAGTCGTCGCTGTATTTGTTGGTGCCTTTTCCCAGCTTCTCGGGGATGTATCCGGTGTTGTAGAAGGGGATCATGAAAGAGGCGCAGGGCGGGCACATGGACCCCCAATAGGTGAAGAACAGCTCCGGATATTTGCTGTCGTGCATTTCCAATACGATGCTGGCGGCGGTGATGCAGGCGCCGGGCTGTTCGCCGTGCATGCAGATGGTACAGTCGCAAACGGAGGCCGGGTCAAAGCGGGGCTCCACGACGGTGCCTTCAAAATGATCCCGCAGGATGCTCCAGAAATCCTCCACGGCCAGGGACCCTTTGTGCTTCTTTAAGAATTCTTTCATGCGGTAATGGCGGGGATGCCCGGACATAAAGCCGCTTTGGAACAGGATAAAGCTCTTAGAGAAATTGAAGGGCTCGCCGGGGGTATGCAGGCCGTGCTCAATGGCATATTCCACCAGGCCTTCAGAGCACTCGTCAAAATCTTCCTCAATGGTGTAGATATTGGAGATACACCAAGCGTCGGTGACCTTTTTGGCCACCCAGTGGCGGCAGACGGTCTCCAGCAGCCAGATCTCCTTGCGGTCCGCAATGAGGAACAGGTTGTGATAGGCAAAATCCTGAATGGTGCCGCCATAGATGCAGGCGCCGCCCTGGCCGTATTTTTCCAGCAGGCCGGTGATGACGTGCATGGCTTCATAAGCGGTTTTGCCGCGCTCTAACCCAAGACGGAGCAGATCCATGCCCAGCAGGCCGTTTTCCTGCTCCACAGGCATGGTAGACCAGGCCGCTTCGTTGCCAATGCCAACGCCGTACTCGTTGACGCCGTGCTCAAACCCCCAGATCCACCAGGGTTTGGAGCCGATCATACGGTTGGTAAGGGGAACCTGGTCGATGGCGATATAGGTGCACTGAACCTTCTCGCCCGGGGCGTGATCAGCGGCGGGGAAGGCGATAAGCGGCTGGGATTCCACCAGATCCCGGTCGCTGTTTTTGGCCAGGATGTTGCAGCCGGTGGCGGTGCAGCTGCCCAAGGCTGCCAGGGTATCGCAGGATGGGATCATCCGGTTCATGAGCAATTCCTCCTTCGTAAATGCGGGAAAAAAGTACCGGGACAGCGGAAGATCCGCCGCCCCGGCTGTTTCGTTCGTCAGGTGGATGCGGGGCAGCGAAAGGATCAGCGGGCCAGGAAACCGATGATCATGTAAATGGCCCACATACCGGTAAAGCCGATGATCGCAGCAGTTTCATACTTCCACTCGGTGTCGTGGGGCTCTTCCTCCCAAACGACTTTGTACTCCTCGGCGTCGGTGCTCCATTCCTTGTTGGCGTCGGAGGCGATGTCAGCGCGAAAACGCTTGCTGTCGCGGATAAAACCGATGAGCACGATGAGGGCCCAGGCCCAGGCCACAAATGGAACCACGATCAAGGGAAGATAGAAGTTGCAGGCCAGGCTGATCATGATGCCGATGTAGATGAGGATGCCAAGGCTATAAACGATATGTTTGACAGTTTTAGACATAATTTTACTCCCTCCTTACTCAGCAACTGCTTCGCCGCGCTGCAGGGCATGCCAGACGTCGGGGCGTTTTTTGCCGATGCAGTTGCCGACAAAATAACCGACGGTGGAACCGATAAGGCCGAACATGCCGGCGGGCATGGGGATGTGGAACAGATCGGGCTCACCAAGCAGCAGCCAGACGACGGAGGTGATAGCGCCGATGCCCATAGCCATCAGACAGGCCGCCAGGGTTTTGGGTTTGCGGTGGAAGAAGATCGCCAGGATCGGAACAATGAAGATGGGCTGGGCCACCTGGCCGATCAGATAAGACAGCTGAACCAGGGAATCGGCAAACAGGCTGATGACCACGGTGAGGACAGCCTGGAAGACGATGCCGATACGGCCGACGTTGACGATCTGTTTCTGGGTCGCTTTGGGATTGATGAATTTCTGGTAGATATCGCGGCCCAGGTTGGACGCACCGGAGATAAAGGAACTGTTGACGGTGGAAAGACCGGCGGAAACCAGGGCGGCAAAAACGATACCGCAGATGCCCATGGGCAGGATGTGAGCGGAGAGGTACAGGGTAGCCTGCTCTGCGTTCTCCATACCGGAGGCACCCAGCAGCACTACGGAGGCAATACCGATGACCATCAGCATCCAGTCATGAGAGACCATGGCGTACAGGGAGCAGAGGATGCCATCTCGGGCGACCTTGGCGCTCTTGGCGGAGAAAGCGCGGGAGAAGTACAGGGGGCTCATGATAGCGCCCAGGCCGGTGATGCCGAAGCCGATGACCTGAGTGACAGAGTAGTTGGAGATGGGGGTGAACTGCAGCGGGTCTTTCCAGACCTCCGCCAGTTTGGCAAGCAGCTCGGTATTTCCGGCGCCCATGACGCCGCCGAAGCTAAATACGCACAGTAGACCCAGCCCCAACGCCATCAGCAGGTACTGGACAAAGTCGGTAATAAACACAGCGTACTGTCCGGCGGTGAAGCAGTAGACGATAACAAAAGCGGCGGACAGAACAATGGCCAGGGAAGTGGACATGCCAAATACGAAATTCAGCACCAAGGCGATGGCCAGAACTTCAGCGGAAGCAAAAACGCCCATGTAAAGGAAATAAGCAATACCGCTGATGAGCTGAGCCTTTTTGCCAAAGGCTTTGCCGAACAGGTCGGGCACAGTGTACTGGCCGATCATACGGGCTTTGAAAGCGAAGAAATAACCCATTGCCATATCGATGATGCAGAAGGTGCCGCAGGTGACGACCCAGCCGCCCCAGCCCATGGAATAGACTGCGCCGGGAAGCCACAGATAAAAGGAGATGCCGTGCCAGGAAGCCAGCATGGAAGCCAGTACCAGGGAGAAATTCATTTTTCTGCCCGCTACAAAGAAGCCGTCCACGCTCTTGGAGTATTTGGAAAAGTAAACGCCGATCAGGGATGTCGCGATGATACCGATCCAAATAATCGCATTGTCAAGAAATGATAGTGCCAAATTCATACACTCCTTTTTTATCAATTTTCGACCAACTATAAAAACCTCAACGGAGGTTGGACGCAGAAGAAAGGGCCATGCCGATGCGGATCAGCCGCATCATCCGTTCTACACATTCTTCCAGGGACTGGGAGGCGTTTTGCAGTACCTCCGGCAAGGTCATGACCCTGCTGACGCTGCCCATGATGGCGTCGATCCCATATTGGTAGACCACCTGGGCGTCGGCGCCGATATCTCCGACCACGGCGATGACGGGGATATCCCGGACAGCTTTGGAGCGCCGGGCCACGCCGATGGGGACTTTGCCGTTGACCGACTGGGAATCGATGCGGCCCTCGCCGGTGATGACAAGATCGGCGTCCTGCAGATGTTTTTCAAATTCCAGGGCGTCCAAAATGGTGTCCACACCGGATTGGATGTTTGCCTGACAGAAGGCCAACAGGCCTGCCGCCAAGCCGCCGGCGGCCCCGGAACCCGGGATAGAAGCCACATCCTGTCCCAGCTGTTCCCGAATGACAGCGGCATAATGGAAAAGCGCCTGATCCAAAAGCAGGATGTCCGCTTCCCCCGCCCCCTTTTGGGGGCCGTAAACTGCAGAAGCGCCCTGGCTGCCGCAGAGCCGGTTTTGTACGTCGCAAGCAAGGACGATCTGGCACTGCGCCAGAGCCGGATGCACCCGGCGAAGATCGATGGTTTTGAGCCGCGCCAGGGCTTTGCCGCCAAAGGGAAGCTCAAGGCCGTTTTCGTCCAGAAGGGAGACGCCCAGCGCCTGAGCCATACCGGCGCCGCCGTCGTTGGTAGCGGAGCCGCCCAAACCGAGGACGATCTTCCGGCAGCCCTGTTCCAGGGCTTTTACCATCAGCTGGCCGGTGCCGTAGGTGGTGGCGGAAAGCGGGTCGCGCTCATCCTCAGCCAGCAGGGTCAATCCGGAGGCGGCCGCTGTTTCGATAACGGCGGTGCGGTTGGGAAGGATCCCATACTTTGCCTGGACTGGCCGCCCAAGGGGATCCAACACAGTTTCGAAGTATTCATCGCCGCCTGCGGCGGAAAGCAAAGCGTCGACGGTTCCTTCTCCGCCGTCTGCGACAGGAAGCAGAACGGTCTCGGCCTGCGGGAAAACCTTTAAAATGCCCCGGCGGATGATGGAAACAACATTCTGGGCACTGTTACTGCCCTTAAAGGAGTCAGCGGCGATCACAATTTTCATCGCAAGACCTCCGTTTGCACGATATTTGTATGATAATAATAAAAGTTGCAAACAAAATAGCGGAGAAATGTATCTTTCGTACACTTCACCGCTATTTTAACAAATTATTCATACATTGTCATTGGTCTTGAAATCGATGATGATATATATTTTTTGTCTTTAAAGACAAGTATAACCAAAGGACAAGTTTTCGCTTTGTACAGGTTAAATGATTTTTTGGGCGTCCGGCCAGAAGAGGATGGCCATTTGGTAAAGACTGGCATTGGAGAGGCGGCGCGGATCCAGGCCGGTGCGCTCGCTGAGTTTGCGCAAATGGTATTGAAGGGTGTTTTTGTGGATAAAAAGCCGTTCCGCCGTCTGGGCGAGAGAGCCGTCGCAATCGTAAAAGACTGTGAGCAGGCCGATGACCTCCCGGATCTCCCCGGGGGAAAAGCCGCGGAAGATCTTGCGGATGTATTCCGCTTTCAGCTCCTGGGGCAGTTCCGAGAGGAAGATCTCCATGTTGATATCATCATAAAAAACAGTGCGGCTGTAGCCCCGGGCGGCAAGGGCGGCGTTGAGGGCTTTGCAGGCCTTTTGATAGGAAGATCTCAGCACGGGGCCGGAGCGGGATTTTTCGTCCACCCCAACGGCGAGATCCAGGCCGTGATGGAGGGAAGCCTGTTCCCGCACCCATTCTAAAGATTGCTGGATCTGGTGCCGGGAAAGATCCGGCAGCAGCAATACAAGTTTGGAAGAGGCGCGGTAGCACAGGCATTGTCCGGCAAAGGCAAAAGCCTGACGGACAAGCTGCTCCGCCTGGGAGAGCAGCTCCTGGGAGGAGCGCTCGTCGTCGATGCCGCAGCTGGAATGGAGGCCCAACACCGCCACCCGGCGGGGCAGGGAGACGTCGATGCCCAGGCTGACGCCGCGTTCCGCAAAATTGACGCCGAGGCTTTGGCTGTCCTCAAAGAGCCAACTTTCGATAAAACGGCTGACCAGACCCTCGTTGAGGATCTTTTGCTCCTTTACGTAAGAGTCGAAGATCAGGATCTCGGTGATCTTTTTGATGATCTGGCCGTATTTTCCCACCTCATTCCATTCCCCGGTGATACCGATGACGCCGATGATATCCCCCTCAAAGGTGATGGGGACGTTGACGCCCATCATGGCGCCGGAATATTCCTGGTCGGTAAAGACGTCCAGGTGATCCAGCTTTTCGGCGATGATCTTTTTGGCGCCGCTGTGAAAGGTGCCAATGCGGCTTGGGTTGGTGCTGGCGATGATGCAGCCGGCGGCGTCCATAAGATTGACGTTTTTGCCGATGGCGCTGCTGATCTCCGCCACGATGGAACGGGCGGTCTCCCGGGAGATTTTCACAAGAACGCCTCCTGTCTGATGGCCGAATGGGAAGACGGCCTGGCTTTGTCCTCATCATAGCATGGCGAGGGGGAAAAGAAAAGTCCCCGGCCAAAGACAGCCGGGGACAAAAGGGCTAAAATCGAGATCAATTATCTTTGCGGCGGGCAATGGCCATGCCGATGGCAAGGGCCAGGCCCAGGGCAGCCAGGACGGCGACGCCAAGGGCGATATAAAGCCAGGGACTGGGCCCGGGGGCGTCGGCGCTTCCGGGGACGGAGACCGGCTCATCCGGTTCATCCGGCACGGAGGGCTCCAAGGAGGGTTCTTCCGGCGCGGAGGAGGGCTCCTCCACAGAGGAAGAGGGCTCGCTGGAAACGGATTGGCTGCTGGAGGAGGGCTGCGATGGGGCATAGGGGGTCACGATCCCCGTAGAAGGGTTGGAAGGCTTGGCAGAAGACGCGGAGGAAGAAGCGGAAGAGGAAGAGGAAGAAGCGCTGAGGGAGCTTCCGGTATAGGCCCCTTTCACCGCCGTCTCAGTAAGGACATAATCGTAGCTGCGGGTAAGGGAAAATTTAAGGTAGCCGCTGCTGTTTTCCTTTAGGTCAGAGTAGACCAGCTCCAAACGATTTTTATCGGGATTGTAACGGTAAAGCTGGTATTTGGAGGAGCGCAGGGAAGGATCCAGCAGCAAAGTGGCGGTGCCGGGGAATTTCCCGGTGTAGTTGAAAGCGACGATCTCGTACTCGGCGTCGCCGGCCAGGCGGTCGATCTCCTTGTCGTAGTCGCTCTTTTGCAGGACGCGGGTGTCCAGGTAGATCAGGGATTTGGGAACGCTGATCTCGGAACCTTTGAAGCGCCAGGCATAGCCTTTGCCTTCAAATTCAATGGTGCGGTTGGAATATTTCTTCTTCATCAGTTCAAAGACGTCGTAGCAGACCTTATATTCGGAGGTGACGTCAAAGGAGACGATATCCCCGGAATCGGAATCCGCCAGGTCAGACTTGACCTCGCTGGCCTCCAAAAGGGTGTCGTCGTCATCGTCGGAAGAAGAGGAGGAACCGGAGGAAGGAGAGGTGCCGGTGAGGTTGCTGAGCCTCTGGTCGATCAGCAGATAGCTTCCGCCCTTGGCAAGCGGGATGGAAAGAAGTCCGCCGCTGGTCGTGGAAGCCTGGGCAACGCTGGGTTTTTCCAGCTTGGCGGCGGATTCATTGATCAGGTAAAGGTAGGGGGAAGCCGTCAGCAGGCTGTCTTTTTTGGGCAGCAGCAGCACGGTGCCGCTTGGGAACGCGTCGATCTGTCCGGTGGAAAAGACCTGGGCGTTTGTGCTGACAACGCCATTATAGGTGAGGATACGGTCGGCCAAAGTCTGGGAACCGGCGGAAATGCCGGATTGATTGACCAGAACGGTGCGCGGGGACGAAGCGTTTACAGCGGCGGCAGAAAAAGCCATGCTGTGGGTAGCGCAGCTGTAGGTGTTATCCTGCCATCCAAAGCTGGAGCTAAGGCCGGTAAGCGTGAGGTTGTTGACCGTGAAAGAAGCAGCGGAACAGTCGGAGACCACCGCCGAATTTTGGGCAAAGGTCAACGCGCCGGTAATGGACGCCGAGGTGGCAAGATTGCTACTGGCGCCTTGGAAGGTAGCGGCGGCGGCGGAAGTATAAAGCAGGGAACTGTTTTCTTTTTGGAAAAGGACGCTCCCGCTGACAACGGCGTTGTTGACCGTCACTCCGGCGACGGTGGCGGTGATGTTCCCGGTCAGATTACAGGTGCCGACAAAGCGCAGGATGACCGCCTTGGAAATGGTCAGATCCTCCGTCAGGCTCAGATCCTGTACGACCACTTCATTCCCGGCTTTAATAAGGTCGCTGTCCAGCAGCGCCTGCAGGGTGGCAAAGGAGCGGGTCTTGCCGCCGAAGGAGGCCAACAGAGGCTTTTCGGCCGCGTCCCCCCCGCTGTTTGCCGTCACGGTGACGCTGTCGTACACGCCGACGGTGTAGGTGATGGTCTGGGTGCTGCTCGGCATAGCGGGAGAATCGAGTTTGGCCTGGGCGTCATTCCACAGATGAAGCGTTACGGTGATAGCGGCGCTCCCTTTGTTTTTGGCGTTGACCACAAAGGAATTGGGAGATTCCCCGAGCCGGGCTTCGGCAACAGAAGGAGAACCGCTGACGGCGGAGGCCATCACGGTCAGATCCCCATCGATCGTAGGCGCGTTGGCGGCACCGGTGAGGGGGTAGAGATAGCGGGTGAACTCGGCAGGTGTGTCGGCCAGGTTTACCGCCGCGGAGTTGTCGCAGTCGGCGGGATCCAACGTGATGGGCGCAGGGAGAGCCAAGGAGGAAAACCCGTATACTGCCGGATCCGGCGAATCGGCGAAAGCGATCAGGCCCAGCGCAAAGACGGCGGAGAACACCAACAGGAGCAGGAGAGCTTTTGCTGCAAACTTTTTCATAAATCCACCCCTTCTTCAAGAGAAAAGCTTTTATCTTTTTCTATCGTACTGCTATGTTACATTGATACTACATTTTAATGAACCGCGGCGGGAGGGAAAATGTTACAGAATAAAAGACATGCGGGCTCACAGGTTGGAAAGGTCGTAGGGCGTTGCCTGATAGACAAAATAGTTGAGCCAATTGGAGAAAAGCAGATTTGCATGGCCGCGCCAGCGGTGGATCACGGCCTGCGTGGGATCGTCCCCTGTAAAATAGTTGACGGGGACCTCGATGGGCAGCCCTTTCTCGACGTCACGGAAGTATTCGGCGGCCAGGGTGTCGCGGTCATATTCCGAGTGGCCGGTGACAAAGATCCGGCGGCCGTCCCGGTTCGAGATGATATAAGGCCCGGCAATGCCGGAATCGGCCAAAGTCACCAGGTCGGAGCAGGCATCTAGCTTTGATTGATCGACCCCGGTGTGGCGGGAATGGGGGGCGAAAAAGGCTTCGTCAAAGCCGCGAACCAGGGGATGGGTGGGGTGAAGGGTGCGGTGCTCAAAAACGCCGAACATTTTGGAGGGAAGAGGGAGCTTATTAATATGATAGTGGTGATACAGCGCCGCCTGGGCCCCCCAACAGATATGAAAGGTAGAATAGACGTGGGAAGAGGTCCAATCCATGATCTTGACCAGCTCCGGCCAATAATCGACCGCTTCAAAAGGCATGTTCTCCACGGGAGCGCCGGTGATGATGAAACCGTCGTAGCGCTCATCTTTAATATCGTCATAAGTTTTGTAGAATTTTAGCAGATGTTCGCTGGACGTATTTTTAGAGGTATGAGAAGCGGTCTGGATCAGATCGATGTCCACCTGCAAAGAGGTATTGCCCAAAAGCCGGAGCAGCTGGGTCTCGGTGTTGATCTTGGTCGGCATCAGGTTGAGAATGCCGATCTTCAAAGGACGGATATCCTGATGCAGGGCGCGATCCTCTGTCATAATAAAGATGTTTTCAGATTCCAGCACCCGGGCGGCCGGTAAAGTATCGGGTATTTTAATGGGCATAGCAACCTCCGAAAGCGATAATGATTCACCATAATATTACCCTGTTCTGCGGCAAAAAGCAAGGAAACCGCATCAGAATCAGAAAAATGTCGGTTTATGAAAAAAATCCGCAAAAAGTAGTTGACAGAGGGGAGAGGGTGTGGTAATATAACAAAGCTGTCCCGTGAGAGCGGCCCGGAAGCGGGGGTTTTCAAAAGAGAATCTCAAAAACTTCTTGACAAAGCAAACACGAGATGGT
>JAQVCU010000081.1 GCA_028689635.1 Oscillospiraceae bacterium
GAAACGGCTGCCAGGGCGAGATCGTGAAATAAGAAAGCAAGAAAAAAGAGAGCTGGAAAAGCGTTTTCGGCTCTCTTTTTCTATCGTTTAATGTTCACAGTTTGTATTTAAAAAGGCTGAAAAATGGACTTATTTCTTCGGTAGAATAGAGACTGTAAGAAGAAGCAAGCACGACATTCTTCATCATCATTTTTCCTTTCTTTCCTCTTAGGGTAGGGGCCACCACAGCCGGTGGCTCCTTTTTTTGCGTTATTTTCTTAGCTCGGAGCGCAGCGCGCGGAGTTTTTCCTTGTTTTCCGGAGACACGCGGTAGGATTCCAGGGCCTTCTGGATGGTTTTTTTATAGGTAAAATCGTCCAGCGGGGCGGAAGTGAGGCAGGAAAAGGCTTTGTCTGGGAACTTGGCCAGAGCAGTCGCCAATAGCCAGGCTACGGCCATCCGGGCGTAGTAGGCGGGATGCGAAAAGGAAGAGACGAGAGCCAAGGCGGCATCGATATACTCGGGAACCAAAAAGAAATCCAGGAGCAGCACATAGCCGAAGCGCGCCTCGAACTCTTTTTCGCTTTCGCAGTAGGGGCACAGGAATTCCAGCATGAGGGGCAGGTTTTTGGAAGTGAACTTGAGACCGGCGCAAAAACTATCGCACACAGACCAGTTATCGATTTCGGGCACAAAATTGCGAATATGACAAAGGCGTTCTTCGATTGGCATTTTGGCGGCGCCGATGATCATGCCCCGCAGCATGATTTCTTCAAAATAATCCCGGGGCGCGGCGGAAAGATAGTTTTGCCAGCCATCGCCGTGGGCAAGCTCTTTTGCCAGGGCGCGCAGGGCGGGCAGGCGCACGCCAAGCATCCGCTCTTCTCCGGGAATGAGAGTGGCGGAAAATTTCTGAAAGCCCGGTTCGCACAGGGCAACCAGGCGGGTTTTTACTTCCTCTACTTGATTTTTCATAGGATGAGCACGAATGTGCCTGCGGTGATGAGCCCACCGCCAAGCAGAGATTTCCAATCCATCTTTTCCTTTAAGATGAGAAAGGCCAGCACCATGCTGATGACCACGCTGAATTTATCGATGGGCACGACCTTGGAGGCATCGCCCATTTGCAGGGCTTTATAGTAGAACATCCAGGAAAGACCGGTGGCCACGCCGGAGAGGATGAGGAAAATCCAGCTTTTGGCCGTGATATGCGAAATTTCGGCCTGCTTGCCCGTAAACAGCACGATGGCCCAGGCCATGATGAGCACGACCACCGTGCGCAGCGCAGTGGCGAGGTTGGAGTTTATCTGCTGCATACCAAGCTTGGCCAGGATAGACGTGGCAGCGGCGAACAGCGCGGAAAGCAGGGCATAGACGGCCCACATATGGTTTCCTCCTAAAAACTTGTTTTTCATAGGTTCAGTATGGCACCTCCAGGCGTTCCTAAGCGGGACATTACTGGTGAAAATCCGGAACGGTTTCCCGCTCCCAATCAAAGGATTCGGATGCTTCCAGGCTGGCAGGCCAATGGGCGGACCAGGCCGGGACAGAGGGAGACTGCACGCGATCCGAGCTTGGGGCATAGGGCTTTAGATCCAGCACAAAGCTGCCCGGCTCTGCATCGAAAGCATCCAGCGCGACCTGGCCATTTTCCTGGTCGATACTTAAAATGCGCGCACAGCTGAGCGCAATGGGATTGGGCCGGAAGGGCGAGCGGGTGGCAAACACGCCGAGCTTTTCCGGCGCGCCCACATATGGACAGCGCACCAAAGTACGGGCGCAGTTTTGAGGAGTATCTGTGCCATCAAACCACCAAAGCACCTGGACATGGCTATACTCCTCCAGCCCAAGCAAAGCCGGGGCAAAGGCCGGGGTGATCTGCAAAAGGGCAGGACTGCCGGAAGTTTTCACTTGGCCCACCGGGCGCAGGACAAACTCATTTTGCAGCACAGGTTCTTTTTGCCCGGGAGGAAATGGTGCAGGTTCTTCTAGTCCGATAGGAGATGATACAGGTTCTTCAAGCCCGGGAACAGATGGTGTGGATTTTTTTTGCCCGGGAGGAGATGACGCAGGTTCTTCTAGTCCGATAGGAGATGATGCAGGTTCTTCTGGCCCGAGAACAGATGGCGCGGATTTTTTTTGCCCGGGAGGAGATAGCGCCGATTTCTCTTGCCCGGGCGGAGATGGTGCAAGCTGTTCTGGGCAATAGGGCAGCCGGGCGGGCGTTGACTGGCCACAGGCCGATGGTTCAGAGTTCTTATTTGCCATGGTTCTTCAGATATTCTTCCGCGAGCTTGGCGGCATCTTCCACACAGCCCGGGCAGCTGCGCCGGGGCGGTTTATCAAATTTGAGCTCCCGGCAGAGCACAGAGCTATTCATCTGCTCAAACTTCTGTGTGAGCTCCCGGACATCGGCGTAGGTCTGCATTTTGCTCGCGGCGGGGTTTTGGAGATCTGCGGCGCTATTTACAAGCCCGATGACCATATACGCCCCCGTTACCGCGCCGCAGACGCCACCCATCTTGCCCATGCCGCCGCCAAAAGGCTCGGAGAGGCGGAAGGCATCCACTTCGGACAAGCCGAGCTCTTCGCAGAAGGCGCAGATGACGGCCTGGGTGCAATTATACTTTTTGACAGAGAAATTCTCTACCGCTTTTTCTACATGGTTCATTTATGAAAATCCTCTTTTCCTAAAATTTCTGCCTGAGTTTTTTTGGAGAGCGATGAAAGGACGGTTTTGTATGCGGTTTGCAGAAGCTGCCTGAGAACGGCATCTTCTACGCTGCCCGAAAAATATACCGAGTTCCAATGCTCTTTGTTCATATAATAGCCGGGCACGACATCCCCGACATACACATCCCGCAGGGCGAGCCCTTCTTGTGGCGGGAGCTTTAAAGTGAGGATGGGATTGCCCTGCCGATCCCCCCCACGCATGGCGTACATCTTGCCGCCGACCAGATAGCGAGTGGCCTGCCACTCCTCTTTATAATCCTCTACCGTGCCTTTTTGGCTGAGGCAGAAGCTCGAAATAAATTCGTATTTTCCCATGATTAAAGTACCGCGCTATAGAGGATGTGGAGCAGGATTTCCGCCACCTTTTCCATGCTCTCAACCGGGATATATTCGAAGCGGCCATGGAAGTTGTGCCCGCCGGTGCACAGGTTTGGGCAGGGGAGCCCCATAAAGGAGAGGGTTGCACCATCCGTCCCGCCCCGGATGGGCTGTACCTTGGGCTGCACGCCGGCTCTTTGCATGGCGGCCTGGGCGCGCTCGATGATCTCCATATGCGGCAGAATCTTTTCCTTCATATTCGCATAGCGATCGACAGCGGAAACTTCAAACGTGCCGGCGCCGTATTTTTCATTTAGAAACGCGCCGATGGAGCAGAAGAGGCGCTTCTTTTCCTCGTATTTGGCCTTATCGTGATCCCTGATAATATAGGTAAGCTCGGCCTGTTCCACATCGCCCTTCATATCTGTCAGGTGGAAGAAACCCTCGTAGCCCTCGGTATGGGCGGGGATTTGGGCGGCGGGCAGCAGGGAGGCAAATTCCATGGCAAGAAGCTGGGCATTTACCATCTGGCCTTTGGCTGTGCCGGGGTGGATGTTGCGGCCATGCACGATGACTCGGCCATCTGCGCCGTTGAAGTTTTCGTATTCCAGCTCGCCCAGTTCGCCGCCGTCTACGGTATAGCCGTAGTCTGCTCCGAAGCCCGGGACATCAAACTGATCCGGCCCGCGGCCGATTTCCTCGTCCGGCGTAAAGGCGATTTTGACCTCGCCATGGGGCGCATGGCTAGAAAGCAACGCTTCGGCGGCGGCGAGAATTTCCGCAATGCCGGCCTTATCGTCTGCGCCGAGCAGCGTTGTGCCATCTGTGACGACCAGAGAGCCGCCGACGTACTTCAATAAATCCGGGTATTCTTTGGGGGAAAGGACGATATGCTTTTCCGCGTTTAGAAGGATATCGCCGCCATCGTAGTTTTCCACGACCCGGGGCTTGATATTTTTGCAGGGGACATCGGACACGGTATCCATATGGGCGATGAGACCGATTTTGGGCGCGAGTTTTTCCGTATTGGCGGGGATGCTGCCATAGACATAGCCAAACGCATCCATGCGCGCATCAAAAATGCCCATCGCTTGCATCTCTGCCACCAAAAATTCCCCCAATTTTTTCTGCTTTGCAGTGCTGGGGATGGTTTTCGAGGCGGAATCTGAGCCGGTATCAAAAGAGACGTATTTTAAAAAGCGATCTAATACATTCATGTGATTCACCTTTTCCGGGATTTATTTCTTCCATTATAGCACAGGCGTAAACAGAGAGAAAGTGAGAAACCGGCGGAAAAATAAAAACCGGAAATAGACAGTATATGGAAAAGTGTGGAAGTTTGTCGGGGCAAGTGCTATACTGAAAAAAGGTTAAGAGGAAAGCGAGGAAAACAAAATGGATGCGGCGCTGAAGCGGTTTGCGACGGAGCACGGCATGAGGATGACGCGCAGCTGCGCTTACGGAGAAATTGAGGGCTTTTTGATATCGCTTTCTGGCGACAGTGCGGCGCGAGGCGTCTATATCAACTATATGGCGGGGACGGATACGCTGGAAGAGAACGGCCGGCGGGGAAGGCTGGACGCATTTTTAGCCGGCAATATGGCGCAGGGCAACCTGCTGCAATACCGGGTGATGAGCGACGGTGTCGCCATAGGCGTGCGCTTAAACGGCAGGGGCATGGCCAACCTGCGGATGCTATTGCCGCAGATTTTAACAGTGCTGGCGCAGGAGGGTTTTACGGGCACGATGCGGTGCAGCCGGTGTGGAGGAGAGATAAACGGCACGGAGAAGATT
>JAQVCU010000035.1 GCA_028689635.1 Oscillospiraceae bacterium
CACCCTTCTGATTGCAGATAGCAATGGTTTTACAGTTTGGCATCTATCTGAACCTCCTTTCAAAAAATATAGCTGACTGTTCAATCAGCTATGTAAGGTATGCTATTTGTCCTCGGCACCCCGCATACAGGGAAATCATCAAACAATCGGTTACGAGCCGATTTCATAGGAATCTCACCTCTGCCGGGTTCTCCGCCAGCTCCGTAGAGAAGTATCATTGTCCCTTGTGCCTGTTATTGCCGCCCCGGAAGTAATCCGGCTGTCACCATATAAGTTTAATCGCTTACTCTTTGAAAAGGTCTTGGCGCACCTATGGCTCTGGCTTGAGTTTCCACTCAGCACAAGGAATGTATCTGATGAATGTGTATTCAGTTTTCAAGTTTCAGCGGAGGGTTTTTGCCCTCACACTTCTCTACAGCAACTTTCGAGGTCTGAAACCGACACTTTTTTCAAAAATATTTTTTAGTGTTTTAATTTGAAATAAAAAAGCCCATCTTATCTTCAAAAGATAAAATGGGCATAAAAAAATCCCGCTGATTTCTCAGCGGGATTCATACGATATTGAATTGTTTCGTGGAGCATTGTAGATTCGCATAATACTTTTGTAGAGAATGGAACATCCGTGGATTAAATTGGATTAAGCTTTGGAGTAAAAACCCTTACAATCCTCTCCAAATCTCCACTTATAAAGGGTTGTGCAGACCTACTTAGTCAATCGGCTTCATCGTGGGGAACAAGATCACCTCGCGGATGGTATCGTTGCCTGTAAGCATCATGACGCAGCGGTCGATGCCGATGCCCATACCACCCGTGGGCGGCAAGCCGTATTCCAGGGCGTTGATGTAGTCCTCGTCCATCATGCTGGCCTCGTCGTCGCCCTTGTCGCGCATCTCGACCTGCTTTTGGAAGCGGTTTTTCTGGTCGATGGGGTCGTTGAGCTCCGAGAAGGCGTTGCCCATCTCGCTGTGGCAGACAAACAGCTCAAAACGCTCGGTCAGACGGGGATCCGCAGGGGAACGTTTGGCCAGCGGGGATACCTCCACGGGATACATGGTGATAAAGGTAGGCTGGATCAGTTTTTCCTCCACCCTTTGGTCAAAGACCTCATACAGGGCGTTGCCCCAGGTGGGCTCCGCCGTGGCGGCCAGTTCCACACCGATGGCTTTGGCGGCGGCCACTGCCTCGGCGTCCTCAGAAATGGCGTCAAAATCCACTCCGGTAAACTCCCGCACAGCCTCGATCATGGTCATGCGCCGCCAGCCGGGCGTCAGATCGACCTGATAGCCCATCCACTCCAGCTGATAGGTGCCCAGCAGCTTCTCGGCAGCCGAGGAGAGCATCCCTTCGGCAATATCCATCATGCCATGAAAATCCGTATAGGCTTCGTAAAGCTCGATGGTGGTAAATTCTGGGTTGTGTTTGGGGTCCATCCCCTCGTTGCGGAAAATGCGGCCGATCTCGTAAACACGTTCTAAACCGCCCACCACCAGGCGCTTAAGGGGCAGCTCCGTGGCGATGCGCATGTACATATCCAGATCCAAGGTGTTGTGATGGGTGATGAAAGGACGGGCGCTGGCGCCGCCGGAAATGGTGTTGAGCACAGGGGTCTCGACCTCCATATATCCGCGGTCATCCAGGTAATCCCGAATATGCTTAATAAAGCGGGAGCGCACCTCGAAGGTACGGCGCACCTCTGGGTTGACGATAAGATCCACATAGCGCTGACGATAACGGGTCTCCCGGTCGGTCAGGCCGTGGAATTTTTCCGGCAACGGCCGCAGGGATTTGGAGAGCAGGACGATCTTTTGCGCATGGATAGAGACCTCACCCGTTTTGGTGCGGAACACAAAGCCCTCCAGGCCAAAAATATCGCCGATATCCCATTTTTTAAAGTCGGCGTAGGCGTCCTCCCCCACGTCGTCCCGGCGCACATACACCTGGATGGTGCCCTCGGCGTCCTGCAGGTTGCAGAAGCTCGCCTTACCCATGATCCGGCGGCTCATCATCCGTCCGGCAATGGAGACGGTTTTGGACTCTTCAGAAGCCTCAAATTCCTTCTTCACCTGCCCGGAACGGGCGGAGACGTCGAATTTGGTGATATGAAACGGATCTTGTCCGGCCTGCTGAAGAGCGGCCAGCTTTTCGCGGCGGATCTGCAAAATCTCCGAAAGATCCTGCTCCTGCCCGCCGTTTTCCTGGGGATTGTTCTGTTCCTGCATTATCTCATTACCTCCATCGGGGCTCGGGCAATTCTCAAGGCTTTCTCCGCCCGCCAGAGCCTTCCGTTATTTTTCCTGCCGCAAACGGCCCGTCAAAGGGGCCGCCGGGCCTTTCTGCCTGCAAAAACGCCCTTGCCGCACGCCGCGGTGATCATTGGTTTATTATACTATACCAAAACGCAGACTGTAAAGGCTGTCCGGCAAAAAAAGCGCTTTTCGCTCTCTGCCGGGCCCTAAAAAGAAAGATGCAGGCAAAAACCTGCATCTTAAGCGGCACGCAAAGCTTTATTTTGAGATTTCCATGACCTTCAGCTGGATCATTCCGCCGGGGGTCTCCACCTGGATCTCCTCGCCCTGTTTACAGCCTAACAGCGCCTTTCCCATGGGGGATTCATCGGAGATCTTGTTGGACATGGGTTCCGCTTCGGCGGATCCCACAATGGAATATACCTCTTCGTCGTCAAACTCCAGATCCTTTACCCGAACCTTGGAACCTACGCCGACCACATCGGTGGAAAGCTCGTCGGTATCTACCACCTCTATGTTTTTGAGCATGGCCTCCAGCTGGGTGATCTTGCTCTCCACAATGGCCTGCTCGTTCTTCGCTTCGTCGTACTCGCTGTTTTCTGAAAGATCGCCAAAGGAAAGCGCCACTTTGATCTTCTCCGCGATTTCCTTCCTCTTTACAGATTTCAGCTCTTCAAGCTCCTGTTCCAGCTTTCTCAAACCGTCTTCGGTGAGCCTCTTTTTTTCCGCCATTCTCATCGTCCCTTTCCAAAGATAATCCAATAGCTGGGCAATAGTAGTATTATAAGCAATCCCTTTCCCGGTGTCAAGTAATATCCTGTGAACAATTTGCGACCTTCGTTTTTTCTTTCCACCGGCTTTAGAAGCCATCCGGCTGGCTGTTCCGCCGTTTTGCCCTTTCCTCCCGGCCGCAGTATCCGGCGATCTGTTCCAGGGTTGCCGGATGATCCCCGCAGTAAAACCGAAGGCAGCGCCACGGATACCGGGGCCGCCAACGCCCCAGAGCATGACATGCCGCCAAAAACTCCGTTGTCCGGATCCCCGGCGGCAGGATGTCCGCCCAGCCGGGGGGCGGCCCGATTTCCAGGCCGCAGAGCACCTGGCCCGGGCCCCCATGGCGGCCCCGTGGCAATGCGGTAAGCACCGGGGCCCGGGCCGGAAACTCCGCCAAACGTTCTCCCCAAGGGTCCAGGTACAGCGTCCCCCGGGGAATCGCCTTCTCCCATGGGGTAAGGATCAAACCAGCGCCCCAGCGCACCAAAAGCCGGCGGGAGAGAGCTTCGTAGCCTTTGATCGATGCCGTCGCCACCTTGACCGCCATGCACCAGGGCAGCAGCTGTTCCACCAAGGCCTCAAAGCTGCCGTCTTTGTCCAAAAGTACTGCCGTTTTGTGGTAAAGGGGCAGGGAGATCCCGGTGAGGATCTGCGCCGCCGCCGTGCCGAGCAGCAACGCCCGAAACTGTGCGGGAGAAACGAGGAAAAGCCCCTCCTGCGGCAGGGCCGCCCCCTGCGGAAGCAGCCACGGCGTTTGAGGGCCCACCTGCCGGAGCAAGCGGCGCCAGGGTGGCCGGGCAAGCTTCCCGGCTTCGGCCCTCCAATAGGCCCCTGCCCCTTCCGGCAGCGCTGTTTCTTTGGCCTTTTTGCCGCAAAAGCACCGGTAAAGCGCCGGCAGCGGCCCGGCAGGCGGCGCCTGGATCAGGACTGCAAACATGGACCTCCCTCCCGTTTTTTACTCTATGCCAAGGCTTCCGCCGATATGCGTCCCCATCGCCTGGTTTTTTCAAAAACGGCGGGGCCCGGAAAACCCCGGGCCCCGCCGCCAAATATACCGTATTTATTCTGCCGGGCTGCTTTCGCCGCTTGCCGCAGAGGAAGAACTTTCGCTTCCCGAGGCGGAAGAGGAGCTTTCCTCCTCCGACGCTCCGGAACTGTTGCTCTCGGCGCGAACCGCCGTCAGAACCACCTCCAACGCCTTTTTCAGCTGTGGGTCGGTGTTCTCATTGAGGTTCTCCAGGTTGTTTTCCAGCTCCGCCAGGATCTGCACCTCATAGTCCGGCTTGATGCCCACCCCGTCGTAGCTGACGCCGCTGGGCGGGAAATAGGTGGCCACCGTCAGGTTGACCGCCGAACCGTCGTTGAGCTTTTTCACCTCCTGCATGGAGCCCTTACCAAAGGTGGTGCTGCCCACCGATTTCGCCTTCTCGTAATCCTTCAGGGCCTGGGTAAACAGCTCCGCCGCACTGGCGGTTTTGCTGTTGGTCAGCACCGCCATGGGCAAAAGGATCTCCCCGGCGTCGCTGGTTGCCAAAACCTCCGTCTTGCCGCTTTTGTAGGTAGCGGAAACGATGGTGCCGCGGGGAAGGAGCTTATCCAGCATGGCGGAGACCGAGGTGAGGGTACCGCCGCCGTTGTTGCGCACGTCAAAGATCAGGGCCTGCGCCCCGGAAGCGATCAAGTCATCCACCTGGCGGCTAAACTGCTCCGCCGTGCTGTCGCTGAACTCCGAAATGCGGATATAAGCCACATTTCCGTCAATCAAGCGGGAGAACACCGTAGGGATATTCACCTTGCGGCGGGTGACGGGGATCTCGGTATCTTCATTATCCCGGCGGACAGTCAAGGTCACCCGAGTGCCCTCTTCCCCGCGGATCCCCTCCACCGCCTGGTTGTAGGTATCGGCGTTAACGTCGATCTCATCCACTTTGACGATCAGATCTCCTGGCAAAAGCCCATTGATCGCCGCAGGGGAATCATCATACACCGTATCGATCAAAATATAACCGCTGGGGTCCAGCTTTGCCTCCACGCCGATGCCGACCACCCGGCCCTCCAGCTCCTGGGTATAGACCTTGTAGCTTTCGGCGTCAAAATAGCGGGCGTATTTATCCCCCAGCCCGGCGATATAGCCACGGGCGATATAATCGTTCAGGTTTTCTTCATCCACCTCGCCGATATAGTTGTTGCGGGCGATGCGGTCCAGCTCCGAAAGCTTGGAATACATGGCTTCCCGTTCGGTGAGGTTGACCATCTTCCCATTGAACTGGCTTTGAGAATAGATGAAAGTAGTCGTTACGGCGATGGCGGCCGCCATCAACATCAGGGCGACCGTTGCGCCCAAAGAAACTTTTTTGCCCATTTTTCTGTCTCCAATCCGAAACCAGAGCGCTTCCATTTTTCGCCTGCCCCGCAGGCGCCCCTCCGGGAACCTCTCTGTCGTTTCCTATGCGATTTTGTCTTTGTTCCAAAAAGCGCCCGCCGCCCGGCATGCGCCAGCCGACGAGCGCCTTCAATTTGGTTTTTCCCCTAAAAATCACAAATATTCCAGGGGGTTGCTGTGTTTTCCGTTGACGCGGATCTCAAAGTGCAGATGGGGCCCGGTGGACCAGCCGGTAGAGCCTACCTTGGCAACGGTCTCTCCGCGGGTGACGTAGTCCCCCACATCCACCAGGATCTCGCTGGTGTGGCCGTACAGGGTGCTCATGCCGCCGCCGTGGTCGATGATAAGGTAAATACCGTATCCCTTACCCGGCGTGTAATTGCGCTGTACAAACACCACCTTGCCCGCATTGGCCGCCACAATGCTTTTGCCATACACGCTGGAGCCGCTGATATCGATGCCCGTATGGAAATCGCTATTGTTGAACCGCCAGCCATAATAGGAGGTAATGTTGCTGTATCCGGGCAGAGGCCACAAAAACTCCCCGCCCACATAATCGCCCATGGATTCCAGCTGTGCATAGATATCGTCGATATCCGCCTGGACAGCCGCCATCTCCTGTTGGTTCTTGGTCTTATCCTTCAGGAACTGCTCCTCCAGGGCCGCAATGCTTTGGATCTCCTCCTGGGTTTGGGCCAACTGGCTGGAAAGGGTGCTTTTCAGGCCGTCCAGCTCCGAAACAGAGCTTTCCAGATCCGCCTTATCCCCTTCGATCTCCGCCTTGGCTTCTTCAATATCAGCCTTGTCGGACTGTAAGCGCTCGATCAGATCCCGGTCGTGCTCCGCAATGCGGTTGAGCACCTCCGCCCGGGTCAGCAGATCGTAAAAGCTGTCCGCCCCCAGGATCAGCCCCACAGTAGAGCTCTCGTCGCTCATATACATGGCGCGGACGCGCTTTTTAAAAAGCGTGTAATTGTCGTCGATATCCGCCTGCTTATCCACGATCTCGAGCTCTTTCTCCGAGATATTATTGTTCAGCAGGGTGATCTTATCCTCCAATAGCTGGATCTGCTGCCGGGTGAGGTAGATCTGGTTATCCAGATCCTTTTTAATGGCCAACTGCTTTTCCTTTTCGCTTTTGGCCTTGTTGATGTTGGCGTTGATGGCGTCCTGTTCCTTCTGCAAAGCCGCATATTGGGAATTCAGATCCGCCAATTCTTCCTTATAGTCGCTGTTATCCTTCAGGACCCCCGCCGAAGCCTGGCTGTAAACCGCTGTTGTCTCATCGGCAGAAACGCGGAAGGATCCCGTCTGGGCCACCAATGCAGTGGCGAGAGCGGCAGTGACCGAAACCATTTTCAGTATCGCTTTCTTCACTCTCAAATCTTCCTTTCTTTTCTGCGGTCGTCCCGTCGCAGGCATTTATACCTTTAAGTACCTGCGAACAAAAATCATGCTGCCAAACCCGCCGATCCCCACGCCGCCCAGTACAAACCCAAGCAGCAGATCCTTCGTCACGCTGCTGAAGGGGAGGAAGTTCTGCGTGAAAGACACCAGGGCGATAGACTGGTTTTCCTCCAGCCAATTGAGCACATAAGTATAGCCGCCCCACAGGGCCAGATAGGCGATCACCGCTGAAATAAGCCCCAGCAACGTCCCCTCCACCAGGAAGGGCAGCCGGATAAAGGTATCGGTGGCGCCGACGTATTTCATAATGTTGATCTCCCGGCGGCGGTTGAACACCGTGATCTTAATGGTGTTGGCAATGATAAGCAGCGATACCGCCACCAGGATCCCCACGATCCCGGTGCCCGCCACATAGACGATCTGCTTGACGCTGGTGATCGTCTGCGCAACGTCGGTGGGCGCGTTGACTTTCATGATGCCGGTGATGCTCTCCACATCCTCTACCGTTTCCTCCAGCCTGGATAGGTCGTCCACCTGGATGCGGTAGGAATTGGGGAATACCTCGTCTTCTTCCAAGCCGTCCAGCAGCGTGCCGGAATCCCCCATGATCTTTTTATATTCCTCGATCGCCTGCTCCCGCGAGACATAGGTCATGCTCCCGATGTTGGAGATCTCCCCCAGGGCGGCGTCGATCTTTTTAATGGCGGCGGCGCTGGCGTCATCGTCGATAAACGCCACCATCTCGTTTTGATCTTCCATATAGCCCATCACCTGATTGAGGTTGATGGAAAACAGCACCGCCGTGCCGATCAGCAGCATACAGGCCACCAGCACGCCTACGGAGGCGATGGACATCATCCGATTGGTCCAGATATTCCTGGAACCTTCTTTGACCAGATAACCGAAACTGGAACCTCTCATTGCTGGGGCCTCCAATCCAGATCATCCGCTACGATATGACCTTTTTCAATGGTGATGACCCGGCGGTTGAACTGCGCCACCAGATCGTGCTCATGGGTGACCATGAGCACCGTCGTTCCGCATTTGTTGATCTCGTTGAGCAGATCGACGATCTCAAAAGAGAGCTCCGGGTCGATATTCCCGGTGGGCTCATCTGCGATGATGAGCTTGGGGTTGTTGACCAGCGCCCGGGCCAGGGCCACGCGCTGCTGTTCGCCGCCGGAGAGCTGCTCCGGCATGCTTTTTGCCTTGGCAGCCAGCCCCACAAGGCTTAAAATGTAAGGGACCCTGCGGCGGATATCCCGCGTGGAAACATTGGTCACCCGCAGCGCAAACGCCACGTTATCATAAACGTTCATATTGGGGATCAGGCGAAAATCCTGAAACACGACCCCCAGGGACCGCCGGAACATCGGGATCTGCCGGCGCCGCAGTTTGTTCACCCGGTAGCCGTTGATCTCGATGCTGCCGGAGGAGGGCACCTCCTCCCGCAGGAGCATTTTGATCAGGGTGCTCTTCCCCGCGCCGGACGCACCGACGATAAAAACGAATTCTCCGTCCTGGATCTCCAAGTTGACGTCCCTGAGAGCCTCTGTGCCGCTTGGGTAGGTCTTGGACACATTGGTAAATCGAATCACTTGCGCACCGTCCTTTTTAGGACCTTAAAAAACGAGCCTTCCCGTCTTTCTCAGGCTTGTATTTTTTCCTGTACGCGCGAAACCGCGTACAAAAGCTCGGCCCGCACCCGTTTTCGCGGAATACAGGCCGTAGCGGCGGGGTTTCACCGCCTTCCGTCAATCCTGAATTGTCGCGCCAGACTATTTTTTTGGACGCCGCCGATCAGATCAATATTTCACCGGGTTTGCGGTAAGATATTTTTTCACCATCAGCGCCACCTTAAAAATAATGGCGTGGTCAAACTCACGCAGATCCAGACCGGTCAGTTTTTTGATCTTTTCCAAACGGTAGACCAGCGTGTTTCGGTGTACGAACAGCTTTCTGGAAGTCTCGGAGACGTTCAGGTTGTTCTCAAAGAACTTCTGGATCGTAAAAAGCGTCTCCTGATCCAGGCTCTCGATGGAGCCCTTTTTGAAAACTTCCTTGAGGAACAGCTCGCACAGCGTTGTCGGCAGCTGATAGATCAGCCGCGCGATCCCAAGGTTGTCATAGCTGACAATGGATTTTTCCGTATCAAAAACCTTGCCCACCTCCAGCGCCACCTGCGCCTCTTTAAAGGAACGGGCCAGATCCTTGACGCCCTCCACCGCGGTGCCGATCCCCACGACGGCTTTGGTATAGAACTCGCTGCCCAGGGTATCCACAATGGAACGGGCCAGCTTTTCCAGATCTTTCGAGGCGATGCCGGATTTGATCTCTTTGACCAGCACGATGTCGTTCTCACTGATGTTGAAAACAAAATCCTTCTGCTTATCCGGGAAAAGGTTCTGGATCACGTCGAAAGCCGAGATGTCGTTGGAGCTCACCACCCGGATCAGCAGCACAGCGCGGCTGACGTCGGTGTTGAAATGCAGCTCTTTGGCCTTGACAAAAATATCTCCGGGCAGGATGTTGTCGAGGATCACATTTTTGATGAAATTGTTGCGGTCATATTTCTCATCGTAGTACTGCTTGATGGTCAACAGCGAGATCGCCAGCACATTGCAAAACTTGGCGGCAAATTCGTCGGCGCCCTCTACAAACACCGCGTAATCCGGCTTCATCCGGGTGCCGAAGGGTTTGTAGGTATATCCGTCGCGGACAAAAATCTCGCCGGCATCCAAAGCGTCCAGGGAAAGATATTCGTTCCGGCTGCCAATTTTGGTCAGATCGCTGCAGGAAATCACCGTGGCTGTGTCATCGATCACACCAACAACGCGGTCAATGGAATCTCTCATTTGATGCACTACGCCTTGAAATAGTCTGTTCGACATTTTCATTCTCCTCTTCGCTGGTGTGCCGGACGGGGCGCCCCACACATAAATTTTATGTCGTTCCCGGAGCTGCCGCTCCAATCAAATCGTCCGCCAAGCCCTTGGCATTCCCGTTGGCCCCAATTCTGTGACCAACTATACTTATTCTACAAAAAAATGTACATTTTTGCAACTGGAAATCCCAGAAAAGCAGTGGAATATTCGTGGTTTTTTGTCAAAACCCGGCTTCCCTTTTTCCATAAATTTAATTTTACTACAAATTATGCAAATTTGTGTGAACAAACGCTGAATCCCGGTTTTGCATAAGCAAAAAAGCCGCCGGAAACCGGCGGCTTTTGAAAAGGACAATACTCAGTTGCAGATGGCTTTCTCGGTCTCTTTGTCAAACAGGTGGATCTTGTTGACATCGATGGCCATCTTGATGGTGTCGCCAGGCTTAGCGGTGGTTCTGGGGGAAACTCTCGCGGTCAGAGCCACGCCGGCGGAGGTGACATACAGATAGGTCTCGGCGCCCATCATCTCGGTTACGTCAACAGCGGCGTCAATGATGCCGGAGGTGGCGGAGGAGAGGAACATCTCTTCGTCGTGAAGAGCTTCCGGTCTAACACCGATGATAACTTCTTTGCCGATATAGGAGGAAATGCCTTCGGTTTTCGCTTTGCTCTCAGGCAGTTCCGCATAATATTTCTTCTCGTCATCGCCAAACTCAACGCCCAGCTTGCCGCCTTTTTCAACCAGCACGCCGTCGATGAAGTTCATTTGAGGAGATCCGATGAAGCCGGCTACGAACATATTGCAGGGGGTGGTGTACAGGGTTTGGGGAGAATCCACCTGCTGGATGAAACCGTCTTTCATAACGACGATCCGATCGCCCATGGTCATGGCCTCGGTCTGGTCGTGGGTAACGTAGATAAAGGTGGTCTGCAGTCTCAGGTGCAGCTTGGACAGCTCGGTTCTCATCTGAGCACGGAGCTTGGCGTCCAGGTTGGACAGAGGCTCGTCAAGGAGGAATACCTTAGGCTCACGGACGATAGCGCGGCCCAGGGCAACACGCTGTCTCTGGCCACCGGACAGAGCCTTGGGCTTTCTGTCAAGCAGATGGGAGATGTCCAGGATTCTGGCAGCCTCTTCTACGCGGCGTTTGATCTCTTCCTTGGGGGTCTTGCGGAGTTTCAGGCCGAAGGCCATATTCTCATAAACGGTCATATGAGGATACAGAGCGTAGTTCTGGAACACCATTGCGATATCTCTGTCCTTAGGAGCAACGTCGTTCACCAGCTTGTCGCCGATGTACAGCTCGCCCTCGGAGATTTCCTCCAGACCAGCGATCATTCTCAGGGTGGTGGACTTTCCGCAACCGGAAGGGCCAACCAGGATAACGAATTCCTTGTCCTCGATCTCAAGGCTGAAGTCGGTAACAGCGGTAACGCCGCCCGGATACTTCTTGTAGATGTTGCGCAATGACAGATTAGCCATTCAAATAGACCTCCTAATGTGAAATATTACGGATATGCGTGATACTTCCTCGTTTCTGTGAATCTATGATACCAAATCTCCGCCCCAAAAGGCAAGTACTTATATGCCCAAAGATTAATTTTGCCCTTTATCTAAAATTACTAATTTCATCTTTGACGATCTTTTAGCGGGGGAAAACCGCTTCTGTTTTATCTAAAATTTGATCAAGTTCTTTGTCTAAAATTTCACGGGCCTCTCCGCAGGCCAGCTGAGGATCCAGCCGCAAAGCCCCTATAGCGGTGCGTTTAAGGTGCAGCACCTGCCTTCCCTGCTTTTCAAACATCCGCTTTACCTGATGGTACATGCCCTGGACGATCACCACCTCCGCCAGGGGATGTTCCCCCTCCTCCAGCACCCGCAGCAGCGCGGGCAGGCAGAGGGTCTCCTCATCCAGGCGCACCCCTTCGGAAAAGCGGCGGATCATCTCCTCGGTCACCGGCCCGTCCAACCTGGCCTCGTAAGTTTTTTCCACGTGCCGTTTGGGGGAGAGGATGCGGTGGGCAAAGCCGCCGTCATCGGTGATCAGCACAAAGCCTTCGGTATCCTTGTCCAGCCTTCCGGCGGGGAAAAGGCCTGTCCGGCGAAGATGCTCCGGCACCAGGTCGATCACCGTGGGCTGTTTGGGGTCCCGGGCGGCGGAAAGCACGCCGGCCGGTTTGTTGAGCATCAAATACAGATGCTCCTTGAGCAGAAGTTCCTGCCCGTCCAGGGTCAGGGTATCCCGCTCCAGATCCACTTTGGTATCCGCGCCCTTAGCCACCTTCCCGTTGAGCAGGCAGCGCCCCTTTGCGATCAGGGACTTTGCCTCCTTGCGGGAATAGGATGTACGCGCACCGATGATCTTATCCAGGCGTTCCGTTTTCATCTGCACTCCTCCGTTCCGGCACAGCCCGCGGCCCCGCGGGCTGTGTATCATAAGAAGTATAGCACGGATCCCGCCGTTTTACCACCTTGCCCGCCGTTTTATCCCACGGGCCCCGTCAGGGCGCAGACAGAGCTCTCCGGCCCAATGAGCGTCATGTCTTCGCCGATGATCCTGCCATCCATCACCAGCAGGCTGGCCTGGACGTCCTCCGGGCGGCCGGGATAGTTTATCACCCGATAAGTATAGCGGCGGCAGCGCCTCCCTTTGGCGTCGGAGAGATCCATAGATTGGCTCTTTTGGATACTGTTGTAGCGCTCCATAGAGGGGTCAAATTCTTCCGGGATGACGATCTCCATAATTTCCAAAGGCTCCTGCTCTACCTCCCAGCCGAATCCGGCCAAAAAGGCCAGCCGCTCCTCCGCCGTCTTCCCGGAGGGGGTTTCCACGTGGATACGCCCCTCCCCGGCGGCGGGCCGGGCTTTCCCGATCCCGCTGAAGAAAAACACCGCGCCCAAAAGGCACAGCGCCGCCGCGCCCAAAACTGTCCAGGCCCTCCGGTTCATTTTTAGCGACCAGATAAACATGCCGTTCCTCCTCCCAATGGCGTCCGGGGCGTCAGGCTCCGTCAAAAATAGATATGCGGGCCGGGGACGATGCATACCAGCCGCAAACGCCGCGGCGCACAGGAAGGCGCAGCTGTGCCATTTTTCCTTCTTCAGGCGCAAAAAAACCGCGGGGAAGGCGCCCTCCCCGCGGTTTTTTAGATCCGTATTATTTTGGGGGACGCCACCCCGGATCCCCTCTTTGCCGGGGCCCGGGAAGCGTCACTGGATGTAGCGGTAGATGTCCAGCGCAGCCAGCTCGTCCCAAAAAGTATCGGAATAATACTCATACAGCATCGTATCCAGGGCGTAACCGCCGTCGGCATGAGGCTTTTCCGCCTGGAGCGCCGCATGGAGCTTGTCGATCTCGCCGGAAACATAATCCCAGCGTTCCTTCAGGTTGTCGTAGCGCTCGTCCTCCAGAGCGGCAATGTAGCCGCCGTACTCCTCCTGCTTTTCCAGCGTCTCTTCCAGACCCGCCAGGATCTCATCGATCTCCGCTTCGCTGTTCTGGCCGGAAATATAAAGAAGGACCTGGTTGAACCCGTCGCCCCAGACGTCGGTGGTCAGCCAGCAGTCGATCTCATAGAGCTTTTCGCTGATCTCCTTTTCCGAGGGTTTTCCGCACGCCGCCAGGGAAAACAGCATCAGCATACAGAGCAGGACACACAAAACACGCTTCATAAAAACCTCCCGCCGCCCTTCCCCTGCGGGAGCGCGGCTTTTTCGTTTTTTGGCAGGCCGCCAAAGGCGGCGCTTTGCCCGGCGGCGGGATCCAAAAGCCCGCGCCGCAATGTGCTTTATGATAGCACGGCCGCTTGTCTGAGGCAAGTCATCCCCCGTGAACATTTTGAAAATTTTCCGCGGGCAGAACAAAAGCCGGAGGAAACCTCCGGCTTTTGCCTTTGTTAAAACCCGGGGAAAGATCCCCCAAAAGAGAGGGCCTCCCGTTCGATTATTCTTCCTGCATGGCCTTGGCGGCTTCGATGACCTCTGCCTCCAGGTTGGCCGGGAGCTGCTCATAGCGCTCAAACTTCAGCGTAAAATAACCTCTGCCCTGGGTCAGGGAGCGCAGGAAGGTGGAATAATCCGCCATTTCGCTCATGGGAACTTCCGCCACGATCTCCTGCTGGCCGTCCTCCGCCGGGTTCATCCCCAGCACACGGCCGCGGCGCTTGTTCAGGTCTCCCATCACATCGCCGGTATTGGCCTCCGGGACATAGGCGCTAAGGGTGCCGATGGGCTCCAGGATGCAGGGGCCCGCCTTGGCAAGGCCTTCTTTGTAAGCAAGGGTCGCCGCCATTTTAAAGGACATTTCAGATGAGTCTACCGGATGATAGGAGCCGTCCACCAGGGTGGCGCGCAGGCCAACCACCGGATATCCCGCCAGAACGCCCTTCTTGATGCAATCCCTCAGGCCCTTCTCCACCGCCGGGAAGAAGTTTCTCGGCACAGAACCGCCGAAAACATTCTCCTGGAAATCAAGATCTTCGCTGTCGCAGGGCTCAAATTCGATCCAGACGTCTCCGTATTGGCCGTGGCCGCCGGATTGTTTCTTGTGCTTGCCCTGCACCTTCACCTTTTTGCGGATGGTCTCGCGGTAAGGGACCCGCGGGGCTTCCATGGTCACTTCCACGCCGAATTTGTTTTTCAGCTTCGAGACCAAAACATCCAGGTGCTGCTCACCCAGCCCGGAGATGACCTGCTGATGAGTCTCCACATCGTTGACATAGGTGATGGTCGGATCTTCCTCGGTCAGGCGCTGCAGGCTCTGGGCGATCTTGCCCTCGTCGCCTTTCGCCTTGGCTTTGATGGCCATGGAGAGGCACGCCTCCGGGAATTTGGAAGGGGTAAATTTTACCGGGCGTTTGGGGTCGTAGAGGGTGTCGCCCGTTTTTGTCTCGGAAAGCTTGGTCACCGCGCCGATATCACCGGCGACGATTGCGCCCGCGTCCTCCTGTTTTTTGCCCTTGAGGGTGACGATCTTACCCAGGCGCTCGGGCTGCCCCGTCCTGGAATTGACCGGGATCTGGTCGGCGGAGAGCCGGCCGGAAATTACCTTTACATAAGAGAGCTTGCCCACAAAGGGATCGGCCACCGTTTTGAACACAAACGCCGCCAGAGGGTCGTTTTCCGCGCAGGGGACCTCTACCGGGGCCCCGTCGGCGCCCTCGCCCGTTTCGCCCGCCGCTTCTTCCGCGCTGGGCATCAGCGCCGCGATGGTGTTAAGGACGGAATCCACCGCTTCCAGCGTAAAGGAGGAGCAGCCCAGCACCGGGGTGATGGCGCCTTCCTTGATGCCTTTTTTCACGCCGGCAGTGATTTCCTCCGTGGTAAACTGTTCACCGGAGAAATATTTTTCAAACAGCGCTTCGTCGGTCTCGGCAATGGCCTCGGAAATCGCGGCCACCAGGCCGTCGATGCGGTGCCCAGCGTCCGGCATGGGGGTCTCCTGAGGGTTGCCCGCCGCATCGTAAACATAGGCCTTCATATCGATGAGGTTGATGTAGCTCTCCACGGCGTTGCCCACATAATGCGGCACCACCAGCGGGCAGACGGAGGGGCCAAAGCGGCTCTTAAGCGCCTCCAGCACTTTATAGAAATCGGCGTGTTCGGCGTCGAGCTTGGTGACGACGAACATCTTGGATTTTCCCAGGTCACAGGCCAATTTATAGGCCTTTTCGGTGCCGACGGATACCCCGGATTTTCCGGACAGGGCAATGAGCACGCTGTCGCAGGCGCGCACGCCCTCATAAAAACCGGTGGCAAAG
Organism: Oscillospiraceae bacterium; assembly: GCA_028689635.1. Lineage (GTDB taxonomy): Bacteria > Bacillota > Clostridia > Oscillospirales > Ruminococcaceae > JALELV01. The sequence continues at coordinate 15,455 of JAQVCU010000035.1, forward strand.
TCGAACAGTCCAGGGGTGTCGATCAGGTTGATCTTGGTGTTCCCCCATTCCAGAGGGGCCACCGCCATGGAAACGGAAACCTTGCGCTTTGTTTCTTCCGCGTCAAAATCCCAGACGGTATTGGCTTCGATGACCCTTCCCAATCTATCAGTAGCGCCGGCTTTGAACAGCAGAGCCTCCGCCAGTGATGTCTTTCCTGCGCTTCCGTGTCCTGCCAAGGCAATGTTGCGGATCTGTTTTGCATTGTATTGCCTCATGTTGTTCTCCCCTTTCAGAATATATCTGCCGTCCTAACGGCGATGTCACGCCAAAATTGTATAAATTATCCAAAACATTCCAACATCCTGGCGCTTCATGATGTTTATTATACAGATTTCCCCTGTCACATTCAAGCAAGTTTTGGAAAAATAACCTTGCTCCTCCGTAGAATAAATGAAAAGGGGATTGTGCAAAACGCATAATTTTTTAACGGTGCCGCTTCGGAATATGGAGATTTTTCTCTTTATCCGCAGAAAACAAAAAAGCGGCCGAAGAAGGAAACCCTTCTCCGGCCGCAAACGCCTCTGAAAAAGTTACGCCAGTTTTCTCATGTTGGGGAAAAAGAGCACTCCAGCGCCCCACAGCAGCTGAAAGCCCATGATGGTGAACACGTTGACCTGCTGGATCCCGCCCATCAGCGAGAAAAACGCCACGATGCCGTAGCCCAGCACCACGCCGACGATCTGCAGGATCATGCCCAGATCGATCGCGCTTTTTACGCCGATCGCGGCGGAAAGGCCGCTGAGGAACCCGCAGGCGCCGCCGCAGTTGGCCAGGCCCGCTTTGGCGGTATCCCTCGGCGCCGTAACGTGATCAAAATCCCCGTGGAGCTTGGAGGGGAGCACCCGCACCATATCCTCCGGCAGGTCAAACACCGAAACGATCTTCCGGGCCGTCAGGTTGGGGTCGGTGGATTTGACCACCAGCATCAGGCCGCGGCGCTCGGCGCTGTACAGCGCGCGGGCGACCTGTTCGTCCGCCGAGTAACTTACCACAAACATGGCGATCAACTCGCCGGAATTGGCCAGATAGATAAGCTCCCGATCCCCCGTGCGGTATTTCAGTTCATAGTCCCGGGAGGGCGTATCGATATCGTGATGCCGCATCAGATCCCCATTGCCGATGAGCACCCGCTTGCCGTCCACCCAGGCGGAAAGGCCCATGCCATCTTCATAGGTCAGATTCTCTACTTTTTTGAGCATCGCTGTATTGTTCTGGATGATCTTCATGAAGATGCCCTGCAGGGTGCCGTTACAGGAGCAGACCACGCTGGCGGCGTCCAGGATCGCTTCGTCGATGCGGTTTTTCTCAAACATCTTGATGTTGTGCAGCTGCACAGCGGTTTCCGGGAACAGGTCGCTGGCTTCCACCGCCGCCGTATTGGCCTCGCTGAAAGTCTCCACCGCGTCAAAGCCGGAGAGCATCCCGCCGGAGAGCGCCAACGCCCGGCTGGCCCGGTAAAGCGGCAGGTTCCCGACAAAGGCGGCGGATACCGGCGCGGAAATAACCATACAGGCCGCAAAGTTGGTCAGGGCCACAAAAATATTCTGCGATAGGAAATAGGAAGCCACCGCGATGACCAGGGCGCCGGCCGCCACAATAGGCGCCAGGATGCGGGAGACCCCTTCCGTAGAATCCGCGGAATAGGACTGATCCAAAAAATGTCTTAAGAACCCGGCGTCGCAGTTGGCGGCGATGACCGGCATATCCACGTCCAGTCCCCGGGCCAGATCCTGCGCCAGCTCTCGGTCCTTGACCAGCAGCACCGCTTTTTTGCCCCCCGGGCCGGAGACCATTTTGAAGTTTTCACTGATGCGGTTGACGACAAGGAGCTTGCCAACGGTGTTGCACACCAGCCCCAGCACCGCCATGGTAAAATAGACGTCGATCCGGGAATCGGAAAAATACTCCGGCACCAGGATCAGGGCTATGCCCTGCACCAGGGTGGCGATCACCGCCAAGGCCGCCAGGGAATCGTTATCCGCCCGCAGGGTGAAAAAGGAAAGCAGGCCGCCGCCGATAACGGTATTGCACACCAGGGCCGCCAGCACCACCGGCACCATCCCGGCGATCAGGAACATCCGGGGCTGCTCTGCCGGGGAAAGAAACTCCGGCAGCGGGGCGCCCAAATATTCGGCGGCGGAAAAATAAAGCAAAACCAAAAAGAGCAGGAAGGTAATAGAAAAACGCGTCACAAGGCCGGATTTGACCCGGCGGAAATCCTCTTTGATATCGGGGATATCCTGGGGGCCAGTGTAGTCGTCGATCTCTCCGCTGTCCTCGTTTTCCTCCTCCAGATAATAGTCCTCATCCTCGCCGCCGGCCAAAAAGTCCGGCCCCAGGGACGGGATGTCCCGGGTGTCGTCCAAAAGGCTGCCCCGGCGCGGGGCCACCGCCACAGGAATATCCAGCTTGGTGCGTTCCAGGTCTTCTTCCGGCTCGCCGCCGTCTTCAGAAAAACGCCGCGCAAAGCTCGGATCCAGCCGAAAGGGCTCCTTTTCCGCCCGAAGGGGCGGAATTTCTGTGGGCGGCGCGCTTCTCTCTTCCCGGCGCGGGGTCGGGAATTCCGTGGGCGGCGCGCTTCTCTCTTCCCGGCGCGGGGCCGGGATCTCCGCCGGGGCGGGCTTTTCCACCCGGCGCGGAGGAACCTGCGCCGGAGCCTTTTTCGTCCGGGGCGCTTCTTTTTCTGGAAGGGTGGAGAAATCCGCCCCGGCGCCAAAATACTTACCGAGGTCGAAAGGGTCGTCCGCCACAGGCCGGGTTGGCGCCGCTTTTTTCTTTTCGGCCGCGGGCCGGGCGGGCGGGCGCACCGCCTCTGGGGCCCGGCTGGGCGGGTCTGCCGCAGGGCGGGCCGTCTCGGGCGCGCCGCTGCGCGCAGGTTCGCTGAACAGGGAACCTTCCTCGCGCCGGGACGGCGCGGCCCCTCCTTCCCCGCCGCTTTTTTTGCGCTTGATCTCCGCAAGGATATCGTCCACGCTGTATTGCTTATCCATGGCCAAGATCTCTCCTTTTACGCTGTCTCACAGCCGCTTTCTCTCTCCATATCCGATCTGTGGGCCTTATCTGGTTTTGAGCTTCAGCCTCTGCCGGGCCACCTCGTACATCAGGATCCCCCCAGCCACCGACGCGTTGAGCGAGGTGATCTGGCCCCGCATGGGCAGGGAAATGACAAAATCGCATTTTTCCTTGATCAGGCGGCCCACGCCGTTGCCCTCAGAGCCGACCACCAGGCCGACGCCGCCGGAATAATCCACCTGGCACCAGCTCTCGCCGTCCATGTCGGCGCAGTAGATCCAAACGCCTTTTTCTTTCAGCTCGTCGATGGCGGCCGTCAGGTTGGAGACCCGCACCACCGGCAGGTGGCTGGCCGCCCCGGCGGAAGTTTTAAACACCGTGGGCGAAAGCCCGGCGCTGCGCCGTTTGGGGATGATGACGCCGTGGGCGCCGCTGCACTCCGCCGTCCGGATCAGGGCGCCGAGGTTGTGCGGATCCTCGATCTCGTCGGCAAGGATCACAAACAGCGGCTCGCCGGCCTCTTCGGCGCGGCGGTAGATGCTCTCCATCTCCCCGTACTCCGCCGCGGCCATGGTGGCGGCGATGCCCTGATGGGACTGGTTCCCCGTCATGGCGTCCAGCTTCTGGGGCGTGACGTCCTTCACCGGCAGGCCCTTGGCCCGCGCCATGGCGATGATGCGGCCGATGCTGCCCTTGCCGTCCCCCGGCGCGACATAGATCTTATCGATGGCGGCGCCGGATTTGACCGCTTCCATCACCGCGTTGCGTCCAAAGACCAGATCCGCCGTTCTCTCCGACGCGTCCTCCGGCCCTCTGCCCGGTTTTTTTTCTCTGCTGTTATATTCCATGGTTCCCCTCCGTTTGATGCGACGACAGCCCGGCGTTCTGCCAGAGCTTTTTCAGACATATAGCTGTATCATAACATATTTCGTCGCATTTTGGAATATTTCCCAGCGAAAATCATTTTCCCTCAGCGGGCCAACAAACTGGCCGCCAAAGCCGCCCCGGCCCCCAGCGCCCCAGCGGCTCCCAGCCGCAGCAGTTCCCTCCAGGCAAGGCGGCGGCGGATTGGCAGCCGCAGCCGGGAGATCGCGCCCACATACTCCCCCGCCTTTTGCTTGATCTCCCCGCTGTCCCGGTCGCCCTTCCCCTCCCGGACGAAGAGGATGGCCTTGTCAAAATAATCGTTTTGGATATCTACGATCTCGATGATCTTTTTGTTCACCCCACGGATCATACCCTTTTCCTCCCCGGAAATGACATTGGAAAAACCTTCTCCCTGGTAGTTTGTTCGGAGCCTCGCTGTATATTCACAGAGTTTTTCGCCCTCGGGGATGAATAACCGCGTTTTTATCCCTTTTTTCGGCCTGTATATACCCTCTGTATTCCCACTTCGGCCCCCCTTTTGTTGAAAACTCTGTGGAGAGTGTGGAAAATCCGCTTTTTGAAGCGGTTTTCCCCATTTTTACCCCCTGTGGAAAAAGGTTTTCCACATTTCAACATAAAAATTGGCAAATCCCCTAAAAAATTTTTCACCACGCGGCAAACCCTATTGGTGGAGACCTTTGCGCCGTTTTCGAGAAAAAACGCTCCCATTACAAGGCGTAAACTATTTTATACATTCCCGCTCCGACATACGCGAAAGCAAAAAAGCGGCGTCCCCCGCCTTTGGATAGCCCGCCCAGGGGCGGGCTTCCAAAAGGGGAAACGCCGAAAAGCGCATTGTTCTTTTTTGTGTCATTCGGGGCGGCGGGAGGTGAGATACCAGACGGCCCGCTCAATGGAATCCCGGCTGCTGCTCCAATCCCCACCGTTGTTTCGATAATCAAACATGCGGCAGAAATGGCTCACATCCTTTTGCAAAGGCTCCAGATATTTCCGGGTGAGGCCCAGGGTGACCTCCTGGAACGCCCCTGCCTTTTTTCCGAGGACTTTTTCTGCGGTCCCGCAGACCTGCGCGTAATGTTCCAGGCAGATGACCGGCTGCTGCGCGTAAAGCTGCCGGAAACTTTCTTCTTTTTCCCACAATCGCAGCGTAGTCTCCAGCATTCGCTCCATAGCCCAGTCGATCTTGCTGCAAACGTAGCAGCTTCCCGCAAGGCCTTTGGCGCCTTGGGCCCGCTTATCCTTGCCAAACAGCGGCTTTTGCGGCCGGAGCACTTCTTTTTGCAGATGATCCAGGTGGCTCTCCAGCATCAGCGCCAGGGAAAGGCGGTTGCGGCATTTGAGCATCTGCCCAAAATGCCGGGAACAGAACCCGGCCTTGTTGGTCTCAATGCGGATGTCCGGCTCCATCATCGCCGCGCCCATGATGTATTCCACGCAGCGGTCCTCCAGCGTATCGCGCATGCGGCAGATGGGGCAGCCGTCCTTCGGTTCAAACACCTCGCTCACCGGTATGGTGTAGATGGTCTCTTTCATAACGTCCTCCCGTCGCCCGCCGAAAAGCGCCGCAGCCCCCGCCGGCGGAAATGTCCTGTGGCCATCATAGCACAAATCTGCTATAATATCAAAAGCAAAACGGCAGGACGGGAGGCAGGGAAATGGAATACCTTCAGCTGGATCCGCAGGGGATCCGCTTTCGGACAGGGGATCTTTCCCTGGAGGAGACCTTGGCGTGCGGCCAGTGCTTTCGCTGGAAGCGCCTGGCCCCGGGGGTCTATGAGGGCGCGGCCCGGGGATATGTCTGCCGCATTGCCCAGGCGGGGGATCTCTTTACTGTCAGCGGCGTGGAGCCGCGGCTTTGGGAGACGGTTTGGGCCCCTTATTTTGATCTTGACCGCGATTATGCCGCCCTCAAGGCGCGGTTTTGCGCCCATCCCATCCTTGCCAAAGCCGTGGATTTTGCCCCCGGCATCCGCGTGCTGCGCCAGGAACCGTGGGAAGCGCTGTGCACCTTTATCATCAGCCAAAACAACAACATCGGGCGCATTACCGGCATCGTTGAGCGCTTATGCGACGCCTTCGGAGAGCCTTTGACCGGCGGCTGGCACGCCTTTCCCTCCCCGGAAAAACTGGCGGGCCTCGATGTCGAGGCCCTTTCTCCGCTGCGCAGCGGCTTTCGGGCGCGGTACCTGCTGGACGCCGCGAAGAAAACCGCCTCCGGCGAAGTGGATCTCGCACGGATAGCAGATCTCCCCCTCGACGAAGGGCGCGCCGCGCTGATGCGCATCTGCGGCGTGGGCCGCAAGGTGGCGGACTGCGCCTTACTGTATGGCTTTGGCAGGGTGGACTGCGTCCCCGTCGACGTTTGGGTACGCCGGGTGCTGGAGCGCCTGTTCCCCGACGGGCTGCCGGAATTCTGCCGCGGGGAAGAGGGCATCGCCCAACAGTATCTGTTCCACTATGCCCGCACCTGTCCCGGGGCGCTGGAAACGCCCTGACCGTCCGCCTGCTTTTTAGCCAGGCGGGCTTTTTTATGCCCCTTTTTTCAGGCGGCACACCAAAACGGTGATATCGTCATCGTGAAGTCCCTCGGCCCGCGCCTTTGCAGCTCCCGCCAGCTCCCGGGCCATCTCCTGGGCGGGCAGCGCTGCCCTCTCCCGGATCGCCTCCGCCAGCCAGCTGTCTCCGGCGAGCACCGCCCCGTCGGACACCAGAATCGCGGCGTCCCCCTCCCGCAGCGTCATGGAGCTTTTTTCGAAGGATATTCCCTGTAGGATCCCGGCGGGCAGGGACATGGATTCCACCCGCGCCACCCCGCGGCCCCGCAGGACATAAGAGGGAGCAGCCCCCGCCTTTAAAAATTCCACCTCCCCGCTGTAAAGATCCAAAGACGCGATATCCACCGTAGAGAGGGATTCGTCTTCCGACTTGACCAGCAGGGCGGAATTGAGAAGATCCAAAGCGGCTTCAAAGCAAAAGCCCGCCTGCAAAAGCTTTCGCAGCAGCCCGGTGGTCATCACCGCGTCTACCGCGGCCCGGCTGCCGCTGCCCATTCCGTCGCTGAGCACGGCGCAGGCCCGTCCGCTCCCCTCCCGGACCAATTCAAAGTGATCCCCACACACCCGAGCGCCGTCCCGGGAAAGCTGGGCGGCGCCAAAATCCAGGGTATAATAGGGCCCACTGAAAAACCTCCAACCCATTAAAAACAGAGGAAAATTGGCACCGGATGTGGTATCATATACGTACGAACAAAGCAAAAAATGCCGGTTTTGGGGTGGGAAAGATGTACAGAA
>JAQVCU010000036.1 GCA_028689635.1 Oscillospiraceae bacterium
GATCTCTTTCTGTACATCTTTCCCACCCCAAAACCGGCATTTTTTGCTTTGTTCGTACGTATATGATACCACATCCGGTGCCAATTTTCCTCTGTTTTTAATGGGTTGGAGGTTTTTCAGTGGGCCCCAATTAAATTTTATATTTTCAAAAATAGCTAAAAACAATCAACATAAAGTAGCGTTATCATTATTTTCATCACGATATTTTCATAAACAGGAAAAATTTCAGAAAATTATTGACATAATCTTGAAAATAAGGTATTTTAAAAGCATAAAATCATTAAAACGATTTAATAAAGGAAGAGAGGCGGGAAAAATGTATCGGATCGGGATCATTGGCTGCGGCCAGATCGCCAAGGTGCGGCATGCGCCAGAGTATGCCCGGAACCCCTTTTGCCAGTTGACAGCCTTTTACGACGGCGACGCGGCGCGGTCCCAGGCGATGGCGAACCAGTACGGCGGCGCCTCCTTTGACACCATGGAAGCGCTGTTAAAGAGCGGGGTGGACGCGGTGAGCGTCTGCGTCCCCAACCGGCTGCACGCGGAGTGTACGGTGGCGGCCTTAAAGGCCGGCTGCCATGTCCTGTGCGAAAAACCCATGGCGGTGGATCTGGACAGCTGCCGTCAGATGGTGGCGGCGGCAGACGCGGCGGGAAAGATCCTGATGATCGGACACAACCAGCGCTATACCCGCACCCATCAAAAGGCGAAGGAGCTGGTGGCCTCCGGCGAGATCGGCCGGGTGCTGGGCTTTCGCACGGTCTTTGGCCACAGCGGGCCGGAAAGCTGGTGCGGCGCCGCAAACCCCTGGTTTTATGACCGCTCCCAGGCGCATTTGGGCGCGATGGCGGATCTGGGGGTCCACAAGCTGGATCTGATCCGCTATCTCACCGGCCAGGAGATCGTCCAGGTGACGGCGGGGGTGGCCACAGTGGATAAGACCTATGCCGACCATACGCCGGTGGAGGTAGACGACAACGCGGTGTTCCTGCTGCGGCTGGCGGGCGGGGCCATTGGCACGGTGCAGGCCAGCTGGACCTTTTACGGCGGGGAAGATAATTCCACCGTGCTTTACGGCAGCGCAGGAAGCCTGCATTTATATGAGGATCCGGCCAATTCTCTGGTGGTGCGCCGGCGCGATGGGGAGGCCCTGCGCTGGAATTTGGATGAGATCGCCACAAACGACGGGCAAAACGCGGGAGACCGCGCCCCGGCGGGGGTAGTCGACGCCTTTGTCCAGGCCATCGAGACAGGCGAGCCTTCGGTTTCTTCGGGCCGGGAGACGCTCCGTTCGATGGAGGCGGTCTTTGCGGCGGAGCGGGCCGCCAGGGAAGGCAGGACGCTGGACCTTGGGGCGGGATGAAACCGGACGGGGAATATGACCGAAAAAACGGCGGCAAAGCCGGGGCCTTAGGCGCCCCGGCTTTTTTTGTGGCGGAAAAGGCTTTTTTATAGATGCTGACAGCCTGTTTTTATTAGGCAGCATTTCGGAGGAAAGCCGAGTATTTCTAAGATTTTTTGAGGATTTCACTATTCCCAAGGAGAAAAAGTAGGTATTTCTGGGGAAAATGGCCGAATTTCTTGAAAATTCCCAAAAAATGTTGACTTTATGTCCGCTTATGCTATAGTAATACCTGTCGCCTTTTGGAAATCCGAAAGGCCATGCATCTGTGCAGCCACGCCGGGGGAGCCCGGTAAAAAATGAATAACACCTGTCTATGGCGCCGCCTAATAACGAACTCAATAATGGATGCCTCATTCTAAAAAAAGTTACGATTAGAACAAGCCTTTTGCGGGAAGCGGCGTAAACGCCAGGTGGGTCAACAAGGTTTTATACTGCGCGGAAGATTTTTGCCCGTGCAGCGCAGACGGGCACTCAGAGAGAGCGCATAAGGGCACAGCTTTGCTTTTTCTGGCCGAATTTTACTTGTGAGACTTAAAATCCGCAAAGGGGGATGCATCATGAGCACCAACACCATCATCAGTTTAAAAGACATCGTCGTCGAATTTGACGGCGAGCGTGTATTGGAAGGGCTTGACCTGGACATACACGACAAGGAATTCGTCACCTTTTTGGGGCCGTCCGGTTGTGGAAAAACAACGACTCTCCGGATCATCGGAGGGTTTGTGGCGCCAAAAAATGGGGACGTTTTTTTTGAGGGAAAACGCATCAACGACCTTCCGCCCTACAAACGGCAGGTCAACACCGTGTTCCAGCGGTACGCGCTGTTCCCGCACCTCAATGTGTTCGAAAACGTGGCTTTTGGCCTCAAGATCCAGAAACTTCCGGAAAAGGAGATCCGCACCCGCGTGCTGGAAATGCTGGAGCTTGTGAACCTCAAGGGCTTTGAAAACCGGGGCGTCAACCAGCTTTCCGGCGGGCAGCAGCAGCGCGTGGCCATCGCCCGGGCTTTGGTGAACCACCCCAAGGTGCTGCTTTTGGACGAGCCTTTGGGCGCTTTGGATCTCAAGCTGCGCAAGGAGATGCAGATCGAGCTCAAAAAGATCCAGCAGAGCCTTGGCATCACCTTTATTTATGTGACCCACGACCAGGAGGAAGCGCTTACCATGAGCGACACCGTGGTCGTCATGAAAGACGGGGATATCCAGCAGATTGGAACCCCGGAGGATATTTACAACGAGCCAAAAAACGCCTTTGTAGCGGATTTTATCGGCGAGAGCAACATTGTCCCCGGCATCATGAAAAAGGATTTCCTGGTGGAATTTGCCGGCCGGGATTTTGAATGTGTCGATTCCGGGTTTACCCCCATGGAGCAGGTGGACGTTGTGGTGCGCCCCGAGGACATCAAAGTGGTGCCCACCATTGCCGGGCATATCACCGGTATCGTGGAGAACGTCACCTTTAAGGGCGTCCATTTTGAAATGGAGGTCCTGGCCTGTGGCACCCATTGGCTGATCCATTCCACCCAGAGCCAGGCGGTGGGGGCTTCCATCGGCATGCAGATCGGCCCGGAAGACATCCACATCATGCACAAGATGGAGGAATGAGCCGATGAAATCGAAATATTCCGCCCTTCCTTATTATGTGTGGATGGCGCTGTTTACCATTGCACCGCTGATCCTGGTGCTGGTGTTTGCCTTTACCGACAACAACGGCGCCTTTACCATCGAAAACATCTCCCAGGTGGGGGAATATACCAACGTGCTGGTGCGGTCGGTGTGGCTGGCGGCGGTGGCTACCGTCATCTGCCTTTTGATCGCCTATCCGCTGGCCTATATCATGTCCCGGCTGGGCCCGTCCAAGCAGCGCACCATGGTCATGCTCATCATGCTGCCCATGTGGATGAACTTTTTGCTGCGCACCTATGCCTGGATGACGATCCTGGAAAACAACGGCCTGCTCAACCGCTTTTTTGGTTTGTTCGGCGTGGGCCCCTTTGATATGATCAACACCCAGGGCGCGGTGGTCCTGGGCATGGTGTACAACTACCTGCCCTTTATGATCCTGCCCCTGTATACCATCATGGTCAAGATCGACAACCGCGTGATCGAAGCGGCGCAGGATCTTGGCGCCAGCCCGCTGAAGGTGGCGTCCAGCGTGGTGCTGCCCCTTAGCGTCCCCGGCATCAGCACCGGGATCACCATGGTGTTTGTGCCGGCGGTCTCCACCTTTATCATCTCCCGCATGCTGGGCGGCGGCGGCAACCTCCTGATCGGCGACCTGATCGACCTCCAATTCCTGGGCAACGCCTACAACCCTCACCTGGGCTCGGCGATCTCCCTGGTGCTGATGGTGATCATCCTGCTCTGCATGAGCGTGATGAACCAGTTCGGCGAGGAAGAGGAGCGGGAAGGAATGCTGATTTGACGGATCTGATCCGTATCTTGAAAGGAGCGTGTTGTTTTTGAAATGGCTTTCCAAGACCTATGTCGCGGCCGTAATGCTTTTTCTGTACGCCCCCATCGGCGTGCTGATCTTCTTTTCTTTTAATGAATCCAAAAGCCGTGCGAATTTTACCGGCTTTACCCTGGATTGGTACCAGAAGCTTTTCTCCAATGAAATGATCCTCCAGTCCCTGCTCAACACCCTCATTGTGGCCCTGGTCTCCTCGGTGATCGCCACGGTGCTGGGGACCATGGCGGCCGTGGGGGTCAACAGCCTGCGCAAAGGCCCCAAAGCGCTGGTGATGAACCTGAACAACCTGCCCATCGTGAACCCCGAGATCGTCACCGGCGTTTCCCTGATGCTTTTGTTCGTCATGTTCAAAGAGCTGATGGGCCGCGTGGGGATGAACTTTGAATTTGGCTTTACCACCCTGATCTTGGCCCATGTCTCTTTTAGCGTGCCCTATGTCCTGCTCAATGTGCTGCCAAAGCTCCGCCAGATGGATATTTTTGTCTATGAGGCGGCGCTGGATCTCGGCTGCAGCCCGTCGCAGGCCTTCTTCCGCGTGGTGCTGCCGGAGATCATGCCCGGGATCCTGGCCGGTTTCCTCATGGCGCTGACCTATTCCATCGACGACTTTGTCATCAGCTATTTCGTCAGCGGCCCCACCTCCCAGACCCTGCCGATCACCATTTATTCCATGACCAGAAGAAAGGTGAGCCCGGAGATCAACGCGCTGTCCACCATCATTTTTGCGGTGGTGCTGCTGGTGCTGCTGTTGGTCAACTTTCACGGCGCCAGGCAGGAGCGCCTGCAGCGCCGGAAAGGAGGGGCTGCGGCATGAGAAACACCCACATCGATCTGATGACCGCCGTAATGAGCGGCCGCTGTGAGGATCTGGGCAGCCTGTTCCGGTTTTCCGGCAAAAAGCTGCTGATGCTGGCCATGGCTCTGCTGATGCTGATGCTTTTGGCCGTCCCCGCCGCCGCGGAGGGGGAAGCCGCCAGCCTGGTGGAGGATCCCGACTATTACGCCCGTTTCCAGGGGCAGAACATCACCCTGAGCGTTTACAACTGGGGTGAATACATCGCCGACGGCTCCGACGGCGAAAGCATCGACGTCAACGGCCTTTTTGAGGAGGTCAGCGGCATCAAGGTGCTGTACAACACCTTTGCCACCAACGAAGAGCTGTATGCCAAACTCAAAAGTGGCGGGGCCGGATACGACGTGATCGTCCCTTCCGATTATATGGTGGCGCGGATGATCGGCGAAAAAATGTTGGCCCCCCTTGACCGCGATAATATCCCCAACATCCGGCATCTGGACGAACAGTATGTCTATACGGATTTTGACCCGGAGGGCGCGTATTCGGTGCCTTATACCTGGGGAACGGTGGGGATCATCTACAACACGCAGTATGTGGACGCCGAGGAGGTGACCACCTGGGATATCCTTTGGAACGAGCGGTATATGGGCGACATCCTGATGTTCTCCAACCCCAGGGACTGCGTTTCCATCGCCCTTAAGCGGCTGGGTTACTCCATGAACACCACCGATGAGAAGGAGATCCGGGAGGCGTTTGAGACGCTGAAGGATCAAAAAGCCCTGGTGCAGGCCTATGTCATGGATGAGATCTACGACAAGATGGAAGGGGAAGAGGCCGCCCTGGCCCCCTATTACGCCGGGGACGCCATTACCATGATGGACGAAAACCCCAACCTGGCCTTTTCTGTGCCGGAGGAGGGGACCAACCGCTTCATCGACAGCCTGTGCATCCCCGTCGCCTCCAAGCAGAAGGGGGCCGCCGAGGCCTACATCAATTTTCTCTGCGAACCCGAGATCTCTTTGGGCAATATCGATTACATCGGCTATTCCACCCCCAGCCTGGCGGCGATGGAACTGATGGACGAGGAGACCAGCAACGACCCGGTGCGCTATCCGCCGCAGGAGATCCTGGACAAAACGGAGGCGTTTATCTATCTGCCGGCGGAGACAAACCAGCTTCTGGACCGCCTGTGGACGGAGCTGCTCTCCAATGACCAGCAGTTTTCCCGCTGGACGATCCCGGTGTTTTTGCTGGTGGCCATCCTGTTTTCCATTGGGCTGAACCTGTACCGCAGCTTTAAGAAAAAGCGCGGCAATGTCAGCTGAGTAAAATTATCGATAAAGGGCCCCAAAGCCGCGTCTGTGGCTTTGGGGCCCTTTGTATGGGCGCGGGCTTTTCATCCCAGAATAAAAGCAGCCAGATACTAAGGGGAGGAAAAGCCATGAAAGAAAAACCGACAAAGCCAGTGGAAAAGCCCCGCGTTCAGCCGCCAGGAAGGGAAAAGCCGCCGCTTGCCTGCCCGGCGGGCAAAAGAAACCCGGCCCCACAAAGCGCCCGCCCACGTTTACAGAATATTCAGATTTACCCCGGCGCGCTGTCTGGCGCTGAAAACAGAATCGTGCTATAATAACCGCAGTGCGGTTATTATACTCGATTTTTATGGCCGCCCTATGGGCGATGACAGGGCCGGCGCTTTGCGCCTTGCCGCCATAAACCGCAGTTTGCTTTGTGTTTTTGCTTTGCCGCCCCACGGCGGGCGCCGCGGCCGTGTTTTGACCTTTTTTACTCGGCGCGGCGGAAAAATAGTATGGATCAGGGAGATGGAACCATGAGTGAACAGATGCACCGGCAGGAGCTTTGCCGCGGCGTTGCCCTCAATACCGTAGCGGACGCCAAATTTAAGTCCAACCGGATATCCTGCAACATCCTTGTCCCCCTGGATAGGGAAAACGCCACGGTCAACGCCGTGGTGCCTTTTATTCTGCGCCAGCGCTTTCGCGCCTGCCCGGATTTTACGCGGCTGAGCGAAAAGCTCTGCGAGCTGTACGGTGCCTCCCTGGACGGGGATGTGCGGAAATACGGCGGGTACCAGATCATCAATCTTTCCATCCAGGGCCTGGACGACCGGTTTACGTTGGACAGCGACCCGATGGTGAAAGAATGCTGCGAGCTGATCTGCGATATGCTGCTGGATCCTTATCTGGAGGACGGCTGCTTTGCCGCCGAGGATACCCGTATCGAGGTGCAGAACCTCATCGATACCATCCAGTCCGAGATCAACGACAAGAGGGATTACGCCGTGGCAAAATGCGTTTCCCTGATGTTTGAGGGGGAGCCCTTTGCCATTAAAAAATATGGCTGGGAAGAGGACGCCCGCGCCATTACCCCCGCTTCGGCCACCGCCGCCTGGCGGGATCTTTTGCGCCGCGGGATCGTGGAGATCCTGTTCATCGGCTCTGGCAGCAGCGAGCAAGCCGCGGAGATCTTCCGCCGCCGCTTTGAGCTGGCGGGGAGGGAGCCCATTGCCTACAGCCGTCTGGCTACCCCTTTCCAGCAGCGCCCGGTGCGCCGGGAGACGCAGGCCATGGACGTAAAACAGGGCAAGCTGGTGCTGGGTTTTCGCACCGGAGAGCTTTCCACAGGCGCGGAGCACAGCGCCATGAAGGTGATGACGGCGCTGTGGGGCGGCACGCCTTTTTCCCGATTGTTCCTCAACGTGCGGGAGAAGCTGCATCTTTGTTATTACTGCGCCACCCGTTATGACCGCGGTACCGGCAGCGTGCTGGTGGACAGCGGCGTGGAATTTGAAAACCGCGAAAAGGCCGAAGAAGAGATCTTCCGGCAGCTGGACGCGGTGAAGAACGGGGAATTCAGCGATGAAGAGCTGAACAACGCCGTCCTTTATATGGTCAACGCCCTGAAATCCGTCACCGACACCCTGGGCGGCATGGAAAACTGGTATTTGACCCAGGTACTTTCCGGCGCTGGGGAAACGCCCATGGAGAACGCGGAACAGATCCGTCGGGTCACCCGGGAGGACGTGATGGCCGCGGCGGAGACCCTGCGGCTTGATACGGTGTATTTTTTGACAGGAAAGGGGGCGGCTGACGATGAATAAGAAAGAAGTGCGCTGTGCCCGCATGAATGAAAGCTATGTCCACATCGAGCATCCTTCCGGCCTAACGCTGCTTTTGTGCCCCATGCCGCAGTTTGGATCCTCCTACGCCATGTTCGGCACGGATTACGGCTCGGTGGATACGGCCTTCCGCCTGGCCGGGGAAAAAGAGTTTTTCCATATCCCCGACGGGACCGCTCATTTTTTGGAGCATAAGATGTTTGAAAGCGAAAAAGGGGACGCCTTTGCGGATTATGCCCGCACCGGCGCCAGCGCCAACGCTTTCACCTCTTTTGATAAGACCTGCTATCTGTTTTCCTGCGCGGATCATTTTAAAGAATCTTTGGAGATCCTGCTGGGCTTTGTGACCGACCCCTATTTTACGCCGGAAACGGTGGACAAAGAGCAGGGCATCATCGGGCAGGAGATCCGCATGTATGACGACAGCGCCGACTGGAGGGTGATGTTCAACCTTCTGGACGCCCTTTATGTGAACCATCCCATTAAGATCGACATCGCCGGCACCACCGAGACCATCGCGCAGATCACGGCGGAGGGGCTGCATCACATCTACCGCTCTTTTTACAACCTGCACAACATGGTGCTGGCCATTGCCGGGAATTTCCGGGTGGAGGATGTGCTGGAGGTGGCGGACAAGGTGCTGCGCCCATCGGAAAAGCTGGAGGTGGAACGGCTGGAAGTGGAGGAGCCCTACGAGGTTTCCCGCCGCCGGGTGGAACAGCGCTTTCCCATCGCCTCCCCGATGTTTTGCATCGGCTTTAAAGAGAAACCGGGGGACAAGCGGGAAAACGCCGTCAACTCCATCCTGGACGAGGTGCTCAACGAGATCCTGGTGGGGGAGGCCTCCCCTCTTTACCGCCGCCTTTACGACGAAGGGCTGATCAACACCACCTTCGGCAGCGAGAGCCTTTCCGGCCGGGACTACATGGCTTCTATGTATTCCGGGGAATCCCGCGATCCGGACAAGGTCTACGAAGCGATCTGCGATGAGATCGAGCGGGTAAAACGGGAGGGCATCGACGACGAGGCCTTTTACCGCAACCAGCGGGCCGCCTGGGGCCGTTACATCCGCATGCTCAACCGGGTGGATTCCACAGCGCAGGTGCTGATGAACACCTGGTTTTCCGACATGGGCCTTTACGAGCTGTTGGATGTCGTGGCGGAAATGAAAAAAGAAGACCTGGAAAAACGGCTGCGCGAAAACTTTAATCGGGAGCAGAGCGCCATTTCTGTGGTATTGCCGGAAGCCTAACTCCGCCGTTTCGGCGGGTACATATAGAAAGCATCAGGCCAGCTTCGCGCAGGCGCGGGGCGTGGCCCGAAATATGGGAGGATATATTCCATGAACGAGATCATCAGTTTTCCCGGCCTGGGGCTGGAGTTTTCCATTGACCGGGTCGCTTTCAGTATTTTTGGCAAACCCATCTACTGGTATGGCGTTATTATCGCCGTGGGCTTTCTGCTGGCGGTGCTTTACACCATGCGCCGGGTGAAAGAGTTCGGGCTGGACAGCGACCGGGTCATCGACGTGCTGTTGGGCGCGGTGATCACCGGTATGATCGGCGCCCGCATTTATTATGTGATCTTTTCCTGGGATATGTACCGGGAAAACCCCATCGACGCCCTGAAAATTTGGAACGGCGGAATCGCTATCTACGGTGGCGTCATCGGCGCTTTGCTGGGCGGTTGGCTGTTCTGCCGCCTGCGGAAGGTCAAGTTCCTGCCCATGTGCGACCTGTGCGTGGCGGGCCTGATGTTGGCCCAGGGCATTGGACGCTGGGGCAACTTTGTCAACGGCGAGGCCTTTGGCTCCGCCACCACCCTGCCCTGGCGCATGACCAGCGCCTATGAAAACGGCGCGTGGCTTACCAAAATGCAGGAATATCTGGCCGGCCTGCCGGAGGAGACCCTGGCCGCTTTGGGCGATCAGGCGGGGGTACATCCCACCTTCTTCTATGAGTCCATCTGGTGCATCCTGGGCTTCTTCTTTCTGGCCTGGCTTACCAAGCGCCGCCGCTTTGACGGCGAGCTGCTGCTGGTCTATGCGGCCTGGTACGGCGCGGAGCGCGCGGTGGTGGAAGGCCTGCGCACCGACAGCCTGATGCTGGGCAATCTGCGGATCTCCCAGTTTGTGGCCATTGTGACGGCGCTGGCGGCGCTGGTGGCCCTGTTTATCATCCGCTCCAGGATCCGCAGCAGCAACGACCCGGAGTTTATGAAGCTCTATGTCCACAGCGAGGAGGCGGAGCAGATCCGCCAGGGCTCCTTCTACCAGAAAAAAGCGGAAAAAGCCGAGGCAGAATCCGACGAGAAAACGGAAGAAAAAGACGGGGAGGATCCCGAAAAAGGATCTGACGCCGAAGAAGCGGAAAAAGAGGAGACCGCCGAGCCTGCCGCAGAAAAGGCTTCGGAGCCTGCCGGTCAGGATGGATCCGGGGACGGCGAGCCAACAGCGGAAGAGACCGGCGACGCGGACAGCGTAAAGGACGGGAACGACTGAACAGGAGAGAGGATGGGCGGCCATGGCAGTAAGAATTGACGGAAAAGCGGTTTCCGCAGCGGTGCGGGCAAGGATCAAGGCGGAGACGGAGGAATTTATCCGGGCCACCGGCGTCACGCCGGGTTTGGCGGTGATTTTGGTGGGCAGCGACCCGGCCTCCCAGGTATATGTGAAAAACAAAAAAAAGGCCTGTGAAGAGCTGGGCTTTTATTCCGAGAGCTATGACCTTCCTGCGGAAACAGCGGAAGGGGAACTGTTGGCCCTGGTGGAGAAGCTCAATGGGGACAGCAGGATCCATGGGATCTTGGTGCAGCTGCCTCTGCCTGCCCACATCGACGAGAAAAAGGTCATCCGCGCCATTGTGCCCCAAAAAGATGTAGACGCCTTCCATGCGGAGAACGTCGGCCATATCATGATCGGCGATTACCGTTTTCTGCCCTGTACGCCTGCGGGGGTCATGGAACTGATCCATTCCACCGGGGTGAAGGTGGAGGGGAAGGAATGCGTGGTGGTGGGGCGCAGCAACATCGTCGGCAAGCCCATGGCCATGCTGCTGCTGCATGAAAACGGCACCGTGACGGTGTGCCATTCCCGCACGGCAAACCTCAAAGAGGTGTGCCGCCGCGCCGATATCCTGGTGGCCGCGGTGGGAAGGCCCCGGTTTGTCACCGCCGATATGGTAAAGCCCGGCGCCGTCGTCATCGACGTGGGCATCAACCGGCTGGAGGATAAAAAACTTTGCGGCGACGTGGATTACGACGCGGTGGAGCCGGTGGCGGGCTATCTTACGCCGGTGCCCGGCGGCGTGGGCCCCATGACCATCACCATGCTGATGAAAAACACCCTGGCCGCGGCGAAAGCCACGGTGGAATAAGGAAAAACGCCTGCAAACGCGGCTGCTTTGCAAGAAAAAGATTGACAAGCCGCCAGGGCTGTGTTATCATAATTTTTGCCGCATGTTCCAGGCTAAAAGTGCGCCTATCGACAGGAGCCGCCCGGGAACAGCGAGACTATAGGAAGAGGCAGGTGCCTTAAAAATGTATGCAATCGTAGAGACCGGTGGAAAACAGTATCGCGTTCAGAACGGCGACGTAGTTTTCATCGAGAAACTGCCGGCGGAAGCCGAAGAAGTGATCACTTTTGACAAAGTAATCGCTGTGGGGAAGGACGACGCTATGAGCGTCGGCGCTCCTTATGTTGATGGCGCTACCATCACCGCCAAAGTAGTGAAAAACGGCAAGAGCAAAAAAGTTACCGTTTGGACCTACAAATCCAAGAAAAACGCTAAGAGAAAAATGGGTCACAGACAGCCTTACACCAAGGTTGAGATCCTGGCAATCAACGCCTGACCGCGATGATCACCGCCAGCTTCGGCAAAGATCGGAAAAGGTTCGTTTCCTGCAAGATCTCCGGCCACGCGGGGTATGCTGATTACGGCGAAGATATCGTCTGTGCCAGCGTGACTTCCGCCGTGCAGTACACCGCCAACGCCATGACAGAAGTCTTTGGCGTCGCCGCGGATGTGAGCGCAGAGGACGATCTCATCGCTCTTGCCGTTCCATGGGAGGAGGAAAACGGCTCCCGTTTACTGGAAGCCCTTCATCTTCATCTCACCCTTCTTTCGGAAGAATATCCCAAGACGATTTCCATAAAAATTTCGGAGGTGTAACAGAATGCTTAGACTCAATATGCAGTTCTTTGCTCATAAAAAGGGCGTTGGTTCTACCAAAAACGGCCGTGATTCCGAGGCGAAACGCCTTGGCGTAAAACGTCCCGATGGTCAGTTTGTGTTGGCCGGCAACATCCTTGTCCGCCAGAGAGGCACCCACATCCATCCCGGTGAGAACGTGGGAAAAGGCTCTGACGATACGTTGTTTGCTCTGACCGACGGCGTTGTCCGTTTTGAGCGTTTGGGTAAGGACAAGAAGAAAGTAAGCATCTATACTGCTTAACTTTCGCGAAATTGCGCCAAAAAATCCCGAGTAGCTGCTCGGGATTTTTTTTGTGGCCTTTTTGGGCGGCGCAGGAGCGGGGGAGGGATGGCGGGGCGGGCCTGGGGAAAACTTGTATTTAAAGGGCCCCTATGCTATACTTAACCCAGAGTTTTTGAGGGTTTCAGGCGAAAAGCGCCGGGCCCAAAGGCGAAAAGCGGTAGGGCCGCAGGAGGAAAAATGTTTGTAGACGTTGCAAAGATCAAGATCAAGGCGGGGGACGGCGGAAACGGCGCCGTGTCGTTCCATCGCGAAAAATATGTTGCGGCAGGCGGCCCGGACGGCGGAGACGGAGGCCGGGGCGGAAATGTCATTTTTGTGGCGGATACCAATCTTTCCACCCTGCTGGATTTTCGCTATAAAAAGCGCTATACCGCCCAGAACGGCGAGGGCGGAAAGAGCAAGCGCTGCTCCGGAAAAAACGCGCCGGATCTTATCATCCGCGTGCCCATGGGGACCCTGGTAAAGGAAGCGGCCACCGGCCGCATCCTGGCGGATCTCTCCACGCCAGAGCCCGCTGTGGTGGCCCGCGGCGGCAAGGGCGGCTGGGGCAATACCCATTTTGCCACCCCCACCCGTCAGATCCCCCGCTTCTCCAAGCCCGGCCTTCCGGGGGAGGAGATGGAGGTGACGCTGGAGCTCAAGCTTCTGGCGGACGTGGGGCTGGTGGGCTTTCCCAACGTGGGGAAATCCACCCTTCTTTCGGTGGTGAGCGCCGCGAAGCCGGAGATCGCAAATTATCATTTTACGACCTTGACGCCGGTGCTGGGCGTGGTGCGTGTGGGCGAGGGAAATTCCTTCGTCATGGCGGATATTCCCGGCCTCATCGAGGGGGCCAGCGAGGGGATCGGCCTGGGGCACGAGTTTTTGCGCCATGTGGAGCGCTGCCGTCTCAACGTCCATGTGGTGGACGTTTCCGGCGTGGAGGGCAGAGATCCCATAGAGGATTTTAACGCCATCAACCGGGAACTTGAAAATTTCAACGAGGAATTGGCCTCCCGCCCCCAGATCGTGGCTGGCAACAAATGCGATATGGCCTCGCCGGAGCAGATCGAGCGATTTGCCGCTTTTGTGCGCGAAAAAGAGTTGGAATTTTATCCCATATCCGGCGCCACCCGGCAGGGAGTGGACGAGCTGATGCAGGCGGTGAGCCGCCGTCTGGCCCAGCTTCCCCCCATCCGCCAGTATGAGCCGGAGCCGGCTCCGGCGGCGACCGAGCTGCCGGCGAATGCCCGCGCTTTCCAGGTGCGCGTCGAGGACGGCGTTTATCTTGTGGAGGCGGACTGGCTGACCTCTGTGCTGGGCATGGTGGATCCGGAGGACTTTGAATCCCTTCAGTATATGCATCGGGTGCTCACCCAGGCCGGCGTCATCGCTAAGCTGGAGGAAATGGGCATTGAAGAAGGGAATACTGTCAGCATCCTCAATTTTGAATTTGACTATGTGAAATAGGTGATCGCAACGGAAAATCTGCTGCAAAATAAAACGGAGGCCCGCCTGTTGAGCCCGCTGACCCTGGCCTTTGTGGGGGACGGCGTCTATGAGCTGCTGGTGCGGGAGCACGTGGTGGCGGCCCACGGCAGCATGCCTGCCAAAAAGCTGCATCAACAGAGCGTCGAACTGGTACGGGCGTCCTATCAGGCCGCGGCGTACGACCTTTTGGAACCGGTGCTGTCAGAGAAAGAACAGGAGGTGCTTCGGCGCGGGCGCAACGCCAACTCCGCCAGCGTGCCCAAGCACGCAGATCTGATGGACTACCGAAAGGCCACCGGGGTAGAGACGCTGTTTGGATACCTGTATCTAAACGGGGATATTTCCCGTGTGGAGGAGCTGTTCCGGCTGGCGCTGGCCGCTCGCGGGGCCGAAGAATAAACAAATCATTTTACATCAGGAGGAGCGGCATGAAAAAGCTGACCGGCGCCCGATTGGGCGAATTCTTTATGGATTGTGGATACGATTTTGTGGGATCCCTGCTTTATGGCGTGGGTATCCTCTCCTTTACGGCGCCCAACCACATTGCTCCGGGCGGCGTCAGCGGTATTGCCACCATCGTCAATTACCTGTGCGGCGCTCCCATCGGTTTGGTGAACTTTCTCATCAACATCCCGCTGCTGATCCTGGGCTTTATTTTCCTGGGCCGGCAGTTCACCCTAAAGACCATGAAATCTGTTGTCATCATGTCCTTTGTGCTGGACTACGTGTGCGTTTACATTCCCACCTATACCGGCAACGTCCTGGTGGCGGGCCTTTTGGGCGGCGTGCTCATGGGGATCGGCCTGGGCGTGGTGTTCATGCGCGGCTCTACCACCGGCGGCACCGATATCCTGGGCCGCCTGATCCAGCGCAAGGCCCCCTTTATCCCCATTGGGCGGATGCTGTTTATTTTGGACGCCGTTGTCCTCACGGCGGCCGCCATTGTGTACCAGAACATCGAGACGGCCCTGTTTGGGCTGATCGCCATGTTTGCTTCGGCGCAGGTTATGGATTCTGTGCTTTATGGGATGGAAAACGGCAAACTGGTCTATGTGATCTCACCGCACAACGACGAGATCACCAAAGCCCTGATGGAACGGCTGGATCGCAGCGCCACCATCTTAGACGGCAAGGGCGCTTACAGCCGGGACGACAAGGACGTCATCATGACGGTGGTGCGCAAAACGGAATTCTTTAAGCTGAAAAAGATCGTCAAAGAAGTGGACCCCAACGCGTTTGTCATTGTCACCGAGGCCGGAGAGATCCTGGGCGAGGGATGGAAGGACTTAAGCGCGGAGTAAATATAAGGCCGGCTGCGCGGGGGAAAATGCGCGGGGGCCGATCCCCAAAAAGATCAACAGAGTAGGCCAATATTCGTCAAGTGTCCGGCAGACGGGGAGTTGCTGCCGGGACGAAAAGCCGGTTTCCGGCTTGCGGTTTATTGGCCGCATCCCGCTGTTACAAGTAGACTAGGCGTGCCTTCGAAATTTGTACAGCAAAATGCAATACTGCTTGTCAAAAGAAGGAGGAGACTGTCTATGTCGAAAATTGTCCAAATGTATCTGGAATCCGTACAGGAAATGAAAAAAGCGCGTTCTCTGGCGGGCATATCCATTCTGCTGGCCATCAATGTGGCGCTGAGCTTTGTGGGTACGGTAGAGGTAACGCCTACGCTGAAGATCGGCACGTCCTTTTTGGCCGTGGCCCTCACCGGTATGCTGTATGGGCCGGCCGCGGGGGGCGCCGCCGCTGCCCTGGGCGATATTATCGGTTATCTGCTTAGGCCAACCGGGCCTTATTTCCCCGGCTTTACCCTTTCCGCATTTTTGGGCGGCGCCATTTATGGGCTGTTCCTCTACCGCAACCGGATCACGATCCTGCGGGCTGTTTGCGCCAAAGGGCTGATCAACCTGGTGGTGAATATCGGCTTTAATACGCTGTGGAATTCCCTGCTTTATGGGAACGGGTTTTGGGCGATCCTGCCTGCGCGGGCCCTGAAAAACGTCATGATGCTGCCTTTGGAGGCCACCATCCTTTACCTGGTGCTGCGCGTCGTGTTGGCGGCCCTGCGGCGGTCGAAGCTGGTAAAAGAAGGGGCGGCTCGATAAGAGCCCTGCGCCCGGCTTTCCCCGGCCGGGCGGCCTGACAAAAAAATCGCCGGAGCCCCAGGGCTCTGTGCCGCCGCGGGATCTATTCCCGCGGCTTTTTTGCGCCTGGCGTCGGGCTAAAAGTGGCGCGCGGATGGCCTGCGGCGGTACGGCAAAAGCCGGAAGCGCATTTGCGCTTCCGGCTTTTGGAAAAAGAATGGTTATCGGATGGAATTTTCATAAGATTCGATCATCTTTTTTACCATCTGCCCGCCTACGGAACCGGCCTCGCGGGAGGTAAGGTCGCCGTTATAACCCTGCTTCAGGTTTACGCCCACCTCGTTTGCGGCTTCCATTTTGAATTTTTCCATGGCGGCTTTCGCCTCGGGAACGACGATGCGGTTGTTGTTGGTGTTAGCCATAATCTCAAAACACTCCTTAATATCTTCATGATTTAGAAAATCTTTTGTTGCGTTTGTGCTATTAGTATCCGTCCCTCCATCGGGAACATACCTGCCAATTTTTATCGCGCAGCAGGCTCAAAAATTTTTTCAGCAGTTTAAAATTGACAGACGATCGCTTTTTCCGCTGAGGATGAGGATGCCGGAAAGGCATAGCAGGGAGTAGGCGTCGTAACCGGGGGAAAGCTTTAAAGGGAGCTCAAAAGGCTCCTGCACAGCCCCGGAGAGCATGGGGAGAGAGCGCTGAAGGCACAAAACCGCGCTGTCCGCCCCCAGGCTGGAAAAGGTAAGGGTGTCGCGCACGCTCATCCCGCAAGTGACCGCTTTGACGCGCTGTGTTTTTAAAAAATGGGCGGCGGGATGATTATCGGAAGAGAGCAGGCCGACGGCGCAGGCGGAGCGGGAAAAGACAGGCGGCGGCGAAAACCCGCGTTTACAAACGAGGATGCTTTGTTGGGGGAAGGACCACCGGCTTTCCGGGAATTCGTGGATCATATAATCCTCCGGCAGAGCCGGCAGCAGCGCGCTGGCGCCGGGAAATACGGCCGCCGAAAAATTTCGGCAGATCGTCTCTTTTACGGCGTTGACCAGCCGTGGGTCGCCGCCGCCGCCCACCATCAGGATGTCTACCATGCCTTTTCCTCCCTGCGTTTTGCTCCCAATCGTCCTGTGTATTAGGATAAGCATTTTGATGGAAAATACTCGCTCCGGGCAGCCGGAGGAGAAAAAATGAAGGTTGGGCGGCACTTGACAGTGCCCGGAAACCATTCTATAATCAACAATATAGGAAAGAGAGAAAAAGGGGGATTTTTTACGATGAAAAATCGATGCAAACCGCTATTTTATAGTCTTGCCGCGCTGATGTGCTGCTTGTTTTCTTCTGTTACCGCTTTTGCCGGGACAAACCCCGCCACAGGGGATGAATCCAACGCCGGATTGATGATCGGCCTGCTGGCCGGTTCCCTGGTGCTGATCGTCCTGGTGATCGTGCTGTCGGTTTTGGGAAAAAAAGGCAAAAAGAAATAAGCCCCGCCGTTTGCGGCTGAGCTTTGTAGTACTTAAAAAATCCAATTGTCTTGGGACGGGGAGGATCTGGGGATCCTCCCCGTTTTTATGGATGGCAAACGTTTCGATGGGAAAAAGCTGCCGATCAAATAGATCCTGACTGTCAGAGGGAGAGAAGGCCAGGGTCGCCGCCGCAGAACAGGCGGCATGGATCACTTTTTGCGGTTGGCTGTCCATGTGGTCCCGGCGTTTTGAAATAAGTCACCCGAGGGCCGCAAACGCCGTGCCATAAAAAAAGCCGTCTATCCTGTTGCGGATAGACGGCTTTTGACCGGCGGCAAAACTGCGCCGGCACAGAAAAATCAGAATTTTACGATCTCGCCAAACACTTCGCCAGCGCAGGCGGCGGCGTTGGATTCATCGGTATCCACATGCATGGCAGTGGCAAACTTATCGCTGACACGAACGACTACATCGCCAAAAATGAGGGAACGGCCGTTGGTCTCCACCTTGACGCCGACGATCTCTTTATCGGAAACGCCCAGCTTAGCGGCGTCTTCGGGGGTGGTGTGGATATGCCGTTTGGCGACGATAACGCCTTCAGCGATCTCCACTTCACCGGCGGGGCCCACCAGTTTGCAGGGGGCGGAACCAGCCACATCGCCGGATTCACGGATGGGGGCGGCGACGCCGAGGGTGCGTGCGTCGGACAGGGAGACCTCCACCTGGACGGCGGAGCGGACAGGGCCCAGAATGGAAACGCCAGGGATGGTCTTTTTGGGGCCTACCACATCGACTCTTTCCACACAGGCAAACTGGCCGGGCTGGGACAGCGCCTTTTTAAAGGTGAGCTCTGCGCCTTTGCCGAACAGGATCTCCAGAGCTTCCTGGGTGACGTGCACGTGTCTGGCGGATGTTTCAACCAAAATTTTTGCAGACATTTTATTTCCTCCTACTGGGCCAAACGCCCGTTTCATTCTCATTTTATTATACATAATCTGTCTTTTCCCTGCAAGGGGGAGCCGCAGATTATGGAACATAAATTTGCTAAATTTGCGCGGTTGCTATTTTTCGCTTTTTTTAGTATGATGGGGATATCAAAACGTGGGGATCCTGCGGGATCTTTCCCTCCGGCCCCGGGTAGCGGGGCAATGCGGCCGGGCTTTTGCGCGGCCGGGGCAGAATCAAATTTTAGCCGGAGGGCTGCGATCAAAGGGGCGAAAAGGCGATGGTACAAAACTGGGAACAGCTGAGAGAGGCGGCCTGCCGCTGCGAAAAATGCGGGCTTGCCGCCACCCGGAACAATGTGGTGTTCGGCGTGGGGAATCCGCGGGCCAGGGTGATGTTTATCGGCGAGGGCCCCGGCGAGAACGAGGATCTGCAGGGGGAGCCCTTTGTGGGGCGCGGCGGGCAGCTGCTGGATAAAATGCTGGCGGCGGTGGATCTGGACCGCAAAAAGAATATCTATATCGCCAATATGGTCAAATGCCGCCCGCCGAAGAACCGGGACCCTCTGCCGGAGGAGATGGAGCAGTGCATGCCGTATCTGCGCAACCAGACGGCTCTGATCCGGCCGAAGATCATCGTCTGCCTGGGCAGGATCAGCGCCATACAGCTGATCAAGCAGGACTTTAAGGTGACCCGGGAACACGGGGAATGGTTTGAAAAAAACGGTACCCTGATGATGGGGACTTTCCATCCGGCGGCGCTTTTGCGAAACCCAAACCAAAAGCCCGCCGGTCTTGACGATTTTATCCATCTGCGGGAAAAGATCCTTGAGGTGTGCCCAGAGACCTACGAAATGGAATAAAGCTTTTCCTTGGCCCCGTCTTTTTAAGGCGGGGCTTTTTGGCGGAAAGAGGGTTTGCGCTGGCCAAAGCAATGGCAAATTCCCGGCTTTTACATAAAATGAGATAAACACATGGAAAGGAGGCTGTTTTATGGCGGAAGAGGTCAAAACAGCCGTTTTTTTTCTGGGAGCGCAGACACCCCAGGGGTTTATCTCCCTTTTTCAGCGCGCGGCGCCCCGACAGGGCGGCTGGGAACAGTTTATCCTCAAAGGCGGGCCGGGAACCGGCAAAAGTACAGCGCTGCAAAGGCTTTTGACCCGGCTTTTGCAGCAAGGCTTTGTAACGCAGGAGATCCGCTGCGCGGGGGATCCGGGGCAGCTGGACGCCCTGGTTTTGCCCCGGGAGAAGATCCTGGTGGCGGACGGTACGCCGCCCCATGTCATGGAGCCAGAGCTCCCCGGGGTGTTGGGAAGGGTCTTCTGCATGGACGAGGGGCTGGACGCGGGGCTGCTGCGCCGCCGCCGGGAGGAGATCGTGCAGCTGGCGGAGGAAAAGGCGCTTTGCCGGGAACGGTGCGGGCGATTTCTGACGGCGGCGGGCTCCCTGATCCACGACGTCAGCGCCGTGGCGGCGGAGTGCATCGCGGAAGAAAAGCTGGAACGCTTTGCCCAGCGTTTTGCCCGGGAACATTTCCTGCGGGAGCGCCGTCCCGGCGCAGGCGAAGAGCAGATGCGTTTTTTGAGCGCGGTGACGCCGGAGGGGATCACCGGTTGGTGGGGGGCGGTGAAAAACCTCTGCCCGACGGTCTGGGTGTTGGAGGACGCCTACGGGGCGGTCTCCCGCAGGCTGCTGGGAAGGCTGCGGGAGTTGGCCCTGGAATATGCAGAACCGGTCGTTTCCTGCTGTTGCCCGCTGATGCCCGGGGAGAAGATGGATCATCTGCTGTTTCCGCGCATTGGCCTTGCGCTGTTGACATCCGGCAGGTTCCATCCCCTTGTTATGGAGCGCGCCCGGGGCCTTCACGCGGAGCGCTTTTTGGAGATGGGCCCTCTCCGGATGCGGCAGAAAAAACTGGGCTTTCATGTCAAGGCCGCCCGCAGGCTTATTGAGGAGGCGGGACGGCAGCAGGCTCTGGCTCTGAGATTTCATCAGGAGATCGAAAGCTTCTATGCCATGGCGGCGGATCGCAGCGCGGCGGACCGGCAGACCGGACAGCTGGCAGCCGAGGTGGAAGAGCTGGCCTTATACCGCAGAGAGAAGGCTCTGCGGCCCTAAAAAAGGCCGCCTTTGAGAGGAGCCGCTGCAAAGGGGCCCGGCGGAGAAAGGGGGCGCAAAATGGAAAGAGGGGCCAAAACGCTGCGCGGCCTGCGCCCCGGGCAGCGGGGGATCATCCTGGCGCTTCAAACAAAGGAGCCGCTGAAACGGCGGCTGGCCGAGATGGGGCTTACTCCGGGAACAGAGATCCTTGTTCGCCGCCTGGCGCCCCTGGGAGACCCCATGGAGCTTGCCTTGCGAGGTTACGAGCTTTCTTTGCGGCGAGAGGACGCCGGGAATATTCTGGTGGCGCCGTTGCATAAAGATGCGCAGGAAGAAAAACGCTCAAACGGGGAAGCGGGGATGAGAAAACGCCATGAGATATCGCGTTGCGCTGGCGGGAAACCCAAACTGCGGCAAGACCACGCTTTTTAACAGACTTACCGGCGCCCATCAAGCCGTAGGCAACTGGCCGGGGGTAACGGTGGAGAAAAAGACCGGCACGATAGAGTACAAGGGCTGCAAAATGGAGTTGGTGGATCTTCCCGGGATCTATTCGCTTTCGCCCTATTCCCTGGAGGAAGCCGTGGCCCGGGACAATATCCTGCGGGGGGAGCAGGACGCGGTGCTCAACATCGTCGACGGGGCCAACCTGGAGCGGAGCCTTTATTTGACACTACAGCTTATGGAACTGGGGGTTCCATTGGTTGTGGCGGTAAATATGATGGACGAGGTATGGGCCCGGGGCGGCGAGATCGACTGCGAAAAGCTTTCGGCAACGCTGGGGATCCCGGTGGAGCCGATATCGGCCCGTCGGGGAGAAGGGGTGGAACGGCTGCTGGAAGATCTTTCCGGGGTGCTTTGTAAGCGCCTTGCATCTGCCTCGAAAGTGGTTTATGATTATAACACGGAGGCCGCGTTGGCCGCGGTTCTCTCGGTTTTGGCGGAAAATCATCCGCACCCCGAGGGCCGGGCGCGGTTTTTGGGCGCCAAACTGCTGGAAAACGACCCTTCGGCTAAGGGATATGTTTCCCTCAGCCAGGATCAAAAGCGGCGGATAGCGGAAATAGGCGCGCGGTATGAGGCGGGCCCGGGAAGCGGAGACCGCGAGACCATGCTGGTTGACGCCCGCTACCGTGTGATCGCCGAAGTGGCCCGCCGGGCGGTAAAAAAACCGCCGGAAGATGGCCGCGTGACCCTTTCCGAACGCATCGACCGCGTGGTTACCGACCGCGTTTTGGCTTTTCCGGTCTTTTTTACCATTCTGTTTCTTGTTTTTTCCGCGGTCTTCGGCCCCCTGGGCCAGGGGATGAAAGGCAGTATGGAGCGGCTGGCTTTCGAAGCCGCGGCGTGGCTTTCGCGCCTTTTGGCCCTCTGGCAGGCCCCGCAGTGGTGTTTTGGCCTTTTGCTGGATGGGGTGGTCGCAGGCGTGGGCGGGGTGCTGGCTTTTTTGCCCCAGATCCTGCTGCTGTTTTTGTTCCTCTCCCTATTGGAGGACAGCGGATATATGGCCCGCGGCGCCTTTATTATGGATCGCCTGCTGCGGCGGCTGGGGCTTTCCGGCAAGGCGTTTATCCCTCTGCTGATGGGTTTTGGCTGCACCACTCCGGCGGTAATGGCCGCCCGTACCATGGAAAACGATCGGGATCGCCGCCTTACGATCCTATTGACGCCGTTTATGTCCTGCAGCGCCAAGATGCCAGTCTACGCGCTTTTCGCTGGGACATTTTTTCCCCGCTGGCAGGGGCTGGCGGTGTTTTTCCTGTATCTGCTGGGGGCGGCAGCGGCGGTCCTCTATGGCCTTTTGCTTCGCAAGACCCTGTTTCGGGGCGGTAACCCCGCCTTTGTGATGGAGTTTCCGCCCTATCGCCTGCCGGGGCTAAAAAGTACGGCGCTGCGCCTATGGGAAAAAAGCAGGGGTTTTTTGGCCAAGGCCGGGACGGTGATCTTCACCATGAGCCTGCTGATCTGGTTTTTGCAGAATTTTGATTTTCATTTTCGCATGGTGACGGACGCCGCCCAAAGCATGTTTGGCCAGGCCGGGGCGGCCATCGCCCCCATTTTTGCGCCGCTGGGGTTTGGTTCCTGGCAGGCGGCGGTCTCGCTGCTTACCGGCCTTGTGGCCAAGGAGGCGGTGGTCGCCTCTTTGACGGCGCTGTACGGCGGGGGAGTGCCGCTGCAAAAGGCGCTGAGCGGGGCGTTTAC
>JAQVCU010000037.1 GCA_028689635.1 Oscillospiraceae bacterium
AAAGACGCCATGAAGAAGGCGGATCCCGTGATCCTGGAGCCCATCATGAAAGTGGCTGTCACCGTTCCGGACGAGTACATGGGCGATGTCATCGGCGACCTCAACGCCCGCCGCGGACAGATCCAGGGAATGGAGCCCCGCAACGGTTCCACCCAGGTCAACGCTTTTGTACCGCTTTCCGAGATGTTCGGTTATTCCACCGACATGCGTTCCAAGACCCAGGGCCGTGGCCAGTACGTTATGGAGCCTTCCCACTACATCGAAGTGCCGAAGTCCATTGCGGAAAAGATCATGAGCACCAGGGGCAAAAAAGACTGACTTTGCCGGTCTAAATTGGTATAAAGTGCTTGAAATTCCGGCACATTATTGGTACAATTATTTCCAAGGCTAAGTCGAAAATAAATATCTCTACAAAAGGGAGGAAATTTAACAATGGCAAAGGCTAAATTCGAAAGAAATAAACCTCATGTTAACATTGGTACCATTGGTCACGTTGACCACGGCAAAACCACTCTGACCGCTGCAATCACCAAGGTTCTGGCTATGAAAGGCCAGGCTCAGTTTGAGGCTTATGACATGATCGATAAGGCTCCTGAGGAGAGAGAGCGCGGCATCACCATCAACACCGCCCACGTTGAGTACGAGACTGACAACCGTCACTACGCTCACGTTGACTGCCCCGGACATGCTGACTATGTTAAGAACATGATCACCGGTGCTGCTCAGATGGACGGCGCTATCCTGGTTGTTTCCGCTGCCGACGGCCCCATGCCCCAGACCCGTGAGCACATCCTGCTCTCCCGTCAGGTTGGCGTTCCCTACATCGTTGTTTTCATGAATAAAGTTGACCAAGTCGACGATCCCGAGCTGCTGGAGCTCGTTGAGATGGAGATCCGTGAGCTGCTCTCCTCCTACGACTTCCCCGGCGACGACATCTCGATCGTCAAAGGTTCCGCGCTGCAGGCTCTGGAGTCCAGCAGCACCGATCCTTCCGATGCCGTTTATGCGCCGATCCTGGAACTGATGGATGCTGTCGACAGCTACATCCCCACCCCCGAGCGCAAAGCTGACCTGCCCTTCCTGATGCCTGTTGAGGACGTCTTCACCATCACCGGCCGCGGCACTGTTGCCACCGGTAGAGTTGAGCGTGGACAGATCAAGGTCGGCGACGAAGTCGAGATCATCGGTCTGACCGACGAGAGAAAGAAAACCGTTATCACCGGCGTTGAGATGTTCCGCAAGATCCTGGATTACGCGGAAGCCGGCGACAACATCGGTGCTCTGCTCCGTGGCGTTCAGAGAAACGAGGTTGAGCGTGGACAGGTTCTGTGCAAACCCGGTTCCATCCACCCCCACACCAAGTTCCATGGCCAGGTCTACATCTTGAAAAAAGAAGAGGGCGGCCGTCATACCCCGTTCTTCAACAACTACAGACCTCAGTTCTACTTCAGAACCACCGACGTTACCGGCGTCATCACCCTGCCCGAGGGCACCGAGATGTGCATGCCTGGCGATAACGTGGAGATGGACGTTGAGCTGATCACCCCCATCGCCATTGAAGAGGGCCTGCGTTTCGCTATCCGTGAGGGTGGCCGTACCGTTGGTTCCGGCGTTGTCACCAACATCAATGCGTAATTGATCTTTCCGGCGCAGGGTTTCCTGCCGGATTTGACAAAAGCATGCAAAGCCGCGCGGAGTTTCCGCGCGGCTTTTTTGTCGGCGAAGAAGGCGCGGGGCCATTTTATGCTGTGCAGGCAAAGGCAAAACAGGGGAGGGGATCGTTATGCAGGAAATTCATTTTTATGTGGAGGGCTCTTCGGAACCCGTGCGGCTGGATACCTATCTGCGGCGGCAGGGGGTCTCCTCCCGTATGCTGCGCACCTTAAAGCACAGCCCTTTGGGGATCCAGCTCAACGGGGCCCACGCCCGTACCATCGATCTGGTGCGGGATGGGGATCGCATCACCCTGGCGCCGCCCCCGGCACAGCTGGAATACGAGCCCTGCAGCCTTCCGGTGGAGGTGCTGTGGGAGGACGACGAGGCGGTGGTGTTCAACAAGCCGGCGGACATGCCCTGCCACCCCTCCAAAGGCCATATGAACGATACGCTGGCCAACGTTTTCGCGGCGCTGTGCGCGCAGCAGGGGGTGCAGGCCCCTTTTCGGGGCGTGTACCGGCTGGACAAAAATACCACAGGAGTCCTTGTGGCGGCCAAGACCCAGTATGCCGCCGGACAACTGATGCACAGCACCCGAAAAACCTATCTGGCCATTGTTTGCGGGGTCATGCGGCAGGAGCTGGGCACGGTGGATATCCCCATCGTCCAGCCGGATCCGGATATGACGCTGCGGGCGGTGGGGCCAAAGGGCCAAGAAGCGGTGACCCATTATGAGGTACTGGCCCGCGGCGAGCGATATACCCTGGTGCGGCTTCGGCTGGAGACGGGGCGCACCCATCAGATCCGGGTGCACATGTCCTATATCGGACATCCCCTGGCGGGGGACGAATGGTATGGCGGCGATATGGGCCTGATGACGCGGCACGCCCTTCACTGCGAACAAGTGACCTTTCCCCACCCCCGAAGCGGGGAGCCGGTGACGGTAGTGGCAAAATTACCGGAAGATATGAGAAAAGCGCTTAAAATTGAATCTTTATGCACAAATCTATTGGAAATTTGAATTTTTTTTCATAAAACCCTTGCTTTTTTGGAACGGCAGTGTATAATATGGCTTGTGGTTCAAACAAGGCGCTTTTGAAACCGGCGCCCCAAATTTTGGAGGTAAGACAAATGAAAAAGATATTGGCACTTCTGATTTCTGTTGTAATGGCCTGCGGTATGCTGGCCGGCTGCGGCAGCACCCCTGTTTCGTCTTCGGAATCTTCCACCGCCCCTTCCGAATCCAGCGAGTCCTCTGAGCCCGCCCCCGAGGAAACGGGTTGGGTCATCACCGCCGCGGAAGATCTCTACGGCAAAAAGATCGGCGTGCAGGCCGGTACCACCGGCGAAACTTTCGTCACCGAGAACATCACCGACGCCGAAATCCTTTCCTATAAGACCGGCATCGACGCTTCCCTGGATCTGAAAGCCGGCGCTCTGGACGCGGTGGTCATCGACGAGCTGCCCGCGAAATCCATTGTGGACGCCAACGACGACCTGCAGATCGTTGACATCAATCTGGCCATCGAAGAATACGCCATCGCTGTGAAAAAGGGCAACACCGAGCTGCTCAACAGCATCAACGCCACCATCGCCAAGATCAAAGGCGACGGCACCTACGAATCCCTTGTGGCGGCCTTCATGCCCGCTGACGGCAACATCGTCATCCCTGAGGCTCTGGCTACCGAGGGCGACACCGCGGTCATCATGGGCACCAGCACCGGCTTCCCGCCTTTTGAGTACACCGACGGCGCCGGAGATCCTGTAGGCTTCGATATTTCCATGTCCCAGCTGATCGCCGCGGATATGGGCGTTAAGCTTCAGGTAGAAGATATGGCTTTCGACAGCTTGCTCTCCGCCCTGGATACCGGCGTGATCGACTTTGCCGCCGCTGGCATGAGCATCACCGAGGAGCGTCTCGCGAGCGTGGATTTCTCCGAGCCTTACTACTCCTCCAAGCAGGTTATCATCATCAAGAAATAACCCCCTGAGGGTTTGGCAGAAACAGCCATCGGGCGGAGCCGCTTGCGGCCCCGCCCCTGTGCTGTATCAAAAGGAGAGTTGTATCTATGTGGTGGCAGAAGCTTTGGGAACAAATTGAGACCTGCCTCATCGCCAAGGATCGCTGGAAGCTGATCCTGGAAGGCGTGGGTAATACCATAATCATCGCCCTGGGGGCGATACTGATCGGGACGGTGATCGGCGCGGTACTCGCCTTAATGAGGGTGTCCCAAAGCCGTCTGCTCCGGGGAATATCCACGGTTTACATCACCGTGATCCGGGGCGTGCCTGTTGTGACGCAGCTGCTGATCTTCTCCTTTGTGGTTTTTGCGCCGCTGGGCTGGAACAAGCTGCACATCGCCGTGGTGGCCTTTGGCATCAACTCGGGGGCTTACTGCTGCGAGATCTTCCGGGCGGGGATCCAGGGCGTTAACGCGGGGCAGATGGAGGCCGGGCGTTCCCTGGGGCTGAGCAAGGCCCAGACGATGCTCTCCATTATCGTCCCCCAGGCATTTCGCGCGGTGCTGCCCACCTATACCAATGAATTTGTTGTGCTGGTCAAGGAGACCTCTGTGGCCGGATACATCGCGATCCGCGACCTGACCAAAGTGGGGGACGCCATTCGCAACGCCACTTACAACGCCTGGGTCCCGCTGTTTGCCGTGGCCATCATCTATCTGATCATGACGCTGGGGCTTTCCCGGTTGTTTGCAGTTTTGGAAAGGAGGCTGGCCCGCAGTGATAGAGGTTAAACATCTGTATAAGGATTTTGGCGAGGTCAAAGTCCTCAAGGACGTCAGCGAGACCATTGAAAAAGGGGAAAAAGTGGTTGTGGTTGGGCCTTCCGGCTCCGGAAAATCCACCTTTCTCCGCTGCTTGAATCTGCTGGAAAAGCCTACCGGCGGGGAGATCTGGTTTGAAGGGCAGGAGATTACCGGAAAGGGCTGCAACATCAACCATGTCCGCCGGAAAATGGGCATGGTGTTCCAACAGTTCAACCTCTTTCCCCACCTCAGCGTGCTGGACAACATCACCCTGGCGCCGGTAAAGCAAAAGCTCAAGACGAAGGAGGAGGCCCGCGCCGTAGCGATGAAGCTGCTTGAGCGCATCGGCCTTGCAGAAAAAGCAGGGGCTTATCCGTCCCAGCTTTCCGGCGGGCAGCAGCAGAGGATCGCCATTGTCCGGGCCCTGGCCATGGAGCCGGATGTGATGCTTTTTGACGAGCCCACCTCCGCCTTGGATCCGGAAATGGTAGGCGAAGTGCTGAACCTGATGATCGAACTGGCCCACGAGGGCATGACCATGGTGGTGGTGACCCATGAGATGGGCTTTGCCCGGGAGGTGGGTACCCGGGTGCTGTTCATGGACGAGGGACGTATTCTGGAACAGGCGCCGCCGCAGGAATTCTTTGGCAATCCACAGAATCCGCGGCTGAAAGATTTTCTCAGTAAGATCCTGTAAAAAAACAGATAGACGGGGAAAGAGCGGAACGCCCTTTCCCCGTCTTTTTTTGCAGCGCCGTCAGGCAGTGTTCAAATAAGTGGGGAAAAAGCAACATGGTTTATTCACGGTTTGTTCATGGCGATCCGTTATAATAAAGGCTGCAAAACGAGCGGTGAAAATTTTTTTTCGGAAGAAAAAGCCAGCCGGCAATATGGTGAAAATGCCGAAAAATAATGGACGTCATGGTGGAAAACTTTGGCGGCTGGGCCAGAAACAGGCCTTTTTTGAGGGGAAATGTGCTTTAACTTTCCTCAAATTTCCGAAAAATATTGATTAAATCTCGTTTTTGTGTATAATAAAAGAGTACGTATACGCCTCACGCGTAAAGCAATTTTCTTTCGTCGTTTTTATGGCGGAAGTGGCCGGCCAATTTGGGCAGGTCTTACGAAAGGAGTGGTTCCAATGGCTCGCCATACAGAGAAGGGCGCTTCCGAAGAGAAAGCGCGGGACTCTATGGGCGGGAGCATCACTGCCTCCTCCTGGAACAATCAATGGAATCATCTGAGCGATCAGGCATATAGGCGTCTTCATTATCTTGGGATCCAGCTGACCCGCAGTCTGCGCAAGCTCAAACGCCGCAGCTATAAGCTGGCGGCCAGGCTTCGGCTCCACGCCATCGTCAAGGGTCAAAAACTTGGCAGCACCTGGGCCAGAAGGGCGAAGCTGACCAAAGAAGAAATGCTTCTTCCCGTTCGCCGCGTCCGTCATGCGGTATCGGATGTGAGCTTTAAGTTGTCGATTGCAAAGCAGCAGGGCAGAGCCGCCCAGGCAAAGGCGGCGGCCCAGATCACATGGGAGTGCGTGCAGGCGCTTGGGCGGCTGTGCTGCAGCCTGCTGAACTACGCGGCGCCAGCGGCGGCCGCGGTGGTTTTGGTGGTTACGGTGAACCATTTCCGGGATATGCAGTTTGCTCTGTCGGTGGAATACAACGGCGAGGATATCGGTTACATTTCCGATGAATCGGTTTTTGAAGACGCCGAAAAGATCATGCAGGGCCGTATTATTTACGAGGACTATGAAGAACCCCTGGACGCTGTGCCGCGATATTCCCTTGCGGTGGTAAGCGACGAGGAGCTGACTTCGGCGTCGGCTTTGGCCAACGAACTGATCAGTGCCTCCGGCAACGAGATCATGGAAGCCAGCGGGCTTTATGTGGACGATACTTTCCTGGGTGCTGCGCTGGATGAAGGAAAACTGCAGCTGCTTTTAGACGGGATCCTGGATGAACACCGCACCGGCGCGGAAGACGAGCGGGTGGAATTTGTCAAGGACATCCGTTTCCAGGAGGGGCTTTACCCCATCACTTCCATTGTGGACTACAACTCCATGGCGGACGTTCTGACCTCTGAGGTAGCGGGCGAGGTGGTCTACACCGTAAAAGCGGGCGACGCCCCCACGCTGATCGCGCAGGAGCAGGATGTCCCATATTCGGAGCTCAAGCAGCTTAACCCCAACATCGAAGAGGAGCTGTTTGTCGGCCAGGAAGTGCTGATCTCCCGCTCGGAACCTTTTCTAAAGGTCAAGCGGGTCGTTACAGAGGTTTACGACGAGGAGATTCCTTTCACGGTCAATGAGACGGTGGATACCTCCCAGGTTCGCGGCTATACTAAGGTAGTTTCCTATGGCCAGAAGGGCCTGAAAGAGGTCACGGCGGACGTCGTTTATATCGATGGGACGGAGACCGAGCGCACGGTGCTGAGCACAACGGTTCTTAAGGAGCCTGTGGCGCAGGAGATCGTCACCGGGACGGCCGCGCCTTTGGCAAACGTGCCCAACAGCAACAGCAACAGTTCCTTTATGTGGCCTGTGGACGGCGGTTATGTCTCCTGCGGCATCAACGGCTATTGGGGCCATACGGGAATGGATATCGCCACTTCCCGCGGCACTCCCATCCGGGCGGCCGCTTCCGGTACTGTGGTTATCGCCAAACAGCAAGGTGCCTACGGCATCCATGTGATGATCGACCATGGCAACAACGTCCAGACGCTGTATGCTCATTGCAGCGGCCTCAATGTCAAGGTGGGGGATTATGTCAACCAGGGCGATTTGATCGCCTATGTCGGTATGACGGGCCGAGCCACCGGAAACCATTGCCACTTTGAGGTCCGCATCAACGGCCGTTATATGGATCCGGCCATGTATGTCGGCAACCGATATCCTGGAAGATAACCCTTCTCATGATTTTAAATAAGCGCGCGGTTTTCCGCGCGCTTATTTTTTGAGAAATTTTAAACCGGCGAAGCGGGAGAGCCCTTTGGAGAGCGAGGCTGCATCGGAGAAAAGTTCTTGCGCTTTTGGCTTTTATTTTGCAGCAAAAGGTGATATAATAACAAAAAGATAGCGTTGATATCTTGTTTTCCTATGCCCATCTTTGGCGGTGATATCATGCGGGATCTGGGACGCGGCGGACTGACCGCCTTTTCGGCCGTTTTCAGCGGCGGCGTCCAGGCCCCCACTATAGATCGTTCCCCATCATACATGAGATTAAGGAGAGTGCCGCATTGGAAAAATTTTTGGTGGAAGGCGGCGGACCTCTGAAGGGGGAAGTTGTCATCAGCGGCGCGAAAAATGCTGCTGTTGCAATTATCCCTGCCGTGATTTTGGCAGAGGGCCCTTGTGTTCTGGAAAATATCCCCAACATCAGCGACGTTTCTTATTTGTTCAAGATCCTGCAGGAGCTTGGCGCGAGGATCCGGATCCTCAATAAAACGACGGTCGAAGTGGACGCTTCCGTGATCCGGGAGCCGGTGGTCCCCTACGAATTGACCAAAAACATGCGGGCCTCTTACTATTTTATCGGTTCCCTCCTGGGGCGGTACCGGCGCGCGGAGGTGGCCATGCCCGGCGGTTGCAATTTTGGCGGCGTCCGCCCCATCGATCAGCATCTGAAAGGCTTTTCGGCCTTGGGGGCCCACACGGATATCGATCCGGGCGGCATCATCAACGCCACGGCGGAGGAGCTGCTGGGGAGTCATGTTTATTTTGACGTTGTGACGGTGGGCGCCACAGTCAACGTGATGCTGGCGGCGGTTCGGGCCAAAGGCACCACCATTCTGGAAAACGTGGCCAAGGAACCCCACATCGTGGATCTGGCCAATTTCCTCAACTCCATGGGCGCGGATGTCCGCGGCGCCGGTACGGATGTGATCAAGATCCACGGGGTCCCCCATCTGCACGGCGCCACCTATTCCATCATCCCGGATCAGATCGAGGCGGGCACCTATATGGTGG
Organism: Oscillospiraceae bacterium; assembly: GCA_028689635.1. Lineage (GTDB taxonomy): Bacteria > Bacillota > Clostridia > Oscillospirales > Ruminococcaceae > JALELV01. Next base: position 8,392 of record JAQVCU010000037.1, read on the forward strand.
CTGCCGCGGCCACCGGCGGCGATGTCCTTGTGAAAAATGTGATCCCGAAGCATTTGGAGTCCATCACCGCCAAACTGGTGGCGGCGGGCGCCACGGTGACGGAGCATGACGATTCTGTGCGGGTCACCCGCACCGGGCCGATCCGCAAGATCAGCCTAAAAACCCTTCCCCATCCCGGGTTCCCCACCGATATGCAGCCCCAGATGACGGCGATGCTGGCGGCGGCCGAGGGCACCAGCGTGGTGACGGAGGGCGTTTGGGACAACCGCTTTAAATACGTGGACGAGCTGCGCCGGATGGGCGCGCATATCCAGGTGGACGGCCGGGTGGCCGTGGTGGAAGGCGTGCGGGAGCTGACGGCGGCTCCGGTGAAGGCCACTGACCTTCGGGCCGGCGCGGCGCTGATCATCGCAGGGCTCATGGCCTCCGGCGTGACGGAGATCGAGGATATTTACCATGTGGAGCGCGGCTATGAGGACGTGGTGGAGAAGTTCCTCTCCCTTGGGGCCAATATTCGCAAGGTGACCATGCCCGACAGCGCGGCGGAAAAAGCCGTTTGATCGAGAACGTATTTTGCAAAGCGTCTGCAGGAGACCTTTCCGGCAGACGCTTTTTTGAGAGGGTTTTGAACAGCATGGCGCGTTTTTGCACATTATGCAGTGGCAGCAGCGGCAACAGCACCTATATCGGCACCGGAGACGGCGGCGTGCTGGTGGATGTGGGCATCAGCTGTAAGGGGATCCTGGCGGCGCTGGAAAGCGTCTCCCTCCCGCCGGAAAAGATTCGGGGGATCCTCATTACCCACGAGCACATCGACCATATCCGGGGCCTGCGGGTGTTGCTGAAAAAGCTGAAGACGCCGGTGTATGCCTCTGTCGAGGTGTTGGATTACCTTGCGGAGAACGGCCATCTGCAGCCCGATACGGTGGTGCAGCAGCTGGAGGAGACGCCTTTGGAGGTGGGCGGCATGGAGGTGCAGGGGTTTCGCACCTCTCATGACAGCGTACATAGCCAGGGCTACCGCTTTATCCTGCCGGATGAGCGGAAGATCGCCGTCTCCACCGATCTGGGGGTGGTGACAGAAGAGGCGGATCGGGCCTTGAGCGGCTGCGACCTGGTGCTGATGGAATCCAATTACGACAGGAGCATGTTGTTGGCTGGCCCCTATCCCTACGCCCTGAAGCGGCGGATCCAGGGGAAGGAAGGCCATCTCTCCAACGAGGACTGCGCCCGTCAGCTGCTGCGCATGGCAGAGCGCGGGACGACGAGGTTTGTGTTGGGCCATCTCAGCGCGGAGAACAACCATCCCGGCATCGCCTACCAAACGGCGGTCAACGCCCTGCAGGAAGGCGGCTGCCGAGAGGGGCTGGATTTTACCCTGGCGGTGGCGCCGCGGTACCAGGCGGGGGAGATGACGATCTTCTAAAAGTGGGAGGAAATGCGGATGCTGGGCGTGACAGTGCTTTGCGTGGGAAAATTGAAAGAAGCCTATCTGCGGGACGCCTGCGGGGAATATTTAAAACGTCTGGGCGGGTTTTGCAGCCCCCGGGTGGTGGAGCTGGAGGAGGCCCGGGTGGGGCAGGATCCCTCTGCGGCCCAAATTGAACGTTGCCTGGCGGAGGAAGGACGGCGGATCTTGGAAAAGATCCCCCAGGGGGCCTATGCGGCCGCCTTGTGCATCGAGGGGAAGGAAATGGATTCCCCTGCGCTGGCAAAGGTCCTGGAAGAGATCCCGCTGGGAGGGAAAAGCCAGGTGGTGTTTGTGATCGGCGGCTCCTGGGGGCTGGATGGCGCGGTGAAAGAGCGCGCCGATCTGCGGCTTTCCATGTCCCGCATGACCTTTCCCCATCAGCTGGCCCGGGTAATGCTGTTGGAGCAGATCTACCGCGGCTTTCAGATCTCCTCCGGCGGAAAATATCACAAATAAAAATACAAAGAGTATATTTTGATCATAGAATTATGAAAAGAGGGGACACAATGGAGCTTGAAGAACTGATCCGGCTGGCCATGGAAAAAGTGGGCGGGCGCAGGCTTTCCGATGCGGCGGAGGCCGGAAGCGTTGCCGCCGCCCTGCTTGGCGCCAATGGAAAGGTGTACTGTGGGGTCTGCATCGATACCTGCTGCTCCATGGGTTTTTGCGCCGAACACAGCGCGGCGGCGGCCATGGTCACCGACGGCGAAAGCCGGATCCTGAAAGTGGCCGCAGTGGGGGAAAAGGGCAGCGTTATGCCGCCCTGCGGGCGCTGCCGCGAGTTTTTAAGCCAGCTGCATCCGGATAACCTGGACGCCGTGGTCTTGGTGGCGCCGGGGTAGGCCGTGACGCTGCGGGAGCTGTTGCCTTACGATTGGAGAAGCGTGTAAGGCGGGCGCTGACGACTAAACTGGGAGGACGCCATGGGGCTGACAGGAAAAGATCTGTTGTTTTTTTTGGTGTTGTTTTTGGCCAATATCATCCAGGCCATCACCGGCTTTGCCGGAACGCTGTTGGCCATGCCCTTCTCCATCCGCCTGTTGGGGGTGGACGAGGCGAAGGCCCTGCTGAACCTGTTTACGCTGTTGGCCTGTCTGGGGGTGGCGGTGCAGGGCTGGCGGTATATCCGTTGGAAAGAGTTGGGACGGATCCTTCTGGGAATGGCTGTGGGAATGGCGGCAGGGATGTGGATGTTCCAGACCCTGCCGCTGCCTTTTCTGCTGCGCGGCTATGGAGTGCTGATCGTGGCGGTGGCGCTGAAAAATATGCTGCGGCCGGGCCGCGCCCGTCTGCCGGGCTGGGCTTTGTGGCTGGTGCTGCTGGCGGCCGGGGTGATCCACGGTATGTTCGTCTCCGGCGGGGCGCTTCTGGTGGTCTATGCCACTTTGCGCCTGGAGGAGAAGGATGAGTTTCGAGCCACCATGGCCTCGGTCTGGGTGGTGCTCAACAGCGTTTTGGCGGTATCCTTTGGCGCTTCTGGCGCCTATACGCCGGGGACGTTGTGGCGCTTGGCGGTCGGGATGATCCCTCTGGGGCTGGCCTTGTGGGCGGGGGCCCGGCTGTACACCAGGATCGACCAGGTGAAATTTGCCCGGCTCAACAACTTTTTGCTGCTCATATCCGGGGTTTCTGTGCTGTTTTAAACGCAGCAACGCCCGGGGACGGAGGTTTTCTTCCGTCCCCGGGCGTTTTTTGCGTTTTCGGATAAGGGGAAACGGCGTTACCGCTGCCAATATTTGCGGTCCAGGCTGCGGTACTGGACCGCCTCGGCCACATGGGAACGCTTGATGGTCTCTTCGCCGTCCAGATCGGCGATGGTGCGGGAGACCTTGAGGATGCGGTCATAGGCGCGGGCGGAGAGGCCCATGGTGTCAAAAGCACGCTGCAAAAGGGCGGAAGCCCCGTCGTCCATGACGCAGAAGCGGCTGACCAGAGGGGAAGTAAGCTTGGAATTGCAGGAGACGCCCAGGGTGCGGTAGCGCTCCTGCTGAAGCTTTCTGGCACGGTTGACCCGGGCGCGGATCTCGAAGGAGGATTCCTCCTTCCGTTCGTGGGAGGCGAGATCCTCATAGGCGACGGGCGCTACCTCGATGTGCAGATCCAGGCGGTCCAGCAAAGGGCCGGAGACTTTAGCAAGATATTTGGAGACTGCGCCGGGGGCGCAGGTGCATTGTTTGACCGGGTGCCCATAGTAGCCGCAGGGACAGGGATTCATGGCGGCCACCACCATCACCGAACAGGGGTAGGAAAGGGTGCCCGCCACCCGGGAGATGGTGACCACGTTATCCTCCATGGGCTGGCGCAGCACCTCCATGGCAGTGCGGGAAAATTCCGGCAGCTCATCCAGGAAAAGCACGCCGTTGTGAGCCAGAGAGATCTCGCCGGGATGGGGAATCACGCCGCCGCCGGAGAGCCCCGCCGGGGAAATGGTGTGGTGCGGGGCGCGAAAGGGCCGCACAGAGATCAGGGATCCGCCGGAAAGGGCCCCCGCCACAGAGTGGATCTTGGTGGTCTCCAGGGCCTCCTCAAAGGTCATCTCCGGCAGGATGGTGGGGATGCGTTTGGCCAGCATGCTTTTCCCGGCCCCGGGGGAACCCACCAGCAAAATATTGTGCCCGCCGGCGGCGGCCACCTCCAGCGCCCGTTTGGCGCCGGCCTGGCCCTTGACGTCGGCAAAATCCAGGGGATATTCCTCCTGCCCCGGGGTAAAGGGAAGGTGAGGCTGCGAGGAAAGGGCGGATTTTCCCCGCCAATGCTCCAGCAGCTCGGAGACAGAGCCCACAGCGTAAACGTCGATCCCGTCCACCACGGCGGCTTCCGCGGCGTTCTCCCGGGGGACGAACAGGCTTTGCAGGCCCAGGTCGCGGGCTTGCAGCGCCATGGGCAGCACGCCGGCGCAGCCCTTGATCTCCCCAGAAAGGGAGAGCTCCCCCACAAAGGCGGCGGAGTCAAGATCCGCGTCCAACATCCCGGCAGCCTTCAGGATGCCCAGGAAAATGGGAAGATCGTACAGGGATCCTTGCTTTTTGACGTCGGCAGGGGCCAGATTGACGATGATCTTCCCCACGGGAAAAACAAAACCGCAGTTGCGGATGGCGGAACGCACCCGGTCGCGGGATTCCCTGACAGAAGCGTCAGGCAGGCCCACCACATCAAAGGACGGCATACTCTGGGAAAGATCCACCTCCACCGCCACGGCATAGGCCTGAAGCCCCAACAGGCCCAGGCTGTTGATCTTGGAAAACAAGACGACCCCTCCGATCCGATAAAATGGATGGTAACAACCTTATTATAGCAACTTCGCGGCGCGTTTTCTATGGGACTGGAAAAAAAGCGTGAAATATGTAAAAAAGCTGCAAAAGGGAGGAGAAGATTTTACTTGTGCAATACATACAGATATAGTATAATGAAAACGGAAACTGTTTGTAATATCCCATAAAAATTTTGAAAGATCGCATCATAAAATAGAGGAGGCCTGTTCCATGACAGAGAAGGCAAGCTATCAAAGATGGTTGGAATATCCCCTGGAGGACCCGGCGCTGAAGGAAGAGCTTTTGTCCATAAAGGGAAAGGATGAAGAGATCTTCGACCGTTTTTACCGGGAACTGGAGTTTGGCACCGGAGGCCTGCGGGGCGTTTTGGGGGCTGGCAGCAACCGCATGAACATCTATACCGTGCGCCGCGCCACCCAGGGCATGGCGGGCTACCTGTTGGAAAAATATGGATCTGGGGCGGTGGCGATCTCTTATGACAGCCGCAACAACTCCGAACTTTTTGCCAGGGAATGCGCGCGGGTGCTGGCCGCCAACGGCCTGCGCGCCCATCTTTACCGCCAGCTGATGCCTACCCCTGCCCTCTCCTTTGCGGTGAGGGATCTTCACTGCCAGGCCGGGATCATGATCACCGCCAGCCACAACCCCGCAAAGTACAACGGCTATAAGGCCTATGGCGAGGACGGCTGCCAGATGACGGAGGAGGCGGCCGCCGCGGTGATGGAACATATGCAGCGGGCGGATCTTTTTGACGGCGTGAAGGTGAAGGGCTTTGACGAGGCCCTGGCCGACGGCTCCATCGTTTATATCGGGGAGGATCTCATCGGCCGCTATCTGGACGCGGTATACGCTCAGTCGGTGGACGGGGACATCTGCCGGGAAGCGGGGCTTTCGGTGGTCTACACCCCGCTTAACGGGGCGGGGAACCTTTGCGTCCGCCGCATTCTGGATCGCATCGGGGTGGAAAAGGTTTATCCGGTAAAGGAGCAGGAAGCCCCGGACGGCAACTTTCCCACCTGTCCCTACCCGAACCCGGAGATCCGGGAAGCGCTGCAGAAAGGGCTTGAGCTTTGCCAGGAGAAAAACCCGGATCTGCTGCTGGCCACCGACCCGGACTGCGACCGGGTGGGCATCGCTGTACGGCAGGGCGGGGAATACCGGCTGCTTACCGGCAACGAGGTAGGCGTGCTGCTTACCGATTATCTGATCCGCACCAAAAAGGCGGCCGGAACTTTGGCGAAAGATCCCATTGTGATCAAGACCATCGTCACCACCTCCATGATCGACGCCCTGGCAAAGGATAACGGCGTGGAGGTCGTCAACGTGCTTACCGGCTTTAAATACATCGGCGAGCAGATCCTTTATCTGGAGCAGAAGGGCGAGGAGGGCCGGTATCTCTTTGGCTTTGAGGAGAGCTACGGTTATCTTTCCGGCACCTATGTGCGGGATAAGGACGCGGTAAACGCCGCCATGCTGATCTGTGAGATGGCGGCGGCATATAAAAAAGAGGGGCGTACCCTGGTGGATGTGCTGGACGGCCTTTATGCGCGCTACGGCACCTTCCTCAACACCCAGGCGAGCTTTACCTGCGAAGGCGCTTCGGGCATGGAGCGCATGAACGAGATCATGGAGGCCCTGCGCGGACAGGCGCCGGCGGAGATCTGCGGCCTGAAACGGCTGTGGCTGGCGGATTACCTGGCCTCCGAAAAAGACGAAGGCGGCGTTAAAACCGAGATCTGCCTTCCCAAATCCAACGTGGTGGAATATGGCCTGGAAGGCGGCAGCGTCATTGTGGTGCGCCCATCCGGAACCGAGCCCAAGATCAAGGTGTATTTTATGATCCGGGGCGAGAACCAGGAGAGCGCCCAAGCGCTGGAAGGGGGCCTGCGCAAGGCCATGACCGAGAAAATGGGCTTTTGAGGGGATCTGCCTCTCCCCGCGCCGCTAAAACGCTGGAAAATACGGGGAAACCGGCCGGGAAGCCGCAAAAAAGCTTGCATTTTAAAAAATGTTGTGATAACATACTAATGTTGACTTGATATATAGAAAGAGGTGACTCGCATGAAACAAGGAATCCATCCCAACTATGGGCCCACCACCATCACCTGCGCTTGCGGTGAAGTGATCGAGACCAGTTCCACCAAGAAGGATATTAAAGTCGAGGTTTGCTCCAAATGCCATCCCTTCTTTACCGGCAGACAGAAACTGGTAGACACCGGTGGCCGCGTTGACAGATTCAACAAGCGTTTCGGCAGAGCTGGACAATAAAATCTGGATATACGGATATGAGGCGGCGCGGAGAGATCTGGCGCCGTCTTTTATTCGTATCCGGAGAGGAGGCCGCCATGCAGCCCTATAAAACCATAGCGGAGGAAGCCTCCGACGAATTTGTAGAGCGGAAATCCCGCTTTATCGGCCATGTGTGCCCGGTGAGCAGCGAGGAACAGGCTCAGGCCTTTGTGGCGGAGAAAAAGAGCCGTTACTGGGACGCCACCCACAACGTATGGGCCTATATCCTCCGGGACGGCCAGACCCGGCGCTACAGCGACGACGGGGAACCCCAGGGGACAGCGGGCATCCCGGTGCTGGATGTGCTGCAAAAGGAGGGGCTTACCGACCTTGTGGTGGTGGTGACCCGCTATTTCGGCGGCATCCTGCTGGGGGCGGGGGGGCTGGTGCGGGCCTATTCCCACGGCGCTAAGATCGCCGTGGACGCCGCCCGCATTTTGCACATGAACCCCTGCACGGTGATCGAGATGGAGTTTGATTACAGCCTTTACGGCAAGATCAGCTATATCCTGCCAAAATACAACGCCAGGACCCTCGATTCCGACTTTGGCGCGGCGGTGCGCCTTCGGGTGATGATGACCAGCGCCCGGGCGGCGGCCTTTGGCAAAGAGCTGGAAGAGCTTACGGCGGCGTCGGTCTATCCGCGGGTGGTGGAGGAGATCTGCGCCGATTTGGAATAGCAAAAATTTTTTACAAAACAAGCAGGAATTTTTACAAAAGACGCCGTATTATATCATTAGGGAAAACGAAAGGCGGGAAACGCCTGTTTTTTGCCTTTTTGCCTGCCGAGACGTCAAAAAAAGGAGGTCGTGCCGGTGACTGTTCGCGAACAATCGGAGCAGAGGGAGCGGGAGACCCTCGCCCCGGGCGCTGTCTGCGCCGCCGATTCCCGCGGCAGGAGCCGCCGGGAGGAGCCCTGCCCTATCCGCACCTGTTTCCAGAGGGATCGTGACCGGATCCTGCACTGCAAATCCTTCCGGCGGCTGATGCATAAGACCCAGGTGTTTTTAAGCCCGGAGGGGGATCATTACCGCACCCGGCTTACCCATACCCTGGAGGTCTCCCAGATCGCCCGCACGGTGGGGCGCGCCCTGCGCCTCAACGAAGACCTGATCGAGGCGATGGCCCTGGGGCACGACCTGGGGCATACGCCCTTTGGCCACGCGGGGGAGCGGGCGCTCGACGAGGTCTGCCCCAAGGGCTACCGCCATTATCTGCAAAGCGTGCGGGTGGCGCAGTGCCTGGAAAACGGCGGCCAGGGGCTGAACCTTACCTGGGAAGTCAAAAACGGCATCGCCTGCCACACCTCCGGCCGGGAAGCCGCAACCCTGGAGGGCCAGGTGCTCCGCTACGCCGATAAGATCGCCTACATCAACCACGACATCGACGACGCCGTCCGCGCCGGGGTGCTTTCGGAGGGGGATCTGCCCTGGGACGTCTCCTATGTTCTGGGCCGGGGAAAAAGCGAAAGGATCGCCACCCTGACCACCTCCCTGATCGAAAACAGCAGCGAGACGGTGGCCATGAGCGCGGAATGCCTCCGGGCTTTCCACCGCCTGCGGGATTTTATGTTCGAAGCGGTGTACACCAACCCCGTGGCCAAAGGCGAGGAGGGCAAGGCCGAGGACGTGGTCAAGGCCCTGTATGCATATTTTGTCAAATATCCGGAAAAACTTCCAACAGAATACAAGGCGGTGGGGGAACGGGAAGGCGCTCACCGCGCCGCCTGCGACTATATTTCCGGCATGAGCGACCGGTACGCCATCGGGGTATACAGCGATTTGTTTATCCCCAAATCCTGGAATGTGATGAACGGCTGAAAGGGGGAAGGAGAACATGCTGAGCGAACAGTTCCTGCAGGAGCTTAAGCTGCGCAACGATATTGAAGGTGTGATCTCCTCCTATGTTCCCGTCAAGCGCCGGGGCAGAAATTTGGTGTGCCTGTGCCCCTTCCACAACGAAAAGAGCCCTTCCTTTACGGTCTACCCGGACAACCAATCCTTTTACTGTTTTGGCTGCGGTACCGGCGGGGACGTCATTACCTTTATCCGCCGGGTAGAAAACCTGGAGTACATTGAGGCGGTAAAGCTGCTGGCGGATCGCGCGGGCCTGGCCATGCCGGAGGACGGCTACGACGACCGTGCCGCCCGGATGAAAAGCCGGGTGCTGGAGGCCAACCGGGAAACCGCCCGCTTCTATTTTAGCTGTCTGATGAGCCCCATGGGAAAACAGGCGCTGGAATATCTGAGGGGGCGGGGACTTTCGGACGCCACCATCCGCCGCTTTGGGCTGGGTTTCGCGCCGGACTCCTGGGATATGACCCTGCGCCATCTGACCCAAAAGGGCTTTACCCGGGAGGAGTTGGCGGCGGCCTGCATCGCCGTGCAGAGCAGCAAGGATAAGACGCGGTATTTCGACCAGTTCCGCGGCCGGGTGATGTTCCCCATCATCGATATCCGCGGCAACGTCATCGCCTTCGGCGGCCGGATCATGGGGGAAGGCGGGCCCAAATATCTGAACTCCCCCGACACGCCGGTGTTTAAAAAAAGCCGAAACCTTTTTGCCCTGAACCTGGCCAAAGCCACCAAGGAAAACGTGCTGATCCTGGCGGAGGGATATATGGACGTCATCGCCCTGCACCAGGGGGGCTTTGGCAACGCGGTGGCCACTCTGGGCACCTCCCTTACCAGCGAACAGGCCCGGCTGATCTCTCAATACGCCAACACAGTGGTCATTGCCTACGATTCCGATGGGGCGGGGCAGGCGGCTACCAAGCGGGCCATCAATATTTTTGGAGAGATCGGGCTCAAGGTGAAGGTGCTTTCCATGACCGGGGCGAAGGATCCGGACGAGTACATCAAAAAATATGGTTCCCAGCGCTTTAAGCTGCTGATCGACGGCAGCGACAGCGCCATGAATTTTGAGATAGAGAAGATCCGCTCTCAATACGACCTGGATACCGCCGAGGGAAAAGTGGCCTATCTAAAAGATTTTGTCGCTTTTATGGCGGGGATCAGCAGCGAGATCGAGCGGGACGTGTATATTTCCCGCACGGCGGAGGAGATGCGGGTGGAAAAAAGCACCCTGCTGCTGCAGGTGGATCACGCCATCCGCCAGCGCACCCGCAGCGCGGAAAAAAAGCAGGCGCGGGATCTTTCCACCTTTGCGGTGGACAAAAAAGACCGCTCCGACCCGGAGCGCTCCCGGAATATCCGGGCCGCCCTGGCCGAGGAAAGGCTGATCGCCATCCTCTTTAAAAACCCGGATTACCGGGATTACCTCCTTTCGCGGATCTCGCCGGAGGAGTTTATCACGGCCTTCAACCGTCAGGTGTTCTCGTGTCTGTGCGACCGGCTGGAAGAGAACGAAAGCCTGGATATGATCGCCCTCTCCGCCGTGTTTGATCAGGCGCAGATGGGCAGGATCTCCGGCATCATAGCAGCCGCGGACGGGCAGAACTTTACGAGGGACGAGGCGGAGGATTATATCAAAGTCATCAAAGACCAGGCAAAACAAAAAACCCCGCAGGAGCTGGCGCAGATGAACGACCAGGAGCTAAAGCAGTACATAGCCGGTCTTGCGGGTAAAAAGCCGAAGGCGACCCTGTAGCGCGGCCAAAACCGCGATATGAGGGAAGTTCGGACGCTGTCCCTTCCGGCACCCCAAGCCAGCCGGGAGCGAAAGAGCAAATTCTGAGTGAAACTGGGGAGAATGGAGCAGACCTATGGCAGCACAAGACAAAAAAACGGTGATCAAGGATCTGATCGAGCAAGGCAAGGCAAAGGGAAAACTGACCACCAAAGAGATCACGGACGCGCTGGAAGAGCTGGATTTTGACGTAGAGCAGGTGGACAAGCTCTACGACACGCTGGAAGGCCAAAACATCGAGATCATTGAAGATTTCGAGCCGGTGATGGACCTGGATTTTGAAGTCGTCCCGGTGCCGGAAGCGGAGGCGGAAGAGGAAGCCCCCGCGCCGGCCGAGGGCGTCAGCATCGACGACCCGGTCAAGGTATATCTCAAGGAGATCGGCCGCGTGCCGCTTTTGACCCCGGAGGAAGAGATCGATCTGGCCACCCGCATGGCCCAGGGGGATCCTTATGCGCGAAAGCGCCTTTCCGAGGCGAACCTCCGTCTGGTGGTCAGCATCGCCAAACGCTATGTGGGCCGCGGGATGCAGTTTTTGGATCTGATCCAGGAGGGAAACCTGGGCCTGATCAAGGCCGTGGAAAAATTTGACCACACCAAGGGCTTTAAGTTTTCTACTTACGCCACCTGGTGGATCCGGCAGGCGATCACCCGGGCCATTGCCGACCAGGCGCGCACCATCCGGATCCCGGTGCATATGGTGGAGACCATCAATAAGGTGAAAAAGGTATCCAGCCAGCTGCTGCACAAAAATGGCCACGAACCCACGGCGGAGGAGATCTCCAAAGAGCTGGATATGCCGGTGGACAAGGTGCGGGAGATCATGCGTGTGGCGCAGGAGCCCGTTTCCCTGGAGACGCCCATCGGCGAGGAAGAGGACAGCCATCTGGGGGACTTTATCCCCGACGACGACGCCCCCGCCCCGGCGGACGCCGCCTCCCACACCCTGCTGAAAGAGCAGCTCAGCGACGTTTTGCAGACCCTGACCCCCAGGGAAGAAAAGGTGCTGCGCCTCCGGTTTGGTTTGGAGGACGGCCGCAGCCGTACGTTGGAAGAGGTCGGCAAAGAGTTTAACGTCACCCGTGAGCGCATCCGTCAGATCGAGGCGAAGGCGCTGCGCAAGCTGCGCCATCCCAGCCGCAGCAAAAAGCTGAAAGACTTTTTGGATTGACCGGCGTTTTGCCGGAAGAGATAAAGGAAAAAGCCCGTCCCCGATGGGAAAGGGCTGCTGTGTCACAGGAAAAGAGGGGGAAAACGTGCATCTGACATTGGAATCGGATTATGCAGTCCGCATCGTTTATGTGCTGGCAAAGAACAAGACCCGCATGGACGCGAAGGCGATCTCCGAGGTGACGGGGGTGACCCTGCGCTTCTCGCTGAAGATCCTGCGCAAACTGGTGGGCGCGGGGATCACAAAATCGTTCAAAGGGACTCAGGGCGGCTATGAGCTGGCCGGGAACCCCGCGGAAATATCGGTCTATGATGTGGTTTCGGTCATTGAGGGGCCCATCAACATTTCCCGGTGCATCGACAGCGATTTTATCTGCACCAGGGCCAAAGAAAAGCCCTGCGAATTTCGCAAAGGATTTCAGGAGGTCTCCGCCATTGTGAAAGAGAAGCTTTCGGCCATGACCTTCGACAAGTACATCTGAAAACAAGGCTTCGGCGCTGGCCGGAGCCTTGTTTTTTGTTTCGGCGCGTGTTATGCTTTAAAAAATACAGGCTGTGGGAGGAGATCCATATGGTAAAGCACATCGTAATGTGGAAGCTGGCGCCGTTGGCGGCGGGCGGCACAAAAGAAGAAAACGCGCGAAAAATGAAAGAAAAGCTGGAAGGGCTTAAGGGACAGGTGGAGGGCCTGCTGCAGGCGGAAGTGGGGATCAATTACAACCCCAACGGCTATGACGTCTGCCTTTATACCGAGTTTACCGACGCGGCGGAGAAAGCCTATCAGAACCATCCGGCCCATTTGGAAGTGAAAAAATTTGTCCATCAGGTGATCACGGACCGCGTTGTGGCGGATTACGAGGCCTGAGCGGGCGCTCCCGTCCCCAAAGAACCGCTTCCTAAAAAGGGAGCGGTTTTCTTTTGAAGCCGGCGGCGGAGCCGGGAAAAACCAGAGCCTCTGAAAGGGGCGGCGCCACAGGCGAGAGTGCGGCTTTCCCCGGGATACAGGGGGAAAGCGAGAGCGGCGCGCCGGAAAAAAGCGGGGACACGGCCGGGCCGCAAAAGGATCGGCAACGCTTTGAGCCACCGGCTATGGGCTTTGGCGGCGGTTCCTCCTCTGGCTCTGCCGCGAAAAACCTTGCGGTTGACGGCGTGTGCGTTGCAGTTTTGATAGCGGCGCTTCTTTTTGCAAAACAATACCCCGGAAAACCGAAGCGGAAATGATAAGAAACGATTTTTTTTGAGAGCGATCGCGAAATGGGAACAAAATCAAATAACCGGGAGCCGGGTGTAGCGGAGCTGGTACCGAGCCTGCTTTGGGACCAAACGCGAAATGAGTACAAAATTAAATAACCGGGTGTAGCGGAGCTGGTACCGCGCCTGCTTTGGGAGCAAGTGCGGCATGGGAACAAAATCAAATAACCGGGTGTAGCGGAGTTGGTACCGCGCCTGCTTTGGGAGTGCCGTGCCGGTATCCGAGCCGGGCAAATCCGAAACGCCGAAAGCCCTTGGAACACGGGCTATTGCTGGATTTGACCGCCCATTGAAAAGTACCCCAAAATTGCATTTGACCACAGCTTTGACCACAGACAGTGAAATTTTCAGAAACCGAAAAAGTAAATATCCGGGTGTAGCGCAGTTGGTAGCGCGGGTGGTTTGGGAGAACCGGCGAAAAGTGAATAGGTAAGTCAATATCCGGGTGTAGCGCAGTTGGTAGCGCGGGTGGTTTGGGAGAACCGGCGAAAAGTGAATAGAATAGCAAATATCCGGGTGTAGCGCAGTTGGTAGC